>JBBQZM010000034.1:0-23774 GCA_038207685.1 Burkholderiales bacterium
CTACATCAAGGGCGAAGGCGAGGGCATCGGCTTTGTCGCCACCCTCGATCTTGAGCACCGCAAGATGTCCGACGCCGGCAAGCCCGCAGGCGACAACTATCTGCTCAAGGTCGACAACCCGATGGTGGTGCCGGTCAACAAGAAGATCCGCATCATCACCACCGCCAACGACGTGATCCATTCGTGGATGGTGCCGGCCTTCGCGGTCAAGCAGGATGCGATTCCGGGCTTTGTGCGCGACACCTGGTTCCGTGCGGAGCAGATCGGCGACTTCTATGGCCAGTGCGTCGAGCTGTGCGGCAAGGAACACGCCTACATGCCTATCCACGTCAAGGTGGTGTCGGCCGAGGACTACACCAAGTGGGTCGACGGCAAGAAGAAGGAAATGGCCGCCAAGGCCGACGATCCGACCAAGGTCTGGGAGCTGCCGGCGCTGATCGCCCGCGGCGAGAAGGTTTTTGCGGCTAACTGCGTCGTCTGCCACAGGGCCGACGGCAAGGGTGTCGGCCCGATCAAGCCGGTGGACGGTTCGGCCATCGTCACCGATGCCGACCATGCCAAGCAGATCGCCATCCTGCTCAACGGCGCGGCCAACGGTGCGATGCCGTCTTGGAAGTCGCTGTCGGACACCGAGATCGCCGCTGTCATCACCTACACCAAGAACAGCTGGTCGAACAAGACCGGCCAGATCGTGCAGCCCGCCGACATCCTCGCCGCGCGCAAGTGATCCGCTTCTTTCCCGAATTCGCCAGAACTGACCGCTGAAAGGCACCTCTGATGAGCGCCGTCCTCCACCCCGGGTCGCACGACCACGCCCACGATGACCACCATGATGACCACGGCCCGCTGAAGGGCTGGCGGCGCTGGGTGTTCGCGACGAACCACAAGGACATCGGCACGATGTACCTGTTGTTTTCGTTCACCATGCTGATGGTCGGCGGCGTGCTGGCGCTGTGCATCCGCGCCGAGTTGTTCCAGCCCGGCCTGCAGTTCTTCAACCCCGAACTGTTCAACTCGTTCACCACGATGCACGGACTGATCATGGTGTTCGGCGCGATCATGCCGGCCTTTGTCGGCTTTGCGAACTGGATGATCCCGTTGCAGGTGGGCGCAGCCGACATGGCTTTCGCCCGCATGAACAACTTCAGCTTCTGGCTGTTGATCCCGGCCGCCCTGATGCTGGCTGGCTCGTTCTTCATGCCCGGCGGCGCGCCGGCAGCCGGCTGGACGCTGTACGCGCCGTTGACGCTGCAGATGGGCCCGTCGATGGACGCCGCGATTTTTGCGATGCACCTCATGGGCGCGTCGTCGATCATGGGTTCGATCAACATCATCGTCACCATCCTGAACATGCGCGCGCCCGGCATGACGCTGATGAAGATGCCGCTCTTCTGCTGGACCTGGCTGATCACCGCCTACCTGCTGATCGCGGTGATGCCGGTACTCGCCGGCGCCATCACCATGACGCTGACCGATCGCCATTTCGGCACCAGCTTCTTCAATGCCGCCGGTGGGGGTGACCCGGTGATGTACCAACACATCTTCTGGTTCTTCGGCCACCCCGAGGTCTACATCATGATCTTGCCGGCGTTTGGCATCGTCAGCGCGATCATTCCGACCTTCGCCCGCAAGCGGCTGTTCGGCTACACCTCGATGGTCTATGCCACGGCGTCAATCGCCATCCTGTCGTTCATCGTCTGGGCCCACCACATGTATGCCACCGGCATGCCGGTGACCGGCCAGTTGTTCTTCATGTACGCGACCATGCTGATCGCGGTGCCCACCGGCGTGAAGATCTTCAACTGGGTCGCGACCATGTGGCGCGGCTCGATGACCTTCGAGACGCCGATGCTGTGGGCCGTGGGTTTCATTTTCGTGTTCACCATGGGCGGCTTCACCGGCCTGATCCTGGCGATGGCACCGATCGACACCCAGTTGCAGGACACCTATTACGTGGTGGCGCACTTCCACTACGTGCTGGTGGCCGGTTCGCTGTACGCGCTGTTTGCCGGCGTTTATTACTGGGGCCCGAAGTGGACCGGGGTGATGTACTCCGAATTCCGCGGCAAGCTGCACTTCTGGTGGTCGTTGATCTCCTTCAACATCACCTTCTTCCCGATGCACTTCCTCGGCCTGGCTGGCATGCCGCGACGTTATGCCGATTACCCAATGCAGTTCGCCGACTTCAACGCCATCGCCTCGGTGGGCGCCTTTGCCTTCGGTCTGGCGCAGGTGTACTTCTTCCTGTTTGTCGTCGTGCCGATGATGCGCGGCAAGGGTGAAAAGGCGCCGCAGAAGCCGTGGGAAGGCGCTGAAGGTCTGGAGTGGGAACTGCCGTCGCCGGCGCCTTACCACAGCTTTGAGACGCCGCCCAAGCTCAACGCCAGTGCCACCAAAGTGATCGCCTGAAGCGAGATGCTGAATTGCGCCACCACGCTCACTTCGATCGCGGCCCCCCGTGGCGACGTTCAGTTCCTTCGGAACGGCTGGGCGGTACCGAGATGAGCCAACTGTCCGATCAGCAGCGCAAGTCCAACCGGAACCTGGCCTTGGTGCTGGCCTCGGTGGCGCTGGTGTTCTTCGTCGGATTCGTCGTCAAACTGGTCTTTTTCGGGCGCTGAAGAGGCGTCTGCCCTGCCATGGCCTTGCCCTCCCTGCTCTCAGACAACCGCCGCATGCTGGCCAAGCTGGCGGTGATCGCGCTCGCGATGTTCGGCTTCGGCTATGCGCTGGTACCGATGTACCGCACGATCTGCGATGCCTTGGGCATCAACGTGCTGTCGATCAGCGAACGCGTCACCTCCAGCGGCCTGTCGGCCGCCGGCGCACGCAGGGCCAATACCCAGATCGACACCTCGCGCAGCATCACTGTCGAGTTCGACGCCAATGCCAACGGGCCCTGGGAGTTCAAGCCGGCAATGCGTTCGGTCCAGGTGCATCCGGGTGAGCTCGCCACGGTGATGTACAGCTTCCGCAACGTGCAGAACCGCGCCATGGCGGCGCAGGCGATTCCCAGCTACGCGCCGATGCAGGCCAGCGCGCACTTCAACAAGCTGGAGTGTTTTTGTTTCAACGAGTATGAGTTGCAACCTGGCGAGAGCAAGGAGTGGCCGGTGGTCTTCTACATCGACCCCAAGCTGCCCAAGGACGTGACCACCATCACCTTGTCGTACACCTTCTTCGAGGTGCCCGGCAAGTTGATCGCCACCCAGTCCCAGCCCGCCGTGCCGGCCAAGGCGGCTACCACCGGGGCGCCCTCATGACAGAGCGGCCGTCCGGTGCGCCGGACAAACCCGGCTTCCTGCAAACCATGCGGGCGGTGGCCTGGTCATTTTTCGGCGTACGGCGTGCTGCCGACCATGCGCAGGACGTGTCCAAGCTCAACCCGGTGCATGTGATCATTGCCGGTTTCATCGGCGCGGCGTTGTTTGTTGCCGCCCTGGTGCTGCTGGTGCAATGGGTGGTGGGCAGCGGTATAGCCGCCTGACACCCCCGACAAGAATTTTCAGGTACTCAAGGTTTCGAGGAGAACACACAAGATGTCCGCAGCGACGCCCACCGGGGTCACCCCGTATTACTTCATACCCAGCCCCTCGTCATATCCGGCGTTGGCGGCGCTCGGTTTGTTCTTCGTCATCCTCGGCGCTGGCCAGTGGATCAACGACCATGCCTGGGGCGCTTACTCGCTGCTGCTGGGCATGGTGATCCTGCTGAGCACCTTGTTCGTCTGGTTCAAGCAGGCCATCAACGAGAGCGAAAGCGGCTTGTACTCCGAGCGCATCGACGTCTCGTTCCGCTGGAGCATGAGCTGGTTCATCTTCTCGGAAGTGATGTTCTTCGCCGCCTTTTTCGGCGCGCTGTACTGGGCGCGGGCGTACAGCCTGCCCGGCCTGGGCAGCCTGGATGCGCAGATTCTGTGGCCCGACTTCAAGGCCATCTGGCCCAGCGCCGGCCCGGGTTACACCGCATCGCCTGCCGGCACGGTGGAGCCCTTTGCCACCATGGGTCCCTGGCCGCTGCCAACCATTAACACGGCCATCCTGCTGACCTCGGGCCTGACGCTGACCATCGCCCACCATGCACTGATCGCTGGCAACCGCGCCAAGACCATCGCCTGGATGTGGATCACCGTCGTACTGGGCATGACCTTCATCGGCGTCCAGTCCTATGAATACATGCACGCCTACCGTGACCTGAACCTCAAGCTCAGCTCGGGCATCTTCGGTTCCACCTTCTTCATGCTCACCGGTTTCCACGGTTTCCACGTGTTCATCGGCATGTTGATGCTGTTGTTCATCACGCTGCGCCTGCAGAAGGGCCACTTCACACCCGAGCGGCACTTCGGTTTTGAAGGCGCGGCCTGGTACTGGCACTTCGTCGACGTGGTGTGGCTGGGCCTGTACTTCCTGGTGTACTGGCTCTGAGCTTCGCTGCAACCCGCCCGATAGCCTCAGGTCAAGGGCGCGGCCCATCTGCAGACGCCGCCTCGGGTGGCGTTTGTACTTGCGGCGCTCACTGCCCGGTGGGCAGCCCGGTAGGCTGGATCCAGCCCATGGCCCAGCTCAGCAGCACAAACAGGAACAGCACGATCGACAGCCCCACCCGCAGCGCCAGGGCGCGGGCCATGCGCGTGTCGCGGCTGTCGGTGTGGCCGCCTTTGCGCAGCATGAACAGCCCGGCGCCGGCCAGCGAGGCCAGCACCAGGATCAGACTGATGACGATCACGGTTTTCATGCGCGGGGATTATCCGGTGCGGAGCATGCCTTGCTGACGCGCGGGGCATCACGCCGTCGCATGCTGGTGCTGGTGGCGGCCTTGCTGGCTGCGCTGGGCACCGCCCGCCTCGGCTTCTGGCAACTCGACCGCGCCCAACAGAAGCTCGATCTCCAGGCCCGGCTGCAGGCGCGTGCCGCGCTGCCGCCTTTGAGCCCGGCCGAACTGCCTGGCGACGCGACAGCGGCCCAGGCCCAGTACGACCGGCCGGTCCAGTTGCGTGGCCGCTGGCTGACCGAACACACTCTGTACCTGGACAACCGGCAGATGAATGCGCGCCAGGGCTTTTATGTGCTGACGCCGCTGCGCCTGCCCAGTGGCGACGCGGTCCTGGTGCAGCGCGGCTGGACGCCGCGCGACTTCATCGACCGCACTCGGCTCGCGCCGCTGCCGGCGCAGCCGGGGGCGCTCTTGATCAGCGGCCGATTGGCCCCGTCGCCGTCCAAGCTGTTCTCGCTGACCGATGCCGAGCAGGGGCCGATCCGTCAAAATATCGACCTGGCAGCGTATTCACGCGAGATCGGCGTGGCGCTGCGGCCCTGGTCGGTGCTGCAGACGGCTGCAGCGCAGGCCGACCGCCAAACAGGCGTTGCGGATCCGGCCGATGACGGCCTGCAGCGCCAGTGGCCGCAAGTGGCGGTGGACGTGGCCAAGCACTACGGCTATGCCTTCCAGTGGTTTGCGCTGTGCGCGCTGGTGCTGGGCCTCACGCTGTGGTTCCAGGTCTTGCGGCCGCGTTTTTCATCTTCGACTTCCTCCTCCTCCTCCCATCCCCCATGAGCGATCCTTCCGAGCCCCTGGGCCTGACCGTGCACACGCTGCCCCAACCGCAGCAGGCGCTGGCGCGCCAGCGCAGCAGTGGCCGCTGGAAGATGCTGGCAGTGCTGCTGGTCTGCGCCTCGCCGGTGATCGCCAGTTACTACATGTACTACGTCGCCCGGCCCAGTGGCGGCGGCACGGCCTACGCCGCCCTGATCCAGCCCACGGTGGCGATCCCTGCTGTCATGGCCCGCACGCTGGACGGCCAGCAGCGGCCGCTGCGCAGCTTCGTCGGCCAATGGCTGCTGGTGGTGGTGGACGGTGGCGCCTGTGACGCGGCCTGCGAGCAGCACCTGTACATGCAGCGCCAGTTGCGCGACATGACCGGCCGCGAGCGTGATCGCATCGACAAGCTGTGGCTGGTGATCGACGACGCGCCCTTGTCACCCGCGCTGCAGCAGGCGCTGGAGGCAGCGCCCGGCATGAACATCGTGCGCCTGCCCCGCGCTGACGCGGCAGCCTGGCTCAAGCCCGCGGCGGGGCAGCGGCTCGAGGACCATCTGTACATCGTCGATCCACTGGGTGAGTGGATGATGCGGGCGCCGGTCAATGCAGAACCGGCCAAGCTCAAGCGCGACATCGACCGCCTGCTGCGCGGTTCGGCGTTCTGGGACCAGCCGGGTTACCAGCCCCTGCCCGAGCCGGCCAAGCCCTGAGCACGCGCATGCAACCCCTGGTCGACCTGAGCCCGACGCTGCGGCTGCTGCTGCTGGCCGTCGGGGTGGCGCTGGTGCCGCTGTCCTGGTGGTGGCTGCGTCATCGCGGCGCTTCGCTGTCCAAGCAGCTGGCCGCCTTGACGGTGATCACGCTGTTCCTCACCTTCGACCTGATCGTCTTCGGCTCCTTCACGCGGCTCACCGACTCGGGCCTGGGCTGTCCCGACTGGCCCGGCTGTTATGGCGAGGCCAGCCCCTTCGGCGCCAAGGCCGACATCCATGCCGCGCAATCGGCCTTGCCCACCGGCCCGGTGACCGTGGCCAAGGCCTGGATAGAGATGCTGCACCGCTACCTGGCGATGACCGTCGGCGCGCTGATCCTGGTGTCGGCGGCGATCAGCTGGCGTGCCCGCAAGCAGCTGCCGCACTCGCCCTGGTGGGCCACGCTGACCCTGGTGTGGGTCATCGTGCAAGGCTTGTTTGGCAAGTACACCGTTACGCTCAAGCTCTACCCGGCGGTGGTCACGCTGCACCTGCTGGGTGCCATGCTGCTGCTGGCGCTGCTGGTGCTGCAACATGAATCCTTCGCCAACCGGCCGCTGGCGCGATTGCGCTGGCGCGACGCGCCGGCGGGGGTGCTGGCAGTGCTGAGCCTGGTGACGCTGCAGATTGCCCTCGGCGGCTGGGTCAGCACCAATTACGCGGTGCTGGCCTGCAGCGGCTTTCCCACTTGCAACGGCCAGTGGTGGCCGGCGATGGACGCCGGGCACGGCTTCACGCTGCTGCGCGAACTGGGCCGTGCCGGCCATGGCGGCTACCTGCCGTTTGAGGCCCTGGTGGCCATCCACATGGCGCACCGGCTGATGGCGGTGGCGGTAACGGCCGCCGTGCTGGCGCTGGCCTGGCGGTTGTGGCGCGATCCCGACCCGGCGGCCCGGCGCTACGCGCTGGCGCTGGCCGCGCTGTTGGCCTGGCAGCTGGCCAGCGGCCTGTCCAACGTGGTGCTGGGCTGGCCGATCGTCGCCGCGCTGGCGCACAGCGCCGGCGCCGCAGCCCTGGTGGGCTTGCTGACCTCGCTGTGGGCGCGCAGCCGCGCTGCGGCTCTCCTGGGTGCGGCCGCGCCGCTCGCAGCGGTTGCCACTGTCCGCACTGCCTAGAATCCCGAGTTCTCCATGACTGCCTTGATCGCTTCCCCCACCGCCGCGGCCAGCCGCTGGCGCCAGTACATGGCGCTGACCAAGCCGCGGGTGGTGCAGCTGATCGTCTTCTGCGCGGTCATCGGCATGCTGATGGCCGAGCCCGGCTGGCCCAGCCTGGGCTTGGTCTTGCCGGCCACCGTGGGCATCTGGCTGGTGGCCAGCGCCGCCGCCGCCTTCAATTGCCTGGTCGAGCAGGTGATCGACAGCAAGATGGCGCGCACCGCCTGGCGGCCCACCGCCAAGGGCCAGCTCAGCAGCGCCCAAGCCCTGCTCTTCTCGGCCGTGCTCTGCCTACTGGGCAGTGCGGTGTTGTTCTGGTGGGTCAATCCGCTGACGATGTGGCTGACCTTCGCTACCTTCGTCGGCTACGCGGTGATCTACACCGTGGTGCTCAAGCCGCTGACGCCGCAGAACATCGTCATCGGCGGCGCCTCGGGCGCGATGCCGCCGGTGCTGGGCTGGGCGGCGATGCGCAACGACGTCGGCCCCGAGGCGCTGGTGATGTGCCTGATCATCTTCCTGTGGACGCCGCCGCATTTCTGGGCGCTGGCGCTGTACCGGGTGGAAGACTACCGCCGCGCCGGCCTGCCGATGCTGCCGGTCACCCACGGTTCAGATTTCACCCGGCTCAATGTGCTGCTCTATACCCTGGTGCTCTTCGCCGCCACGCTGCTGCCCTTCATCATCGGCATGAGCAGCTGGCTGTACCTGGCGGCGGCCATCGTGCTGGGCGGCGGCTTCATCGCCTACGGCTGGCTGCTGTGGCGCGACTACAGTGACGAGCTGGCGCGCAAGACCTTCCGTTTCTCACTCTGGCACCTGTCGCTGTTGTTCGCGGCGTTGCTGATCGACCATTACCTGATGCCATGGCTGAAATGACCCCCCCCGTAGCGCCTGCGGCGCTCCCCCCCCAGGGGGGCGGCCCCCGGCGGCCCGGCACAGCCGGTTCCGCGGCGGCCACTCGCTGGCCGCGGATTCGCTCTACCCGGGTGCCGTTTGGCGCCATGGAGCAACTGAAATGAACTTGTTATCCCGCCGCGCGCTGCTGGCGCTGGCCGCCGCGGTTGCGCTCGCCGGCTGTGACGGCAAGCTGCCGGGCAGCGCAGACAAGCCCAGCTTCAAGGGCATCGACATCACCGGTGCCGAATACGCCCGCACGCTGGCCTTGTCCGACGCCGATGGTCAGCCGCGCACGCTGGCCGAGTTCAAGGGCAAGCTGGTGGTGGTGTTCTTCGGTTACACCCAGTGTCCGGATGTCTGCCCGACGACCATGGCCGAGCTGGCCGAGGTCAAGCGCTCACTGGGCGCAGATGGCGCGCGGGTGCAGGGCATTTTTGTCACCGTGGACCCGGAGCGCGACACGCCCGAGTTGTTGAAAGCCTATGTCGGCAGCTTCGGGCCCGACATGCTCGGCTTGCGCGGCACACCCGAGCAGACGCTGGCGGCGGCCAAGGAGTTCAAGGTCTTCTTCGCCAAGAACGAAGGCAAGACCGCCGGCAGCTACACCGTGGACCACACCGCCGGCTCGTATGTCTTTGATGTCAACGGCAAGGTGCGGCTGTTCACCCGCTACGGCACCGGCGCGCAGGCGCTGACCGATGACCTGAAGCTGTTGCTGAAAGAAGCGAAGGGCTGAGAGTGCGGTGCCGACGTCGGCATCGACACTGGCCAGCTGAGGCTCAGGCGGCCTCGAGGGCCTTGCGCATCTTCTTCATGGCCGCCACTTCGATCTGGCGGATGCGCTCGGCGCTGACGCCGTACTCGGCCGCCAGGTCGTGCAGCGTCATGCCGCCCGAGCTGTCGTCGTTGACGTTGAGCCAGCGCTCTTCGACGATGCGGCGGCTGCGGTCGTCCAGCACCTCCAGCGCCTGCAGCAAGCCTTCACCGGCCAGCGTATCGCGGCGGCGGGCCTCAAGCACCCGGGTGGGCTCGCCGGCATCGTCGGCCAGGTAGGCGATAGGCGCGTAACTGTCCTCGTTGTCGTCGGTCTGCGGCTCCAGCGCCACATCACCACCCGACAAGCGGGTTTCCATCTCCAGCACCTCGGACGGCTTGACGTTCAGCGTCCGCGCCATGCTCTCGACTTCGGACGGCGACAAGGTGCCGCGGGCGGCCTGGCCTTCCGCCGGATCACTCTTCAGCCGCTGCTTCATCGAGCGCAGGTTGAAGAACAGCTTGCGCTGGGCCTTGGTGGTGGCCAGCTTGACCATGCGCCAGTTGCGCAGGATGTACTCATGGATCTCGGCCTTGATCCAGTGCAACGCATAGCTGACCAGACGCACACCCTGGTCGGGGTCGAAGCGCTTGACTGCCTTCATCAGGCCGACATTGCCTTCCTGGATCAGGTCACCATGCGGCAGGCCGTAACCCAGGTACTGACGCGACACCGACACCACCAGGCGCAGGTGCGACAGCACCAGCCGACCGGCCGACTCGACATCGGCCTCGTCGCGCAGCTTGCGGGCGAACCGCGACTCTTCTTCCTGCGTCAGCATCGGCAGGCGGTTGACCGCCGAAATGTAGGCGTCCAGGTTGCCGAGCGGAGGCACCAGCGCCCACGGATCGCGGACGGAGAGTGCGGTGGAAGACGATGTCAGCTTCATGAGTAAGTGTGAGTGGCCTGAATAGATTTGGTTCAACCGATATTAGCACTCCCTAGGTTGGAGTGCCAAAGCAGCACGATCAAGACCTGCAATGACGGTGATATGCAGAATGTATCGAGCGAATACGGGTAGCAAGCGCTCACATGTGACGCGAGACAGACGGCCAACCAATTTGGGCATCGTCCTTTGGTGGGCCCTCTTCGCGACCCACTGCGGAGGGAGTGTCAACGCTGCCCGGCCTGCCCAGAATCAGCTCCAACCCGCCGCGAAGTCGACGGGCCAACGCGACAGACCTTCAACCGATCCCAGCAAGGAGTGCATCATGATCCGTCAACTTTTCACCGCCATCCTGGCCGCACTGGCCATGAGTACCGCCAGCCTGGCTGCCGCCGCAACCGATGTCAACCGGGCCAGCGTGGCCGAACTCGAAGCCATCAAAGGCATCGGGCCGGCGCTGTCCGGCAAGATCACCAGCGCCCGCCAACAGGCGCCGTTCAAGGACTGGGCCGACCTGGTCGACCGGGTCTCCGGCCTGGGCCCGACCCATGCCCAGCGCTTTTCACAGGCAGGCTTGACCGTGGCGGGCGCATCCTATGTGCCGACCGCTGCCCCGGCAACGTCCAGCCGCAAGAAGGCCACTGCCGGATCGGCGACAGATCGGGCGACGCCGGCCGACGCGTCGGCCAAGCCGGGCAAGTCCGCCCAGGCGGCGCAGCCTTTCAGCGACAAGGCACCGGCCCGCGTCAAGGCCAGCCGTGCCGCGCCGCAATCTTGAAACCTGGACGGGCCTCCGGCGCCAGGTCCGGGGTCCGGGCCGCCTGCAGCCGGCGTCGAGCCGGCCAGCGGTTCCGGTGCGCGCTTACGGCAGCACCGGCGGGCGCAGCGCCAGCAGATCCGCCGAAGCGGCCTCGTAGCCGGCCGCCAGTCGCAGCAGGGGCGCATCGCCCTGCGGCGGGCCGATCAGTTGCAGGCCGGCCGGCCAGCGCCCATTGGGATGGAAACCGGCCGGCACACTGATCGCCGGCAGGCCGGCGAAGGTGGCGTACAGCGTGACCTCCATCCAGCGGTGGTAGGTGTCCATGCGGCGGCCGGCGATCTCGCGCGGCCAGCGCTGTTCGATGGCAAACGGCCAGACCTGGGCGCCCGGCAAGGCCAGCACGTCAAAGCGCTTGAACAGGCCGAGCAGGTGCTGGTGAAAAGCGGTGCGCACCTCACTGGCGGCCATGAAGTCCATGAAGCTCAGTCCCATCGCCTGGCGGTGCTCCCACAAGGCCTCGGGCTTGATGTGTGCGCGTGCACCAGGCCGCTTCAGCAGCGCCGCCACCTTGGGGGCGACCAAGGCCCGCCGCCATACCAGCCAGGCGTCCCACAGCGCCTCGGCGCTGAAGCCCAGCGCCAGCGGCTCAACCTGGGCGCCGGCATCGGCCAGGCGTTGCAAGGCCTGCTCGTTGACGGGCAGCAGCCCGGCCTCCATCGCCAGATGGCCTTGCAGGTCAGCCAGCCAGCCCACCCGCAGGCCGCGCAAGCCGGCCACTGCCGCCGCGCCGCCGGGCACGGCAAAGGTTTGCGGGCCTTCGGCAATCGACAGCGGCACACGCGGGTCATGACCGGCCTGGGTGGACAGCAGCCGGGCCAGATCGCTGACCGTGCGGGCCATCGGCCCCTCGGTGGCCAATTGGGCCACCCAGGTGTCGGCAGCCGGCCACCACGGCACCCGGCCCTGGCTGGGCCGCAAGCCGAAGACGTGGTTCCAGGCCGCCGGGTTGCGCAGCGAACCCATGAAATCCGAGCCGTCGGCCACCGGCAGCAGGCGCTGCGCCAGCGCCACCGCCGCGCCGCCGCTGCTGCCGCCAGCGCTGACCGCTGGGTCCCAGGCATTGCAGGTGACGCCGAAGAGATCGTTGAAGCTGTGTGAGCCCAGGCCCAATTCGGGCATGTTGGTCTTGGCGATGACGATGCAGCCCGCGGCCTTCATGCGCGCGGTCATCAGGCTGTCCTGGGTGGCCACTACGTCCTTCAACAGCGGGCTGCCAGAGGTGCTGGGAAAGCCGATCGCATGGCCAGTGTCCTTGATCGCCTGCGGCTGACCATGCAGCCAGCCGCGTGACTGGCCGCGGGACAACTCGGCATCGCAGGCGTCGGACTGTGCCAGCACCGCTGCGTCCGTGGCCACGTTGACCAAGGCGTTGAAGCGCGGGTTGAGTTGGTGGATGCGCGCCAGGTAGGCCGTCATCACCTCGCGGCAGGAGAACTCGCGGGCGTGGATGGCGCGCGACAGGCTGCCGGCGTCCAGGTCGGTGATGTGTTGTTCGGTGCTCATGTTGGATCCGATGGCCTCTCGGTCTCTCAGCGCGTTTGGAACCATGCCCGCGCGTCGGCCGTGTCCTGTGTGATGCCGGCTTGCAGCGCGTCCAGGGAGTCGTATTTGCGCTCGTCGTGCAGCTTGTGCAGCAGGCGCACGCTGATGCGCCGGCCGTAGCCGCCGTCGCTGCCCAGTTCAGCCGGCCAGTCCAGGCAGTGCACCTCCAGCAGCACACGGCCGGCGTCTTCCACCGTCGGCCGCACGCCCAGGCTGGCGACACCGGCCAGCGGCGGCGCGCTGGGCTGGTCTTGCAAACCCTGGATTTCGACCACGAAGATGCCGCTGGCCGCCGGCCGGGCATGGGGGAAGCGCAGGTTCAGGGTGCGAAAGCCCAGCGTGCGGCCGAGCTTGCGGCCATGCGTCACCCGGCCGCTGATGGCATAGGGCCGGCCCAGCAGCACGGCGGTCTGGGTCATGTCACCTGCGGCCAGCGCCTCGCGCACTGCCGAACTCGACACCCGCAGACCGTGCACCTCGTAGCTCATCATGCGTGCCACGTCAAAGCCGTGGGCCTCGCCGGCGGCATCGAGCATCGCGTAATCGCCGGCGCGGCGTGCGCCGAAGCGGAAGTCGTCGCCGACCAGCACATAGCGCACGCCCAGGCTGCGTCGCAGCACATCGTCGATGAAGGCCTGCGGGCTTTGCGCCGCAAAGCGTTCGTCGAAGCGCATCACCACCGCCTGGGCGACGCCGCAGCGCTCGAGTTCGGCCAGTTTGTCGCGCAGCGTGGCGATGCGCGCCGGCGCCAGCCCGGGTTGGCCGCTGCGCCGGGCAAAGTAATCGCGCGGGTGCGGCTCGAAGGTCATCACGCAGGACGGCACGCCGCGGTGCCTGGCTTCGCTGTTGAGCAGCGCCAGCATGGCCTGATGGCCCCGGTGCACGCCGTCGAAATTGCCTATCGTCAGCGCGCAGCCGCCAAGGCTGCGCTGATCGTTGTTGGCGCCTGCCACGCCCGGCAGTCCATGAAAAACCCGCATCGCCGCATTATCACGATGGCCGCACCGGTGGCCGGACACCTGGGTGACCAGCCCGCCTCATCGTGAGGCCGAAAGCACCGCCTCGATCTGCTCGTCTTTCTCGGCCCAGAGCTGCGCCAGCCAGGCTTGCACCTGGGCGCGAAAGACCGGGTCCTGCTCGTAGTCGCCTTCGCTGAAGGCGGCAGGAATGGGCAGCCGGCGCATGCGCACCACCACCTGCGGGCAGCGGCCGCAGAGGAAATCCCAAAAGCGCGGTGCCCCCGCCGGATAGACGATGGTGACGTCGATCAGCGCCTGGAAGCGGCTGCCCATGGCATTCAGCGCCAGCGCCAGTGCGCCCGCCTTGGGCTTGAGCAGGTGCCGGTAGGGCGAGGCCTGGGCCTGGTGCTTGGCCCGGGTGAAGCGTGTGCCCTCGGCAAAATTCATCACGCTGGTGGGCACCAGCGCAAACTTTTCGCAAGCCCGCCGGGTGGTGTCGCGGTCCTGCTGGCGCAACTCGGGCCGTACGCGCAACGCCGCAGCCGAGTGCCGCCGCATGAACGGGAAATCCAGCGCCCACCAGGCCAGGCCCATCACCGGCACATAGATCAGCTGCTGCTTGAGGAAGAACTTGAGCATCGGGATGCGCCGGTTCAGCAGGTGCTGCAGCACCAGGATGTCGACCCAGGACTGGTGGTTGCAGTTGACCAGCGTCCAGTCGGCCCGCTGCAACTGGTCCAGGCCTTGCACGTCCCAGCGTGTGCGTTGGGTCAGCCACATCCAACCGCTGTTGCCGCTGATCCAGCCGCTGGCGATGGCATTGAGCAGCGGGTCGATGCGCAGGCGCACCGCCGGCAGCGGCAGCACCAACTTGATCAGCGACATCGCGAACAGCAGCGTGCACCAGAACACGCTGTTGAGCAGCAGCAGCGTGGCGGCCAGCAGACCGCGCAACACCGGGGGCAGGAATCCGAGCATGGTGATGACCAGGCAGGCTGTTTCAGTGGCGGGCCACGGCCGGGCTGGGGCAACGCCCGTGCCGATCAAGCCCCTGCGCCATTGTGGCGTGGCGGGCGGCGCGGGTCACTGCGGCAGATCAGTCCCGCGCGGACGGCCGCTCGCCCCGGCTCGGCCACGACCGGCAATTCGCCGGTATTCGCCCCACTTTTCCAGTGTTCGGGGCCGCGCCGTGCATGAAACCATGTGAGCACACATCACTGGGGATGCTGGTGCTCGGATTTAATCGCGGTTCTCTTTTGCCAGGCTGGATCGGTTGCGCGCCTCAAGGCGGGCAGTCGGCCTTTGCGCTGGTGCTACGCGCACCGGGCGGCAAGCCTGTCGTGCGCTGGACCGCACAACTGGCCTGGCATGAGCCGGTGGCCACCCTGCAGCAACTGCGCGGCCGGCGCGCCATGCACCGCCACCGCTGCGTGGCCTTGCTGCAGCGCCACCAATACCAGTGCGTGACGCTGGACGCGCCGTCTGATGTGGCGCGCGACGATTGGGCCGCCGCCGTGCGCTGGCAGCTCAAGGACACGGTGGACTTCGCGGTCGACAGTGCAGCGGTCGATGTGCTGGCCGTGCCGACCGGCAGCAGCTACCGGGCCCAGCCGCAGCTGATCGCCGTGGCCGCGGCCGACAGCCAGGTGCGGCCGCTGGTCGAGCAAGGCGTTGATGCCGGCGTGCCCTGGTTGGCCATCGACATCACCGAGACCGCCTTGCGCAACCTCAGCCAGCTGGTCGAGCCCGAGGGCCGCGCCCAGGCGCTGCTGCACTGCGAGGCCGGCCATGCCACGCTGGTGGTCACCTGCGGCGGCGAGCTGCTGTCGACGCGGCAGATGGAACTGGCGCTGAACCTGGCCGACGATGCCGACGAGGCGCAACGCCAGCAGGCCTACGACCAGGCGGGCCTGGAATTGCAGCGCACGCTCGACGGTATCGAGCGCGCCTTTGGCCAGGTCACGCTGGCGCGGCTGTTGATCACGCCAATGCCCGGTGTGCAGGCGCTGTGCGACCACCTCGCCCCCTTGCTCTATGTGCCGGTGGCGCCGCTGCGGCTGGACGAAGTCATCGACTTCAGCGCCGTGCCCGAGCTGCTGGCCGATCCCGCCTTGCTCAACCGGCAGTTGTGCGCCATCGGCGCAGCGCTGCGCGACCCGGCCTGAGACCATGGCCCAGCAACTCAACCTGCTCGATGCCCGCTTTGCACCCAAGCCGCTGCGGGCCTCGGCGCGCCAGGGCCTGTGGGCGATGGCGGCGGTGCTGTCGCTGGGCTGGTTGGCCGCTCAGGGTTTGCTGTGGGGTGCCGGCAGTGCCCGCGCCGCCGCCGAGGCGGCCGATGCGCAGATGGTGGTGCTGCGGGCCCAGCTGGCGGCCCAGGCCGCCTCGGCGCCTTCACAGGCAGCCGGTCAGGCCGAACTGGCGCAGTTGCAGGCGCAGGACATCGGCCAGCGCCGCATCCGCAACGCCCTGGACGCCGGCGTGGCCGGCCACCGCGAGGGCCACGCCGACTACCTGGTGGCCTTGGCGCGCCAGGCCTCGGACCAACTGTGGATCACCGGCTTCAGTGTCTCTGCCGATGGCGGCGCGATCGAACTTGAGGGCCGCATGACCGAAGCCGGCGCACTCACCCATTACCTGCGCCGGCTCAATGGCGAGCTGCGCTTCAAGGGCCGGCCGTTTGCGCAGCTGAGCCTGAAGTCGGTCGACGCCCAGGGCGCCGCCATGCCCTACACCGAATTTGCACTGCGCTCACTGGCCGCAGCCAGCACCACGCCATGACATCGCTGTTCGCCTCCGCCCCAGGCAAGTCGCTGGCCGGCCTGCGCTGGCGCGCACTCAAGCGGCGTTTTGACCAACGCAGCCAGCGCGAGCGTGTGCTGATGATCGCCGCCGCCGCTGGCCTGGTGCTGGCGCTGGCCGATGCCTTGTGGCTGGGCCCGGCACTGGCTGACTTCAAGGCCGCTAACCAACAGCGCCGGTCGGTGCAGCTGGCCTTGACGAGCATGCAGGACAGCCTGCCGCAGTTGCAGGCCAGAGCGGCCGCGCTGACCCAGGCGCATCAGGCCGAACTGACGCAGTGGCGGCAGCGGGTGCGCGAGGGCGATGCGCAGCTGCGCAGCCACGAAGAGGCGCTGGTCGGCTCGGACCGCATGGTGGAGTTGCTGGAGCAGTTGTTGGCCCGCCATGGCGAGGTACGGGTGCGGGCGATGCGCTCGCTGGGCCGCATTGATCTGCTGGCAGCGGCAACTGCCGGCCAGGCCGGCGCCGCGGCCGCCGTGCCGCCTGCCGATGCGGCCAGCGCCAATGCCGGCCCGGTCAGCCCGACGCTCTACCGTCACGGCGTCGAGCTGGAACTCGAAGGTGGATTCGCTGACCTGCTGGCCTACCTGCAAGCGATGGAAGCCCTGCCGCAGCGCGTGCTGTGGGGCAGCGTCGGGCTGAAGGTGCAGCAACACCCGCGCTCGGTGTTGACGCTGCGCGTCTACACCCTCAGCCGCGACCGGCACTGGCTGGAGATCTGACCGTGAAACAGGCCTGCCTTGTTTCTGCCAGCCGTTGGCTGCCGCGTCTGGCGCTGGCCGTCGCGCTGGCCAGCGCCCTGGCCGCCACCGCCGGTCCACTGGCCGATCCGACACGTCCGCCCTCGGCCGCAACGCTGAGCAGCGTGTTGCCGGCCGCCGGCAAGAGCCGCCAGGCGGTGCCGTCACCACCGGTACTGCCGCCGCCACTTCCGTTGCCCCAGTTGCAGTCGGTGCACATGCCGGCCCAGGGTGCTGCGCTGGCGCTGGTGGATGGGTTGCCGGTGCGTGCGGGTGACACCCTCGCCGGGCGGTTGGTGCTGGCGATCGATCGCCAGGGCCTGACCTTGCAGGGCCGAGCCGGCAGCGAGCGCCTGCTGCTGCTGGCGGGCTCGCCCAAGCAGGCCGCCGGCAGCATCCAGGACAGCCGCAGCGCCGCCTATGTGCCGGCCGCGCCCGATGGCGGCCGCCTGCCCGAACCGGACTTCTCGCCGCGCGATGCGCGCACCGCCAGCGCCGAGCAGGCCAGCGCCGTGCAGATCCGACCTGCCTCCACCGGGCCGCTGTCGCTGGCCGGAAAGACCTCACCATGAACCGAGCGCCCATGTTCACCTGCCGCCCCTTGTTTTTGGCCGGCAGCGCACCGCTGCTGGCGTTGTTGATGGCGCCCGTGGCCAGCCATGCCGCCCTGGCCGAGCCCGACGCCACCGTGCGTGCGGCGGTGACCCAGATCAGCGACCTGGGCGCGATGCTGCGGCCGCAGGCCCGCAGCCAGCGCGATCAGCCACGGCTGGCGTTGGCCCAGCCCACGCCGGCCGCTGCCGCGGCCGTGGCGCCGTCGGCCGAGCCAGTGGCCGCACTGGCCGTGCCACAGATGTTGGCCGCCAACCTGCCGGCCGCCGCACCGCCCAACCTGCCGGCCGCCGCACCGCCCATGCTGGTGGCCGCCGCACCGCCCATGCTGGTGGCCGCCGCGCCGCTGCGCGCCGCAGCGCCGCTGCCCGTGGCCGAGCCGCGTTTCGACCTGTCGGTGAACAACGCGCCGGCCGCCCAGGTGTTTCTGCAACTGGCCAACGGCACCGGCTACAACATGCTGGTGGCGCCCGAGGTCAGCGGGCAGCTGTCGATCACGCTGAAGGACACCACGGTGGCCGAGGCGATGGACACGCTGCGTGAACTGTTCGGCTACGAATACCGCATCACCGGCAACCGCATCTTCGTCTACCCCAACACGGTGCAGACGCGGCTCTACAAGGTCAACTACCTGCCCGGCCGCCGCCAGGGCGCCAGCGACACCCGCGTCACCTCCAGCGCCATCACGTTGGGCAGCCAGGGCGGCGCCAGCAGCAGCGGTGGTGCTAACAACAACAACGCCAACAACAACGCCAATAACAACGGCAGCGGCAGCCGCAGCGACGACAGCGCCCATGTGCGCACCACCTCGGATGCCGATTTCTGGCGCGAGGTGCAAAGCTCGCTGGTGGCCATGGTCGGCAATCAAGGCGGCCGCGGCGTGGTGCTGAACCCGGCCGCCGGTGTGGTGGTGGTCAAGGCCACGCCGGCCGAACTGCGCCAGGTCGAGAACTACCTCAAGGCGGTGCAGTTGTCGATCGAGCGCCAGGTGATGCTGGAGGCCAAGATCGTCGAGGTGCAGCTCAGCCGCGATGCCCAGACCGGCATCAACTGGGCGGGCTTCGGCAAGCTGGGCAGCGGCCAATTGAGCATCGGTAGCGCCGCCCCGGGCACCAACCTGGGCAAGACCGGCAACCTCACCAGCGCCGACGGCACCAACATCGCACCCGGCGTCAACCTGGCCGCCGGTGCGCTGGGCAAGGGCTTCTACGGCCTGGCTTTCCAGGCCGCCAACTTTGCCGCGCTGCTGAACTTCCTGCAGACCCAGGGCGACGTGCAGGTGCTGTCCAGCCCGCGCATCGCCACGCTCAATAACCAGAAGGCGGTGCTCAAGGTCGGCAGCGACGAGCTCTACGTCACCGGCGTGACCACCACCACCACCAGCACTGGCACCAACTCGGTGACCTCGCCTTCGCTGACGCTGCAGCCTTTCTTCTCGGGCATCTCGCTGGACGTGACGCCGCAGATCGACGATGCCGGCAACGTGATGCTGCATGTGCATCCGACGATCAGCGTGGTGACCGAGAAGAACAAGAACATCGACCTCGGCGCACTGGGCTCGTTCCGCCTGCCGCTGGCCGCCAGCACCGTCAACGAGACCGACTCGATCGTGCGCGTCAAGGACGGCCAGATCGTCGCCATCGGCGGCCTGATGAAGCACACCATGGTGGATGAGCGCACCGGCCTGCCGGTGCTGAGCGACGCACCGGTGGTGGGCGGCTTATTCCGCCAGTCCAGCACCATCCACAGCAAGCGCGAGCTGGTGATCATGCTCAAGCCCACCATCATCCAGGACGACGGTGCCTGGCCTGATGCGCCCACCTTCGGCGGCCCGATGAGCGCCGCGCCGGTGCCCACGGCCAAGCGCTGATTCGGCGCCTCGATCCGGACTGCACGACATGGCCCGCCCCGAACGCATCCGCCTCGGCGACCTGCTGATCCAGGAAGCGCTGATCACCCCGACCCAGCTCGACGAGGCGCTGGTCGAGCAGAAGAAGAGCGGCCGCAAGCTGGGCCGCATCTTCATCGATCGCCAGTGGGTCAGTGAGGTGGCGATCGCCAAGGCCGTAGCGCGCCAGCTGCGCGCGCCTTTCCTCGATCTGGACAAGCGCCTGCTGCGCGGCGAGGTGGCGCGCCTGCTGCCCGAGACCCATGCCCGGCGGTTGCGCGCGCTGCCGATCGAGGACCCGGCGGGCGCCGCGCTGCGCGTGGCGATGGCCGATCCGACCGACATCAACGCCTATGACGAGGTGTCGCGGCTGACGCGCCGCGAGATCGACCTGGTGGTAGTCGCCGAAAGCCAGCTGTTGGCAGCGCTGGACCGCGTCTACCGCGGCGGCGACGAGATCGCCGGTCTGGCCCGCGAGCTCACCGCCGACATGGCCAGCGTGCAGGACGAGATCGGTGACCTGCTGGGCCTGGGCACGGTAACCACCGAGGACGCGCCGGTGGTGCGCTTGCTCAGCTCGATGTTCGAGCAGGCGCTGCGCGCGCGGGCTTCAGACATCCACATCGAGCCGCAGGAAAAGAACCTGCGCATCCGCTTTCGCATCGACGGCCTGCTGCAGGTGCAGACCGAAGCCGACGCCAAGATTGCCGGTGCGGTGGCGCTGCGATTGAAGCTGATGAGCGGGCTGGACATCAGCGAGAAGCGCCTGCCGCAGGACGGCCGCTTCCATGTGCGGCTCAAGCAGAGCAGCGTCGACGTGCGCATCTCCACCTTGCCCACGCAGCATGGCGAATCGGTGGTGATGCGGTTGCTCAACCAGAGCGCGGGCCTGCTGTCGCTGGACAATCTGGGCATGCCCGATGCGCTGGCGCAGGCGCTGCGCCGCGCGCTCAAGCGGCCGAACGGCATGGTGCTGGTCACCGGGCCCACCGGCAGCGGCAAGACCACCACCTTGTATGCCGCGCTCAACGCGCTCAACGACAACGAGCGCAAGATCATCACCGTCGAGGATCCGATCGAGTACCGCCTGCCCGGCCTGAACCAGGTGCAGGTGATGGAGAAGATCGATCTCAGTTTCGAGCGGGTGCTGCGCGCCGCATTGCGCCAGGACCCGGACGTGATTCTGATCGGCGAGATGCGCGACCAGACCACCGCCGAGATCGGCCTGCGCGCTGCGCTGACCGGTCACCTGGTGCTGAGCACGCTGCACACCAACGACGCGCTGTCCACGCCGTTGCGGCTGCTCGACATGGGCGTGCCGCGCTACATGGTGGCGCTGTCGCTGCGCCTGGTGCTGGCCCAGCGGCTGGTGCGCACGCTGTGCCCGGCCTGCGCCGAGGACCAGGTGCCCGACGCGCATCACCAGCAATGGCTGCGGCTGGCCGCCGGCGATGACGGCGAGGCCGAGCGCCTGCAGCACAGCGGTCGCTGGCGCCAGGCCCGCGGTTGTGTCGACTGCCACCACACCGGCTACCGCGGCCGCGCCGCGGTCTATGAGTTCATCGAGATGACGCAGGAGCTGGTCGACGCGATGAACCACGACGACCCGGCCCGCTTCAACCAGGTGGGCCGGCGCCAGCTGGCGGGCAATACCTTGCGCCGCGATGCGCTGCGCCTGGCCATGTCGGGCCGCACCAGCATCGATGAGGCGATGCGCATCGGCCACCAACTCGACGACTGATCCAGATGCCCCGTTTTGCCTACACCGGCCAGTCCGCGGGTGGCGCGGTCAGCGGCGAGCTCGACGGCGCCGATGCCAGCGCCGTGGCCACGCTGCTGCAGTCGCGCGGCGTCACGCCGCTGCGCATCCAGGCCAGCGGCCGCGCCATGCCGAAGGCCGCGGCCGCCGAATCAAGCGGCCAACCCGCCAGCGGCCTGGCCGCCTTTTGGCAGCCAGCGGTGCAGACGGCCGACGTGATGCTTTTCTCACGCCAGCTGCACACCTTGCTGCGCGCCGGCGTGCCCATCCTGCGCGCGCTGGCCGGGCTGCAGGAGTCGGCCGTCAACCAGAAGTTCAGGCAGCTGCTGGCCGATGTGCGGCGCAGCCTGGAGTCGGGCATCGAGCTGTCGATCTGCTTTGCCCAGCAGGGTGGTGTGTTCGACAACTTCTACGTCGCCATGGTGCGGGTGGGCGAGATGACCGGCCGCCTGGACGAGGTGTTCATGCGCCTGTTCAAGCACATCGAGTTCGAACAGTTCATGCGCCAGCAGGTCAAGTCGGCGCTGCGTTATCCCAGCTTCGTGATCGCCGCCATGGTGGTGGCCATCGGCGTCATCAACGTGATGGTGATCCCGGCCTTTGCCGGCGTGTTCAAGAGCTTCAATGCCGAACTGCCGCTGGCCACGCGCTTGCTGATCGCCAGCAGTGAATTCACGCTCAACTTCGGCTGGTTGATCGCTATCGGTGGCGCGGCCGGTTTTGTCGCGCTGCGCCACTGGATCGCCACCACGACGGGCCGCCGCAGCTGGGACCGTTTCAAGCTGCGCCTGCCGTTGGCCGGGCGTATCGTGCAGAAGGCCACGCTATCGCGCTTTGCGCGCAGCTTTGCCATGGCGCTGAAGAGCGGCGTACCGGTCGAGCAGGCGCTCACGGTAGTGGCGCAAACGGTGGACAACGCCCACATCGCGCAGAAGGTTGAAGGCATGCGCGAGGCGGTGGAGCGCGGCGACACCATCTTGCGCGCGGCCGTGGCCTCGGGCGTGTTCACGCCGGTGGTGCTGCAGATGATCGCCGTCGGCGAAGAAACCGGCGCCATCGACGAGCTGATGGAGGAGATCGCCGAGCTCTACAGCAACGAGGTGCAGTACGAGCTCAAGACCTTGTCGCAGCAGATCGAGCCGATCCTCATCGTCTTCATCGGCGCGCTGGTGCTGGTGCTGGCACTGGGCGTATTTCTCCCTTTGTGGGATCTCGGTCGCGTGGCGCTCAAGAAGTGAACGAGACGTTCCGATATCCCTTTCAACCCCTTGGCCGTTGAGGCCGGGTGTGTCCCCGGCCTAACTCCCACAAGCCCTGTCAATTCCACCTCTGGAGCTTCGATATGCGCATTCGTCAAACCGGCTTCACGATGATCGAACTGATCGTCGTCATCGTCATCCTCGGCATCCTGGCCGCCACCGCGTTGCCCAAGTTCATCGACCTCAACAGCGACGCCAAGGCTGCCGCCCTCAAGGGCGTGGTCGGCGCCGCCGCCAGTGCGATGACCGTCAACTATGGCGGCTGCGCCGTGGTGCAGCATGCACCTGCTGCATTGAAGTGCGTCAAGGTGGCCAACTGCAGCGACCTGAACTCGATCATGCAGGGTGGCAATCCCGCCGGCTACACCATCGCCGCCGCCGCATTGGGCACCGGCTCCACTGGCTCGAACGGTGTCGAGGCCACCTGCACGGTGACCCAGACCAATGGTGGTGCCACTGCCACCTTCCTCGGCATCTCGGCCGGCAACGGCGCCTGAGACCGCTGCGATACAGGGCGCGGCCGTAATGGCTGGCAGGTTCTCGCCCTCGGCCGGCCCTTTCAGGCCGGCCGTCGTCGTTCTGTGGTTGCTGGCGCTGTTGGCGGGGCTGCCGCTGGGCGCCCAGGCTGCGACGCTGATCGCGCGCTTCGACTTCGAGGAAAGCAGTTGGACCGGAGCGGCCGGTGAGCTGAAAGACACCGCGGGTTACGCTGGCGGGCCGTTCAACGGTCGAGCAGGCGGGGCGCCACTGCCGGCGCCGCGTCAGACCACGCCGGCATCGGCCGGCGATCCCGGCTCTTGCAGTTATGCCAACCTGCCCGGGCCGTTCTCCAATGGTGGCAACTTTGTGCTGACCGGCTTGCCGGTCTCACTGGCCGCCGGCGCCAAGACAACCGTAGCGTTCTGGATGAACTGGAACGGTGCCAGTGGGCCGATGCCCGTCGGCTGGCGGATTTACGACCTCTGGCTCAGTGGCGGCGGACTGGGGTTCAACACCGGCAACAGCGATGTCTTTGGCATTTCTTCGGCGGGCCTGGCCAACCGCTGGCGCCATGTCGTGGCCGAGTTCACCAACGGCAGTGTCAAGACCAACAAACTCTGGATCGACGGCGTGGCGCAGGTCATGGTCCAGCGCAACAGCACGCCCAACCTGTCCACTGCCGTGGTGCAATCCACCCTGCAGGTCGGCGGCTGGACCCATGGCAACACCTACCGATTTCAGGGCAGTTTCGACCAGTTGCGCGTTTACCTGGGCGCGCTGACCCAGCCCGAGGTGGACGAGCTGTACAAGGAGACCCAGCCCTGCTCGACGGCGCTGCACCACCTGGAGATCGTGCATGGCAGCGG
>JBBQZM010000035.1:0-23448 GCA_038207685.1 Burkholderiales bacterium
GCGCCCCCCCGGGGGGGCCGAGCACGGACACAAACGGCCGGCCGTTTGTGCCTGGCGAGGAGCTGGGCCGGTGGTCCGGCGCGGCCTGCAAGGACGCCGCAGGCGCTTCGGGGGGGGGTCATGTCACACCACCTTGGCGCGCATCAGGTCGCCGATGGTCAGCAGGCCCACCAGGCGGTCATCACCGTCGACCACCGCCAGCGCGGTGATGCGGTGCTGTTCCATCAGGTCGGCACCCACGGCGGCCAGCGCATCGGCGCGCACGCGCTTGGGCCGCAGGTGCATCACATCGCCGGCGGTCAGCGCGCGCAGGTCGGCGCCACGCTCCACCTGGCGGCGCAGGTCACCGTCGGTGAAGATGCCTTGCAGCTGGCCGTCGGCAGCCACCACCAGGGCCGTGCCCAGACCTGTTTCAGACATGGTGCGCATCATCGCGATGACCGGGGTGCCGGCCTGCACCAGCGGCAGCGCGTCGCCACGCACCATCAGGTCAGACACCAGCACCAGCAGCTTGCGGCCCAGCGTGCCACCGGGGTGCGAGCGGGCGAAGTCCTCGGCCCTGAAACCACGCGCATCGAGCAGGGCCACGGCCAGCGCGTCGCCCAGCGCCATCTGCGCGGTGGTGCTGGCAGTGGGCGCCAGGTTCAGCGGGCAGGCCTCCTGGTCGACGGCGCTGCTCAGCACATGGTCGGCATGGCGGGCCAGGGTGGAATCGGGTTTGCCGGTCATCGCCACCAGCGTGGTGCCCAGGCGGCGCAGCGCGGGCAGCACGGCGGCCAGCTCGTCGCTTTCGCCGCTGTTGGAAATCGCCAGCACCACATCACCGGGCTGCACCATGCCCAGGTCGCCATGGCTGGCCTCGGCCGGGTGCACAAAAAACGCCGGGGTGCCGGTGGATGCCAGCGTGGCGGCGATCTTGTGGCCCACATGGCCGCTCTTGCCCATGCCCATCACGATGACGCGGCCGCGGCAGACCAGCATGGCCGCCACTGCAGCGGGAAAACCGTCGCCCTGGCGTGCGGCCAGGCCCAGCAGGGCGCGGGCTTCGATCTCGAAGGTTTGTGCCGCCAGCTGCATGGCGCGCGCGGCCTGGGCCGGGTTGGGTGGGGGCGGGGCCGGAAGGGGGCTCACGGCGGTGACAGGTGCTGACTTAGGATGAAGGACATTGCAAATCGATTCTAGGCGCCCGCCCCTGGCGCCCGCCCGCACCGGACGGCATGGCCACCACCCTCGAGCTTGTGTTGTTGTACCTTGTGGCCGCCGTGCTGGGTGTGGTGGTCTGCCGGCTGCTGAAGCTGCCGCCGATGCTGGGCTACCTGGCCGTGGGGGTGTTGATCGGCCCCAATGCGCTGGCGCTGGCCAAGGACACCGCCAGCGTCAAGTACCTGGCCGAGTTTGGCGTGGTCTTCCTGATGTTTGTGATCGGGCTGGAATTCAACCTGCCCAAGCTGCGCAGCATGCGCACCCTGGTGTTCGGCCTGGGCTTGTCGCAGGTGATGATCACCATCCTGGGCGCGCTGGCCGGCAATGTGCTGCTCGGGGTGGGCTTTGGCTGGCTGGGCGTGCAGTGGGGGCTGAGCTGGCAGGGCGCGGTGGTGCTGGGCTCGGCGATGGCGATGTCATCCACCGCCATCGTCGTCAAGATGATGGCCGAGCGGCTGGAGTTGGAAAGCGAGCACGGCCGGCGCGTGATGGGCGTGCTGCTGTTCCAGGACTTGGCCGTGGTGCCGCTGCTGGTGCTGATCCCGGCGCTGGGCGAAAGCGGGCCGGATCTGGCGCGGGCCATGGGTTTTGCGCTGATCAAGGCCGCCGTGCTGCTGACCGTGCTGCTGGTGGGTGGGCAGAAGGTGATGCGCTGGTGGCTGACGCTGGTGGCGCGGCGGCGCAGCGAGGAGTTGTTCGTCCTCAACCTGCTGCTGATCACGCTGGGTCTGGCCTACCTGACTGAACATGCCGGGCTGTCACTGGCGCTGGGCGCCTTTGTTGCCGGAATGCTGGTGGCCGAAACCGAGTTCAAGCACCAGGTGGAGGCCGACATCCGGCCGTTCCACGATGTGCTGCTGGGCTTGTTCTTCATCACCATCGGCATGAAGCTCGATTGGCGGCCGGTGCTTGACCAATGGTTTCTGGTGGCGCTGCTGAGCCTGGGCCCGGTGGTGGCCAAGGCCTTGCTGGTGGCCGGTCTGGCCTGGGCTTTTCGCGCTAGCCCGGGCGTGGCCATCCGCACTGGCCTGTACCTGGCGCAGGCCGGCGAGTTTGGCTTTGTGCTGCTGACGCTGGGCGCCGACCGCGGCCTGGTCGACCCGCAATGGGTCAGCCCGGTGCTGGCCTGCATGGTGCTCTCGATGCTGGCCACGCCTTTCATCATCATGTACAGCAACCAGATCGTGATGAAGCTGTCGGCAAGCGAGTGGTTGATGCAGTCGGTGCAGCTGACCTCGATCGCCAAGAAGTCGATCCGCACCGAGGCCCACGTGATCATCGCCGGTTATGGCCGCAGCGGCCAGAACCTGGCCCGGCTGCTCGACCAGGAGCACATCCCCTACATGGCGCTGGACCTCGACCCCGACCGCGTGCGCCAGGCCGCCGCCGCTGGCCAGAGCGTGGTGTTCGGCGATGCCGCCCGCCTGCCCAGCCTGATGGCCGCCGGCCTGGCGCGCGCCAGCGCGGTGGTGGTGAGCTACCACGACACGCCGTCGGCACTGAAGATCCTGGGCCTGGTGCGCGAGCATGCGCCCACGGTGCCGGTGATCGTGCGCACGCTGGACGACGCCCATCTGGAAACGCTGCGCGAAGCCGGCGCCACCGAGGTGGTGCCCGAGGCCATCGAGGGCTCGCTGATGCTGGCGGCGCAGGCGCTGGCGCTGGTGGGTGTGCCGATGCAGCGGGTGATCCGCATCATCCGTGATGCGCGCGATGCGCGCTACCACCTGCTGCGCGGCTACTTTCACGGCGCCGACGACGACACCGCCGAGGAGCGCCACCAGGCCCGGCTGGCCACGGTGACGCTGCATGCCGCTGCCGCCTGCGTGGGCGAGCCGCTGGGCCACCAGGCGCTGCATGCGATGGGCGTGCAAGTGGTCTCGGTACGCCAGGCCAACGGCCGGGTGGTGGATGCGCCCGACGAACTGGTGCTGGGCGGCGGCGACACCTTGGTGCTGTCCGGCCTGCCCGAACCGCTGTCCCTGGCCGAGGCCAAACTGCTGAAGGGTTGAGGTTGAGGCTGAGCCCGCGCGCGGCGCCTTCGGCTACATCTGTTCCTCGGGAATCAGCGGCGACAGCAACCAGTTCTTCAGACGCTGCCAGGACGTCGAGTCGGGCTCTTGGGTGAGGATGGTCTCTCTGTCTCCGTCGATGCTCAGCCATACGCAGCAGCGGCCCGCGGCGTTCAGGCGAACGCGGTAGGCGCTCTGCAGGCGGTCGATGTCGATGATGTGCCTGAGTTCACCCGCCAACGACGCGCTGCGCGTGATGGAACCCAGCTCGGTGTTGATGGTCGCCGAACGGGGATCCAGATTCATCGTCCCGATGAAGACCTGCTCACCATCGATCACCGCCAGCTTGGCATGCAGTCTGCCGAGCGACTTGCCGAACAGGTATTGACGTTCGTTGTCTTTCAGGCGCGACCCACTCAACTCGTACAGATCGACGCCAATCTTCAGCAGCGCCTCACGGTAGCGGCTGTAGCCCACGTGCACGATGGGCTCGTCGGTCGATGCCAGTGAGTTGGTGAGCACGATGACCCTCACACCTCGGCTGCGCAGTGCCTGCAGCAGCGCCAGGCTGACCGGCCCGGGCACGAAGTAGGGCGATGAAATGATGACTTCCGAGCGCGCCGTGCGCAGCGTCTCGAAGAGGTTGAAGGTGACGCTGGTCTGGGCCAGCGCGCCGCCGGCTTCACCGTCGAAGGGCTTGTCGGGGTGATCGGCAAAGACCCGCGCGTCACCCCAGATCAGGTCCAGTTTGCCGGCGTCGAGTTCTTTGCCGACAGGCCCGTAGCCCAGCACGTCGTTCGAGGAGAGCGGCGGCGGGGCGGGCGTGGTCAGCGGCCCTGTCATCAGCTCGAAGCTTGACCGCAACTGCGCCGGCGGCTGGGCCGGCGGCACCACGGCATGCAGCGGGTAGACGGCCGCGCTGTTCCAGTACCGATCGAACAGAAACTGCAGCGGCGACACCACGAAGCCGACCGCCAGCGCATCCAGATCGACGAAGTTGTCGCCCTCCCCGCGCAGAAAGTAGGCGTTGGCGACGTTGCGCCCGCCGATGATGCCGATGGCGCCGTCGGCGACAAAGAGCTTGTTGTGCATGCGGTGGTTCAAGCGCCCGAATTCAGGCAGCGAGGCCAGGAAACGCCCGACGGGCCCGAGCTGGCGGGCGCAGCAGAACGGGTTGAACAGGCGTACTTCCACGTTGTCATGCGCGGCGAATGCCAGGAACAGCGGGTCGCTGCCGCCGGTGTACAGGTCGTCGACGAGCAGACGTACCCGCACGCCGCGGGCGGCAGCGTCGCGCAACGCGCGCAGCAACCAGCGCCCTGTTTCGTCATTGGAGAACAGGTAGTACTGCACATCCAGCGAGGCCTTGGCGCGGCGTGCCAGCTCGAGCCTGGCATCGAGCGAATAGGGCCCGAGCGGCAGCAGGCGAAAGCCGGACAAGTCGTCGTTCGGCGTCGAACGGCGAGCGATCGCGCCAAGCGGCGTGTCCACACTCAGATCGATGGCGTTGCTCGCATTGGCCTGCCGATCGATGATGGGCAAGCTGGTGCAACCCACCAGCGTGGCCAGTGCCGCGGCGATCGAGAACCGCAGCCACGCGGGCCAGCGCATCGACTCAGTTTTGGGCATCGTAGGTTTCTGCTTGCACTTGCGGGATGCGGTCGTCCGTCATCGGCTGCTTGCGCCGGGCGGGCCCCCGCTTCGGCCGCGGGCGAGGGGTCGGGCAGGCAGGCGCCAGTGTAGGGTCGGCGCCTTTCGGCTAGGGCGCCGATAATCCGTGAACGGTCTGTTTCTGGAGTAGGCCATGGCCAAACGCAGGGCAATCATTGCAGCGGCATGGGGACTGGCCTGTTTCGGCCCGGTGGCCGTGGCCGTCGAAATCGGTCAGCAAGCGCCTGATTTCACCGCGCCTGCCGTGGTGGACGGCCGGGTTTTCAGCTTTTCACTGCGTGCCAGCCTGCGTCAGGGTCCGGTGGTGTTGTACTTCTTTCCGGCGGCCTTCTCTGAGGGTTGCTCGATCGAAGCGCGGGAGTTTGCAGACGCCGTAGACAGCTTCAAGGCACTGGGCGCTACGGTCGTCGGTGTCTCGGGCGGCAGCCTGGACATGCTGTCTCGCTTCTCGGTCAAGGTCTGCAACGGCAAGTTCGCGCTGGTTTCGGACGAGTCGCAAAGGATCATGAAGGCCTATGACGCGGTCATGCAGACCCGGCCCGACTTCGCCAGTCGCACCTCCTACGTGATCGCGCCCGACGGCTCGGTGCTGCTCAGGTACGGCGACCTGTCGCCACACGACCATGTCGCCAGGACGCTGGCAGCCTTGCGCGCCTGGTCGCCGCCGCAGCGGCCGTGAGCACATCGCGCAAGCTGCGCCTGCGGGCTGCCCGTGACTGGCCTGTTGTAACGTGCTGCGGCCTGCAGGCGTCCCAGCCACAGACAACGCTGTGTTGGCCGGCGCGTCATCGTGTTGCCAGATGCAGCTGTCGGCCCGTTCGATGATGGAGGAGCGCATGCATCCCAATCCCCACGCCTTGCCCGCCGCGGCCGTTGCCTTGGCGCTAGGTGCTGCGTTCACGACGCTGCCTGCCACCGCGCAGGTGCTCGCAAAGGAGTGGTGCTACGGCGTGGCCCTCAAGGGCAAGAACGACTGCGCCGCCGGGGCAGGCACCAACTGCGCTGGCACGGCCAAACGTGATCACCAGGGCAACACCTGGCTGCTCGTGCCCAAGGGCAGTTGCGAAAAGATCCCGTCGAAAACGTCACCCACCGGCTTTGGCCAGTTGACGGAATTCCAGGAAAAGCCAGCCTGAGTGGCGCACCTGCTGCAGGCTTGCCAGAAGGTGGTGCGGGATCCCACCCTGTGGTTGCCCGAGTTCAGACGGGCCCGCTCGGAGCGGCGATGCCGGCGTCCGACCGCTTCAGTTCCCGCGCCATGTGCGTCGGGCGCGGTGCCCGGTCGGCCGAGCCGGAGTCGGCGCTACTTTCCGATGCAGAAATTGCCGAAGATCTCGCCCAGCAGATCGTCGCTGCTGAAGGCGCCGGTGATCTCGCTCAGCGCGTCATGCGCCAGCCGCAACTCCTCGGCGAAGAGGTCGAGCGCGTTGTCACCCACCGCCGCCTGCTCGCGCGCTGCCTGCAGGTGCTGCGCGGTGCGCTGCAGTGCCAGCACATGGCGTTTGCGGGCGATGTAGACGCCCTCGGTCGCGGCCTGCCAGCCGGCGCGCTGCAGCAGCACCTGGCGCAGCGTGTCGAGGCCGTCGCCGGTGCGCGCCGACAGCGCGATACCATCCTCGGGCAACGCCGCGTCGGGTGCGCAATCGGTCTTGTTGAAGACATGCAGGATGCGGGCCGGCTCGCCGATGTGCAGGCGCTCGGCGATCTGCTGTTCGACGGCTTCATAGGCGGGCTGGCCGCGGCGCGTCAGGTCATGCAGAAAGATCACCGCGTCGGCCTGCGCGATGGCCGCCCAGCTGCGCGCGATGCCGATGCGCTCCACCTCGTCATGGGCCTCGTGCTCGCCGCGCAGGCCGGCGGTGTCGATGATGTGCAGCGGCACGCCTTCGATTTGTATCGTCTCGCTGACCTTGTCGCGGGTGGTGCCAGGGATGGCGGTGACGATGGCCAGTTCGGCGCCGGCCAGCGCATTGAGCAGGCTGCTCTTGCCGACGTTGGGCTGGCCGGCCAGCACCACCTGCAGGCCTTCGCGCAGCAAAGCGCCTTGGCGCGCCCGCACCATCACCCCGGCCAGCGTGCTGTCGATGACGTCGAGCTGGCCGCGGGCATCGGCCTGTTGCAGAAAGTCGATCTCCTCCTCGGGGAAATCCAGCGTGGCCTCGACCAGCATGCGCAGCCGCACGATGCGCAGGCGCAGCGCCTCCACCTCTTGCGAGAAAGCCCCCGACAAGGAGCGCCCGGCCGAGCGTGCGGCAGCTTCCGTGCTGGCCTCGATCAGGTCGGCCACCGCCTCGGCCTGGGCCAGGTCGAGCTTGTCGTTGAGGAAGGCCCGCTGGGTGAACTCACCCGGGTCGGCCAGCCGCAGCCGTGGCAGGCGGGGCGCCTCGTTCGGGGCGGTGGCTTCGGCCGCGGCCTGCAGGCAGCGCGCCAGCAGCAGTTGCAGCACCACCGGGCCACCATGGGCCTGCAGTTCCAGCACGTCTTCGCCGGTGTAGGACTGCGGCGCCGGAAACCAGATCGCCAGCCCCTGGTCGATGGCCTGGCCCTGGTCATCCTTGAACGCCCCGTAACGGGCCTGGCGCGGCGGCGGTACACGGCCGCACAAGGCCAACACCAGCGCTGCCAGGCCCTGGCCCGATACGCGCACGATGCCTACCGCGCCGCGCCCCGGTGCGGTGGCGATGGCGACGATGGGATCAGTGGGATGGCGGGACGCTGAGCTCACCGCCGGATTGTCCCGCAAGGCCGCCGGCACAAGGGCCGGCGGCGGGCAGATGGCGCGGGGTGGAACGCCCGCCGGCTCGCGTGAGCCGGACGGCTTGTCGTTCCAAGGCCGGCACTGGGCTGTGCCGGGGTTCCCCGCATTGATCGTCACGGGTGGCTGCGGGGCCCGCCGTTGGGCGGGGCCGGCGCAACAGCGTCACCGTGCGGCCATCATCGGCGCGTGCCGCGCCTGGTAACAGGGCACCTAGGGAAAACCTGGCGCGCCAGCGTGGCAGGCTTCACGACCTACTTGGTCAAGCCAAGTTGCCGGTTGATGAACCACTGCTGGGCGATGCCCAGGATGTTGTTGGTCAACCAGTACAGCACCAGACCGGCCGGGAAGAAGAAGAACATCACGCTGAACATCAGCGGCATGATCCACATCATCTTGGCCTGCACCGGATCGGGCGGCGTCGGGTTCAGCCAGGTCTGGAACATCGTCGACACGGTCATCAGCACCGGCAGGATGAAGAACGGGTCCTTGGTCGACAAATCATGGATCCAGCCAATCCACGGCGCACCGCGCATCTCCACGGTCGACAGCAGCACCCAATAGAGCGCGATGAAGAAGGGCATCTGCACAAAGATCGGCAGGCAGCCGCCCAGCGGATTGACTTTCTCCTCGCGGTAGATGCGCATCATCTCCTGCTGCATCTGCTGCGGCTTGTCCTTGTAGCGCTCGCGCATCTCCATCACTTTGGGGTTGATGGCCTTCATCTTGCCCATCGAACGGTAGGCATGGGCATTGAGCGCGTAAAACGCAATCTTCAGCAGCACCACCAGCGCGACGATGGCCCAGCCCCAGTTGCCCAGGATCTTGTGCAACTGGTCGAGCAGCCAGAACAGCGGCTTGGACAGGATGGTCAGCCAACCGTAGTCCTTGACCAGTTCCAGGCCCGGCGCCAGCAACTCGAGCTTCTTTTCTTCTTGCGGGCCGGCAAACAGCACCGCGTTGTGGGTCTTGCTGGCGCCGGCGGCCACTTCACCCAGCGGCATCACCATGGCGATGGAATAGAAGTTGTCACTCACCTTGGCGGTGCGGAACTCACGCTGCTCCTTGTCGCTGACCAGCCAGGCCGACGCGAAGTAATGCTGGACCATCGCCACCCAGCCGTTGTCGGCGCTCTTGTCGTGGTCGGCTTTGTTCTTCTCGATGTCCTTGAAGTCGATCTTCTGGAACTTCTTGGTGTCGGTGTAGAGCGCCGGTCCGGTGAAGGTGAAGTAAAAGCTCGACTCGCCCGCCGGCGGGTTGCCGTCGCGCGCAAGCTGCAGGTAGAGCTGCGGCGAGACCGTGGCCGCCGAGCGGTTGCGCACCTCATGCTTGACCGCCACGGTGTACTCGCCACGGCGGAAGGTGTAGGTCTTGACCAACTGCACGCCGCCGATCTCGGGCGACTCGAACACCACGCTGAGGTCCTTGGCGCCGTCGGCCAGTGTGCGCTCGCCCGGCACCACGTTCATCACGGTGAAGTGGTTCGGCACGCTGAGGCCAGCCTGCGTGGTGACCAGGCCCGTCTGCGCCAGGTAGACCCGCTGCGCGCTCTGGTCGAACAGCACCACTTTGTCCTGCGGACTGTTGGCATCGCTGTACTTCAGCAGTTCCAGGCGAACCAGATCACCGCCCTTGCTGTCGAGCGTGGCACGCACCACGTCGGTGGTGATGGTGACCTTCTCGCCGCCCATTGGCACCGAGGCGCCCGCCGCGGGCATCGCCGCAGCCAGGGCTGGGGCCGCGCCGGGTACCGCTGCTGCAGCCGGCACGCCGGCCAACGGTGCCAGTGCGGGCGCCGGCGACGAGCCCGCGGCTGCCACCGGCTTGGCCGGCGTCGGCGAGAACATCGACGGATGGCCGTTGTGCTTGTTCCAGGCGTCCCACAGCAGGACGAGCGAGACGGAGAACACCACCCAGAGGATGGTGCGGCGTATGTCGGTCATGGACGGGTCTTCGAAGAAAGCAAACGGGTGAACAAAGGCGGTGGCGTATCGGGTACGGCATCGCAGCCACCCTCACACCATGGATGGCAACGCAGGATGCGCCGCGCGGCCAGGTAGGCGCCGGCGGCTGCCCCATGCTGCTGCAGCGCCTGCAGCGCATACGCCGAGCAACTGGGCTCGAAGCGGCAGACATTGCCCAGCCAGGGCTTGAGCAGGTAACGGTAGAACTGCACCGCACCGATCAGCAGGCGCCGAGGCAGTGCGCACAGCGCGTCAACGATCTTCTGCCAGACCATGCGGCTCAGCGCCTCGGCGCGCTGGCGCGCTGCAACAACAGATCAAGTTCATCGTGCGCCGTTTGCCGCAAGGCTTGCGAAGCAGCGCTGACGAACTGCTGGCGATCGAACGGCGCCTTCAGACGCAGCACCCACAAGCCGGGCGCCAAGGCCTGGGCATGCTGCTGCATCAAGGCGCGCATCTGCCGCTTGAGCAGGTTGCGGGTGACTGACCGCCGCGCGTGCCGCTTGGGCACCACCAGCCCCAGCCAGCGCCCTGTCAGAGGCGCCACATCGGTCGCGCCCGGCAGGTCATCCACAGGCAGTGGGCAACTGAGTGCATCACCTGTGGATAACTTGTGATCAGCGGCGATTTTTGCGGCCTTAGCAACGGGCTTGGCGGCCGCAGTCGGGCACGCCTGCACATGGTGTGCAGAGAAGTGAGCGCTTCGTGAGCGCGGCGCCACCGCCAGCACCCGCTGGAAATCGGCCGATCGCAAGATGCGGCCAACCAGGGCGGGGCTCGGCAGAGGTGCCGGGCAGGGGATCGCGGTGGAACGCGGCGTCACGCAGCAGCGGATGCAGCGACCAAGGCGGCGATGAAGCCGCCGATCAGACCTGCGACAGGTGCTTGCGGCCCTTGGCGCGGCGCGCTGCGATCACGGCACGGCCGCCACGTGTCTTCATGCGGACGAGAAAGCCATGCGTACGGGCGCGGCGGGTCTTGGAAGGCTGGTAGGTGCGCTTCATGGTCAATTTCCTTCAGAGGCTCCGCAACGCTGGGCGCAGGCTGCAGCGGCGGGTGCCGGATGCAAATCAATGGTTTGGGCGGCTTGGTGCTGGCGCACTTGGCTGGTGCACTGCGGCTCAGCCGCAGCACATCAGGGCAGCCCATTCAGCCTTTCCGGCTTGCGGGCCCACCAAGTCCTCAGACACCTCAACCGCACCTGCGCGTTGGGGAAACCCACTATTAGAGCAAAAAGCCCCTTTGCGGTCAAACACTTGCACCACAAACCGTGGCTTGCAGGGGCCATTGACAGTGCAACGCCAACTGTGGATAACCACGGTTTTGCCGGCCGCTGAGCCTACAATGCAGTCGCTCTGATAAGAACTTGTCCACAAATGAGCCCAGACCTGTGGCAGCGTGGTTGCGAGCAACTCGCCACCGAACTGTCCGAACAGCAATACAACACCTGGATCCGCGCCCTGCCGCCCGCTGACATCATCGATGACGGCGCCGGCGGCTCGGTAGCGCAGGTGCGCGTGCCCAACCGCTTCAAGCTGGACTGGATCCGCTCGCAGTACGCCGGACGCATCGAAAGCATCCTCAGCGAACTGGCCGGCGCGCCGGTACGGCTGGAACTGGCGCTGGCCGCGCGCGAAGCCGCGCCGATGCGTCCGTTGCCGGCCAATGGCCCGGTGCGCGCCGCCGCGCTGCTCAATGGCCAGACGATGGCACCGTCCACCAGCGTGCGGCCGGCGCAGCCCTACCCGCACGACGGCGGCCCGGTACTGGCCGGTGCCAGCGCACGCGCCGCCTTGCACCCGGCCCCGGCATCAAACAGCCACCGGCTGAATACCGCACTGACCTTCGACACCCTGGTGCCCGGCCGCGCCAACCAGATGGCCCGCACCGCGGCGCTGCATGTGGCCGGCGCGCCAGGCGTGATGTACAACCCGCTGTTCATCTACGGCGGCGTCGGCTTGGGCAAGACGCACCTGATCCACGCGGTGGGCAATGCGCTGTTGCGCGACAGGCCCGACGCGCGGGTGCTGTACCTGCATGCCGAGCAGTTCATCTCGGACGTGGTGAAGAACTACCAACGCAAGACCTTCGACGAACTGAAGGCCAAGTACCACTCGCTGGACCTGCTGCTGATCGACGACGTGCAGTTCTTCGCCGGCAAGGACCGCACACAGGAGGAGTTCTTCAACGCCTTCGAGGCGCTGCTGGCCAAGCGCGCGCACATCATCATGACCAGCGACACCTATCCCAAGGGTCTGGTCGATATCGATGAGCGCCTGACCAGCCGCTTTGACGCCGGCCTCACGGTGGCGATCGAGCCGCCCGAGCTGGAAATGCGGGTGGCCATCCTGATCCGCAAGGCGCTGGCTGAAGGCACCGAGATGCCCGAGGACGTGGCCTTCTTCGTGGCCAAGAATGTGCGCGCCAACGTGCGCGAGCTCGAGGGCGCGTTGCGCAAGGTGCTGGCCTACAGCCGCTTCAGCCACAAGGACATCAACATCGGCCTGGCGCGCGAGGCGCTGAAAGACCTGCTGTCGATCCAGAACCGGCAGATCGGCGTCGAGAACATCCAGAAGACGGTAGCCGACTTCTACAAGATCAAGATCGCCGACATGTACAGCAAGAAGCGGCCGGCCAGCATTGCCAAGCCGCGCCAGATCGCGATGTACCTGGCCAAGGAGATGACCCAGAAGAGCCTGCCCGAGATCGGTGAGCTGTTTGGTGGCCGCGACCACACCACGGTGCTGCATGCGGTACGCAAGATCGGTGGCGACCGCACCAAGGACAGCGAACTGAACCAGCAACTGCACGTGCTGGAACAGACGCTGAAGGGCTGAGAACCGCCGATGATTCAGCGTTCTGTCAAGGCACAGTCCTGTGGACAAGTTTCGGACAAGCACCCAGTCATCCACAGGCCCGCGTCCGCCGCCAAAGTTGTTATCTGCTGGCGCCGCCCGAACATGGCCTTGCCCCACAGGGTTCAGCCCGCTCTAAGCCGTTGAAAATACAAGCGAAAATAGGCTTGTTCACAAAATTACCCGCTCTCTACTAAGACTACTAAGTTTTAAGAGGAAGAAATGATTGTTCTAAAAGCGCCGCAACAAAAACTGCTGGAAGCCCTGCAAAGCGTGGCTGGCATCGTGGAACGCCGCCACACGCTGCCGATCCTGGCCAACGTGTTGCTGCGCAAGACCGGCGAGGACATCGAGTTCACTACCAGTGACCTGGAGATCCAGGTGCGCACCCAGGCCTCGCTGGGCGGTGACGATGGCAACCTCAGCACCACGGTGGGCGCACGCAAGCTCATCGACATCCTGCGCGCCTTGCCGGCCGACCAGATGGTGACGCTCAGCGCCTCGGCGTCCAAGCTCACGCTGACTGGCGGCAAAAGCCGCTTCACGCTGCAGACGCTGCCGGCGGATGACTTCCCACTGGTGAACGAGGCGGTCGACTTCGGCCCGGCCTTCAGCGTGCCGCAGAAGACGCTGAAGATGTTGATCAACCAAGTGCACTTCGCGATGGCGGTGCATGACATCCGCTACTACCTCAACGGCATCCTGTTCGTGGCCGAAGGCAAGCAGCTCACGCTGGTGGCCACCGACGGCCACCGCCTGGGTCTGGCGCAGGCGCAGCTGGCGAGCGACATCCCCAAGCAGGAGGTGATCCTGCCGCGCAAGACCGTGCTCGAACTGCAGCGCTTGCTGAAGGACGAGGACACACCGATCGAGATGCGCTTTGCCGGCAACCAGGCCAAGTTCATGTTCTCGGGCATGGAATTCGTCACCAAGCTGGTCGAGGGCAAGTTTCCCGACTACAACCGGGTGATCCCGAAGAACCACAAGAACAGCGTCACGCTCGGCCGTGCCACGTTGCTGGCCAGCCTGCAGCGCGCGGCCATCTTGACCAGCGACAAGTTCAAGGGCGTGCGCGTCAATATCGAGCCCGGCCTGCTGCGCATTGCCAGCAACAACGCTGAGCAGGAAGAGGCCAAGGAAGAGATCGAGATCGACTACGCTGGTGATGCCATCGAGGTCGGTTTCAATGTCACCTACCTGATGGATGCGCTGGCCAACATCAGCCAGGACATGGTGAAGATCGAGCTGCAGGACGGCAACGCCAGCGCGCTGATCACCGTGCCTGATCAGACCGGTTTCAAGTACGTGGTGATGCCGATGCGCATCTAGCGCGCCGCACATCCCCCAAGCACAGCGGGCCGCGAGCCCGCTTCAGCGTTTTAAAGGGCCGCGCCCAACCTGGCGGCCACCCCCGGAAGAGAGCTTGTCATGACCGATCCCACCACGCCCCAAGTGCCCGGCAAGGGCCCGAAGAACACCGCCAGCAACGGTGTGACGCAGCGCGAGGTGCCCTCGGCCGATGGCGCTGCGGCGTCCACCGGCAGCGAAGCCTCGGCGGCCTATGGCGAAGGCAGCATCCAGATCCTGGAAGGTCTGGAGGCGGTGCGCAAGCGTCCGGGCATGTACATCGGCGACACGTCTGACGGCACCGGCCTGCACCACCTGGTGTTCGAGGTGGTCGACAACTCGATCGATGAATCGCTGGCCGGCCATTGCGACGACATCATCGTCACCATCCACAGCGACAACAGCATCAGCGTCATCGACAACGGCCGCGGCATCCCTACCGGCGTGAAGATGGACGACAAGCACGAGCCCAAGCGCAGCGCGGCCGAAATTGCGCTGACCGAACTGCATGCCGGCGGCAAGTTCAACCAGAACAGCTACAAGGTCTCGGGCGGCCTGCACGGTGTGGGTGTGAGCTGCGTCAACGGCCTGAGCAAATGGCTGCGGTTGGTGGTGCGCCGCGACGGCAAGGTGCATGCCATCGATTTTGCGATGGGCATCCCGCAGAACCGGCTGATCGAGCTGCGCGACGGCATGGAAACCAGCCCGATGCGGGTGACCGGCGACACCGAGAAGCGTGGCACCGAGGTGCACTTCCTGCCCGATGACACGATCTTTTCCAACATCGACTTTCATTACGACGTGGTGGCCAAGCGGCTGCGCGAGCTGAGCTTCTTGAACAACGGCGTGAAGATCCGCCTGGTCGACGAGCGCAACGGCAAGGAAGACAACTTCGCCTTTGCCGGCGGTGTGAAGGGCTTTGTCGAGTTCATCAACACCGGCAAGAAGGTGCTGCATCCCAACATCTTCCACGCTGCTGGCGACAAGATCAGCGACAACAACACCAATGTGGGCGTTGAAGTGGCGATGCAGTGGAACGACGGCTACAGCGAGAACGTGCTGTGCTTCACCAACAACATCCCGCAGCGTGACGGCGGCACCCACCTCACCGGCTTGCGTGCGGCGATGACCCGGGTGATCAACAAGTACATCGACGACAACGAGTTGGCCAAGAAGGCCAAGGTGGAGATTGCCGGCGACGACATGCGCGAAGGCCTGGCCTGCGTTGTCAGCGTGAAGGTGCCCGAGCCCAAGTTCAGCAGCCAGACCAAGGACAAGCTCGTATCGTCTGAAGTACGCGGCCCGGTGGAAGAGATCGTTTCCAAGCTGCTGACCGACTGGCTGCTGGAGCACCCGCTGGACGCCAAGATCGTTTGCGGCAAGATCGTCGAGGCCGCGCGGGCCCGCGAGGCCGCACGCAAAGCCCGCGAGATGACGCGCCGCAAGGGTGTGCTCGACGGCATGGGCCTGCCCGGCAAACTGGCCGATTGCCAGGAGAAAGACCCAGCGCTGTGCGAGATCTATATCGTCGAGGGTGACAGCGCCGGCGGCAGCGCGAAGCAGGGCCGTGATCGCAAGTTTCAGGCCATCCTGCCGCTGCGCGGCAAGATCCTCAACGTGGAGAAAGCGCGCTTCGAAAAGCTGCTGTCGTCGGACAGCATCGTCACGCTGATCACGGCGCTGGGCACCAGCATCGGCAGCGAGGAATTCAATATCGACAAGCTGCGCTACCACCGCATCATCATCATGACCGACGCCGACGTGGACGGCGCGCACATCCGCACCCTGTTGCTGACCTTCTTCTACCGGCAAATGCCGGTGCTGGTGGAGCGTGGCCACATCTACATCGCCCAGCCGCCCTTGTACAAGGTGAAGGTGGGCAAGCACGAGCAGTACCTGAAGGACGGGCTGGAACTCGACAACTTTTTGCTGAAGGTGGCGCTGGACGGCGCGGTGGTGCTGCCCGATGGGGTCAGCACCGAGGGCGGCGACGGCACGCGCCCGCTATTGCAGGGCGAAGAGTTGCAGGCATTGGCCGGCAAGTACGTGCGCGCCAGCCATGTGATTGACCGGCTGGCCAACTGGATGGACCTGGACGGTCTGCGCGCCATGGCCAATGGCCTGGAGCTGGACCTGGACAGCGCCGGCGCCGCCGAGGCCAGCGCGGTGGCGATGCAGGCCGGCCTGCACGACGCCACGGTGGAAGCGCAGTTTGATACCCGCACCGACAAGCACCTGCTGCGCATCAGCCGCCGCCACCACGGCAACATCAAGAGCAGCGTGATCACGCAGGACTTTGTGCACGGCGCCGACTACGCGGCGCTGAAGGAATCCGGCCTGACCTTCAAGGGCCTGCTCGGCGCCGATGCCATCGTGCGCCGCGGCGAGGGTGAGCGTGCCAAGGAACAGAAGGTGGTCGACTTCCGCGCCGCGATGGCCTGGCTGATGACCCAGGCTGAAAATGCGGTTGGCCGCCAGCGCTACAAAGGCCTGGGCGAGATGAACCCCAGCCAGCTGTGGGAAACGACGATGGACCCCACCGTGCGCCGCCTGCTGCGGGTGCAGATCGACGACGCCATCGAGGCCGACCGCGTGTTCACCATGCTGATGGGCGACGAAGTAGAGCCGCGGCGCAATTTCATCGAGTCGAATGCGTTGAGGGCGGCGAATATCGACGCTTGAGGCTGTTGCGCGCCGACGCTGGAATGGGCCAGTTCCGGCCACGATACCGACCCATGGGTGAGCCGCACGGTTCGAGCCCAACGCGATATCAGCATTGACGATAGTCCTGGGCTGAGGGGCTCATATAAGAGTCGGCACTGGGCGGGCTCAATTCGGCTTTGGCGCCAACAGCCACTGCGGCCTCTGCGGCCAATCAGCGCGACGCGCTCGCCAGTCTCCCGTCTCAGCGCGGCGTGGCCGAGCAGTGGCCCATGGCCACAAGCAAGTTGGGCATCGGACAGGCTGATCGGGGCCATGGCGGCACCGTTGGTGCTGGCCGGCCGGAGTTGGGCTGTGCGACAGATCACGGTCTGCGCCGCGTCGGCTGGTTGGGCGGCCCGTGACCGCCCTATGGGCCTACACCTGTTCCCACCCTGGCCGATAACGGTTGCAGGCCCTGTGACCGGGCGTCTGCCCGGTCCTGCGTATGCGCTGAACCCTCGTGAACCTGCCTTTCCTGCCATCGCCGTCGTCAACGGGCGCTCCTGCCAGCGCAGGTGGCGCCGCGCGCCAGCATGACCTGCGGCAGTGGCGCGACCTGCTGCTGCAACGGTTGCTGGGCGTGTCCCTGTTGACCGGCGCGGTGCCAGTGCTGCTGTCGTGCCTGGGCGCACTGGACAGCGGACAGTGGCACCAGCCGCTGATCGGCACGGCGGCGCTGATCGCGGTGGCTGTGCTCGGCTACTGCCCCGGCATGAGCTACCGGCTGCGCGCCTGGGGCACGGTGCTGCTGCTGTACACCATGGGCCTGGTGCTGCTGGTGCGCGTGGGGCCGGTCACACAGACCTACCTGCTGGCCTGCCCGGTGATGGCGATGCTGCTGCTGGGCACACGCAGCGCGTTGGGCTGGTTGGCCGCAGTCAGCCTGAGCCTGGTGGCGGGCGGCTGGGCGCTGGACCTTTCCATCCACATGCCAGGGTTTGAGCACAAGCCGGGCGAAAAGTGGCTCAACCTGGGGGCCAACCTGCTGTTCGTGGGCTCGCTGTTGACGCTGTCCTGCGGCTTTTTGCTGCGCCGGCTGACCCGCAGCCTGGAGGACCAGCGTGCGGTGGCCAACTCGCTGCGGTACAGTGAAAAGAACCTGAGCCAGATCGCTGCCCAGGTGCCAGGCATGGTCTACCGCATGCGGTTCAGTGCCCATGGCACGCCGCAATACCTCTATGCCAGCCCGGGCTCGATGGCGCTGTTCGGCGTGACGCCGCAGTCGCTGTTGACCGATGGCCGCGGCGTGCACCGCCTGGTGCACCCGGACGACCGGGCCCGTGCGCTGGCCGACATGGTCCGCGCCGACCGCGAAGGCGCAGCGCTGGCCATGGAATTCCGCGTGGTGCTGGCCGATGGCCAGGAGAAATGGGTGCAGGCCACCTCCACTGAGGTGGAACGTGACGCCCAGGGCGTGGTGCACAACGGCATCATGGTCGACATCACCGCGCGCAAGACGGCGGAAGCGCTGGTGTGGCAGCAGGCGCACTATGACGGCCTCACCGGCCTGCCCAACCGCTGCACGCTGCGCGACCGACTGGGCCAGGCCATGGCGACCAGTTGCGCCACCGGGCAGCCAAGCGCGCTGCTGCTCATCGACCTGGACCACTTCAAGGAAGTCAACGACACCTTGGGCCACGACCGCGGCGACGAACTGCTGGTGGAAGCGGCTCGCCGGCTACGCCAATGCGTGCGCGCCCAAGACACCGTGGCCCGCATGGGCGGCGACGAATTTGCCGTGGTGCTGGCCGCGGTGGACGACGATCAAGACGCCGCGCGGCTGGCGCAGCACATGATCAACACGCTGGGCAATACGTTCCAGCTTGGCGCCGAAAGCGCCTATGTCTCGGCCAGCGTGGGCATCACGCTGTACGGCCCGGACAACGTCAGCGACGGCATGGACGACCTGCTCAAGCACGCCGACCAGGCCCTGTACGTGGCCAAGGGCGGCGGGCGCAACCGCTACAGCCACTTCACCCGCGCGCTGCAGGAGCAGGCCCAGCTGCGCATGCGGCTTGCCACCGACCTGCGCCACGCGTTGGACCAGCGCCAGCTCCATGTCGTCTATCAGCCGATCGTGTGTCTCAGCACCGGCCAGGTGCACAAGGCCGAGGCCCTGATCCGCTGGGACCACCCAGAACGTGGTCCGATCAGCCCGGCGGTGTTCATCCCGATCGCCGAATCCACCGGCCTGATCAACGAGATCGGCGACTGGGTCTTCCTCACCGCCGCGCGCCAGGCCAAAGCCTGGCGCCGCAGCGTGCACCCGCAGTTCCAGATCAGCGTGAACCGCTCGCCAGTGCAGTTCCGCAGCAGCAGCGACAAGCAGCTCAACTGGGGCCAGCAGTTGGTGCAGCTGGGTGTGTCGGGCGATGCGATTGCGGTCGAGATCACCGAAGGCCTGCTGCTGGACAAAGGCCCCGGCGTGTCGGAGCAGCTGCGCGCGCTGCGCGACGCCGGCCTGCCGATCTCGCTGGACGACTTCGGCACCGGCTACAGCGCCATGGCCTACCTGCAGAAGTTCGCGCTGGACTACCTGAAGATCGACCGCAGCTTCGTCAACGGCATCGGCGAAGACGCATCCAGCCGGGCGCTGTGCCAGGCCATCGTGGTGATGGCACACGCGCTGGGCATGAAGGTGGTGGCCGAAGGCATAGAAACGCAGGCTCAATACGACTGGCTGCGCGACGCGGGCTGCGACTACGGCCAAGGTTTCCTGATGTCGCGGCCACTGAATGCCGAGGCCTTCGAGGCTTTCGTCGGCCTGGCGCCGGCCGCAGCCGCATTGCCTGTGCCGAAGCGCCTTGTCGCGGAGTCGACGACGGCGCATTCGGTCTGCATCAGCTGAAGCTCACTGGCCATGGCCAGCGGGCCAAAGGCTGGCCAGCTGCCAGGGGTGTGGTGCGTTGCGATGCCCACGATCGCCAGCGACTGGAGCGGCTGTGCCGGTACGCCACCACCCACATCGGGATGTTGCCGCCGGAACTCATGCAGTGCCTGCGGCGCAGTTGCCGCAGCCAAGGCGGCATCTGATCTGATTCCACGGGGTGCTGGCGCTGAACGCCAAGCGGTGGACCAGGGTAGTGCCGGGCGGACCCGCAGAGGGCGCCGGCGAGGCGGAGCAGTTGGTGGTGATCGAGCGGATCCTCACGCACCGGTAGCTACAGCGGTGGCCAAATGAAAGCCAAGCCAGACCGACGCCTGGACAAGTCGCTTGAAAACAGTCGAATCGACACTTGGCGCGCCGAACCATGGTCGACTCGCAGCGGGAACGTATCTCCGACGGGTGCTCCGCAAGCGGCGGTGGAGGGTCTACTCTCTGAAGCAAGTGTTGGCAAAATTGGATGGACCTCAGTTGACAAGGATTGCCATGAACAAGCCCAAGACACGCGTCGAAACTGACACCCTCGGCGCGATCGAAGTGGATGCGGATCGGTATTGGGGCGCGCAAGCGCAGCGCAGCCTGGCCAACTTCAAGATCGGCTGGGAGAAGCAGCCGACATCGATCGTGCGCGCACTGGGCGTGATCAAGCGGGCGTCGGCAGAGACGAACATGGCACTGGGACGACTGGCGCCAGACATTGGGCAGGTCATCGTCGCTGCGGCCAATGAGGTGATCGAGGGCAAGCTCAATGAGCACTTCCCGTTGGCCGTCTGGCAGACCGGCTCAGGCACGCAGTCGAACATGAACGCCAATGAGGTGATCGCCAACCGAGCGATCGAGATGCTCGGCGGCGAGATGGGCTCGAAAAAGCCGGTCCACCCGAATGACCACGTCAACATGAGCCAGTCGTCCAACGACACCTTCCCCACCGCCATGCATGTGGCGTGCGCCGAAGAGATCGTGCACCGCTTGCTGCCTGCGCTGCAAACCCTTCGCAACGCGTTGAACGACAAGGCCCAGAGTTGGAAGGCCATCATCAAGATCGGCCGCACCCATACCCAGGACGCGACGCCGCTGACGCTTGGCCAGGAGTTTTCCGGCTACACGCAACAGGTGCAGAACGGCATCGTCCGGATAGAACAGACCATGACCCTGCTGTTGCAGCTTGCCCAAGGCGGAACGGCCGTGGGCACAGGGCTGACCGCGCCCATCGGCTTCGCGGAAGGCGTGGCAGACCGGATTGCTGCCATCACGGGCCTGGCCTTCACCACCGCACCCAACAAGTTCGAGGCGCTGGCCGCGCACGACGCCATGGTCTTCAGCCATGGCGCCATCAGCACGGTGGCCGCCAGCTTGTTCAAGATTGCCAATGACATTCGCTTCTTGGGCTCGGGCCCACGCGCCGGGCTGGGTGAGCTGTCGCTGCCTGAGAACGAGCCGGGCTCGTCGATCATGCCGGGCAAGGTCAACCCGACCCAGTGCGAAGCCTTGACGCAAGTCTGCGTGCAGATCTTCGGCAACAACGCGGCCATCACATTCGCTGGCAGTCAGGGGCACTTCGAACTCAATGTCTACAACCCGGTGATGGCCTACAACTTCTTGCAGTCGGTTCGACTGATGGCCGACGCGGCGCGCAGCTTCACTGAACACTGCGTCGTTGGCATCGAGCCCCGCCTGGCGAACATTCAGGCGGGTCTTGAACGCTCGCTGATGCTGGTAACCGCGCTCGCACCCAGCATCGGTTATGACAACGCGGCCAAGATCGCCAAGACCGCGCACAAGAACGGCACCACCTTGCGCGAAGAAGCCGTTGGCGGCGGGTATGTCAGCGATGAAGAGTTCGATCGCCTGGTGCGCCCGGAAAGCATGATCCACCCGGGGTGAATAGAGCCTGTGGACTGGCGCCCAAAAAGGTTCATGCCTGGTCACCACATGACCGTTCGCCGTAACGTCCCCTTCGCCTCATCAGCGCTTTATGCTGCGCAAAGATCAGGGACTGAAACATGAAGACATGGACAAAGTGGCTCGGCGCGTTGGCCGGCGGCTGGCTGGCGATGACGATGGCGCAGGCCGCGCCGCCACCGGCCGAGCTGTTCTTCAGAAGCCCGGACATTGTCGAAGCGGTGCTCTCGCCCTCGGGCCGCAAGCTTGCTGTTACCTCGGCCAAGGGTGTGCAGCGCGTCGGGCTGGTGATCATTGACCTGGGCCCGGGCAGCAAGATCACGCGCATTGCACAGTTCAACGACGGTGATGTGCACGGCGTGCGCTGGGTGAATGAGGACCGTCTGGTCTTCGGCGTTGTTGATCTCGAGGAGGGCAGCGGCCGGCCCACCGGCGCACCAGGGCTGTTCGCCGTGAACAACGACGGCAGTCAATTCCGGCAGCTTGTGCGGCGCATGAACAAGCCCTTTGTGACCAACGGCGGCACTGATGACCGGGTGCTGGACTGGAATCACCGGGTCTTGCGCGTGCCGGTGCCAACATCCGGCAGCGCAAACGAGGACATCTTGTTGGCCAAGTTCTCGACCGGGGACGAGCACACGCAGACGCCGTTGTGGATCAACACCCGCAACGGCCGCACCCGCGATGCCGAATTCGGTGCGCCGGGCAACACTGTTGGTTGGATGGTCGACAGTCGCGGCGATGCCCGCGTGGCCTTCACGCTGAACAAGGACCGGCAATCGGCGTTTTGGCGAGCCCCCGGCAGCCAGACATGGACCCTGCTTTACGACAGCGACCTGCTGTCCCGGCCCTTTCACGTCGAAGCGGTGGATGACGCTGGTGGTCTGTATGTGACCCGGCCCCGCGGGCCCGAGGGCTACGCTTCGCTGGCGCGTTACGACTTTGAACGCCGGATGCCCGAGCAGCAAGCGCTGGTCGATACGCCAGGGTTTGACTTCAGCGGCAGTTTGCTCACCGAGACCAGCACCGGCAAGGCGCAGGGCGTGCGGGTGGTGGTCGACGGCGAGACCACGGTGTGGTTTGACCCGGCGATGAAGAAGCTGCAAGACCGGGCTGACAGCCTGTTACCGGGCCGCATCAATCGCATCAGTTGCCGCCGCTGCGGCGCGGCAGACATGGTCGCCCTGGTGCGCTCATTCAGCGACCACGAGCCGGGCCGCCTCTACCTCTTCCAGTCCCAGCCGCCGGAAGGTGAGAAGCCCTGGCGCAACATCGGCCCGGTGATGGCGGGCATCGAGCCCGAGCAGATGGCCAGCATGGATTTTCAGCGCATCCAGGCCCGCGACGGACGCGATCTGCCCGTCTGGGTGACGCGCCAGGACAATGCGTCGGGGCCACTGCCTGCCGTCGTGCTGGTGCACGGCGGGCCCTGGGTGCGTGGCAACGCCTGGGGCTGGCATGCGCTGCCGCAATTTCTGGCCTCGCGCGGTTATGTGGTCATCGAGCCCGAGATGCGTGGCAGTACCGGCTACGGTGAAGCGCATTTCCGCGCCGGCTTCAAGCAGTTTGGCCAAGCCATGCAAGACGACGTGACCGACGCACTGCGCTGGGCGCAGAAGCAGGGCCTGGCCAGCGACAAGGCCTGCATCGCAGGCGCCAGCTATGGTGGCTACAGCACCTTGATGGGCCTGATCAGGGACCCCGACCTGTACCGCTGCGGCGTCGCCTGGATGGCGCTGGCCGACCTGGACCTGTACCTGAGCGGCTCCTGGTGGGTCAACGACGACATCAGCAGCACGGGGCGAAAGTACACCCTGCCCGAGACCGTGGGCGACCCGGGCAAGGACGCCACCATGATCGCCGCCAACTCACCGGTCAAACAGGCCGCGCGCATCAAGGCGCCGGTGATGCTGGTCTATGGCGAAGAGGACAAGCGGGTGCCGCTGGCGCATGGCGAGCGCATGCGCAAGGCCTTGCGTGAGGCCGGCAACGATCCGGTCTGGGTCAGCTACCCGGGTGAAGCCCACGGCTTCGGCAGTGTGAAGAACAAGGTCGACTTTGCGCAGCGCCTGGAGGCCTTTCTGGCCAAGCATCTCGCCCCGGCGCAGCCCTGAGCTTGGGCCTTGCAGCGTTGCGGTGGCGCCGCCACGCC
>JBBQZM010000036.1:0-23341 GCA_038207685.1 Burkholderiales bacterium
GACTACATCGCCGCGGTGCAGCGCGAGATCGAACGCTTGCTGCCGGCCATGCCACGCCAGGCGGTGATCCGTGCCAGCCTGGAGGGCCGCGGTGCGCTGATCCACACCGCCTCGATGGACCAGGCCTGCGCCATCAGCAACCGCATCGCGCCCGAGCACCTGGAGGTGAGCAGCCGCGACCCGCAGCGCTGGGAGCCGCTGCTGCGCCATGCCGGCGCGATCTTCCTCGGCGCCTACACCAGCGAAAGCCTGGGTGACTACTGCGCTGGCCCCAACCATGTGCTGCCGACCTCGGGCACGGCCCGTTTCTCGTCGCCGCTGGGCGTCTACGATTTCCAGAAACGCAGCAGCCTGATCCAGGTCAGCGAGGCCGGCGCCCAGGTGCTGGGCCCGATCGCCGCCGAACTGGCCTATGGCGAGGGCCTGCAGGCCCATGCCATGGCCGCCAAATTCCGCTTGAAAAAGTCGACACCATGAGCTTGCTTGAAGACTGCCTGGCCCGCGTGATACGCAGTGATGTCCAGGGCATGCATGCCTACGCGGTGCAGCCCAGCGCCGGCCTGGTCAAGCTCGACGCGATGGAAAACCCGTTCACGCTGAGCCCGGCCTTGCAACAGCAGCTGGGCGAGCGCCTGGGCCGGGTGGCCATCAACCGCTATCCGGCCGGTCGGGTCGATGACTTGCGCGCCGCGCTGGCCGCCCATGCCGGTCTCAGCCCGGGCCTGGGCTTGATGCTGGGCAATGGCTCGGACGAGTTGATCAGCCTGCTGGCGCTGGCCTGCGACCTGCCCGGCGCGGTGTTGATGGCGCCGCTGCCGGGCTTCGTGATGTACCAGATGTCGGCGCAACTGCAGGGCCTGCGCTTTGCGGGTGTGCCGCTGACGGCAGACTTTGAGCTTGACGAGGCAGCGATGCTGGCCGCCATCGAAGCACAGCGGCCTTCGCTGCTTTACCTGGCCTACCCCAACAACCCCACGGCCAACCTGTGGAACGACGCAACCATCGACCGCTGCATTGACGCCATGGGCCACATCAACGGCCTGGTGGTGATGGACGAGGCCTACCAGCCGTTTGCCGCGCGTGATTCGATGGACCGCATGCGCCGCCATCCGCATGTGCTGGTGATGCGCACGATGAGCAAGTTTGGCCTCGCCGGCGTGCGCATCGGTTACCTGATGGGCGCTGAGGCGCTGATCGTCGAGGTCGAGAAACTGCGCCCGCCCTACAACATCAGCGCGCTCAATGCCGAGGCCGCGCTGTTTGCGCTGGCCCATGCCGCCGACTATGCCGAGCAGGCGGCGGTGATCCGTGCCGAGCGTGAGCGGGTGTTCGTCCAATTGGTCGATCTGCCCGGCGTGACGCCGTTTCCCAGCCAGGCCAACATGATCCTGGTGCGCGTGGCCGATGCCGCGGCGGTGTTTGCCGGCATGCGCCAGCGTGGTGTGCTGGTGAAAAACGTCTCGGCGCTGCACCCGCTGCTGGCCAACTGCCTGCGCATCACGGTGGGCACGCCGGATGAAAATCTGCGCATGTTCAACGCCTTGCGCGCCTCGATCTGACCCCCCTGAAAGCCATCCCATGGACCGCCCCGCCGACCGCCCCGCCGATCGAATTTCCGATGTCAGGCGCGACACCAAGGAGACGCAGATCCGCGTCCGCCTCAACCTCGACGGCAGTGGCGTTGGCCGCTTTGCCACCGGCATCGGCTTCTTCGACCACATGCTCGACCAGGTGGCGCGCCACGGCCTGATCGACCTCGACATCGAGTGCGCCGGTGACCTGCACATCGACGGCCACCACACGGTGGAGGACGTCGGCATCACGCTGGGCCAGGCGGTGGCGCAGGCCATCGGCGACAAGCGCGGTATCACCCGCTACGGCCACAGCTATGTGCCGCTGGACGAGGCGCTCTCAAGGGTGGTGGTCGATTTCTCCGGCCGGCCAGGCTTGCACCTGGACATCCCGTTCAAGGCCGGCATGGTTGGCGCTTTCGATACCCAGCTCACTTACGAGTTCTTCCAGGGCTTCGTCAACCATGCGCTGTGCACGCTGCACATCGACAACCTGAAGGGTGACAACGCCCACCACCAGGCCGAGACGGTGTTCAAGGCCTTTGGCCGTGCCATCCGCATGGCGCTGACGCCTGATGCGCGTTCGGCCGGTGTCATTCCCTCCACCAAGGGCAGCCTGTAGACATGGCCAGGACTGTGGCCGTCGTCGACTACGGCATGGGCAACCTGCGCTCGGTGTCGCAGGCGGTGATGCATGTGGCGGCCGATTCCGGCCTGCAGGTGATCGTCACCCAGCACCCCGACGAGGTGCGCGCCGCCGAGCGTGTGGTGCTGCCCGGCCAGGGGGCGATGCGTGACTGCATGCGCGAGCTGCAGGACTCTGGCCTGCGCGAAGCGGTGCTCGAAGCCGCCGCCAGCAAGCCACTGATGGGCGTCTGCGTGGGCATGCAGATGCTGCTCGACCACAGCGAGGAGCAGGACACGCCCGGCCTGGGCCTGATCCCAGGGCGTGTGAAGCGCTTTCAGCTCGATGGCCGCCTGCAGCCTGACGGCAGCCGCTACAAGGTGCCGCAGATGGGCTGGAACCAGGTCCACGCGCAAGACCACGGCGGCGGCATTCACCCGATCTGGCAGGGAGTGCCCGAGGGCAGCTGGTTCTACTTCGTGCACAGCTATTACGCCGCACCGTCCGACGCGCGCCACACGGCTGGCCTCACCGAGTACGGTGAGCGCTTTACCTGCGCAGTGGCACGAGATAATATTTTTGCCACCCAGTTCCACCCCGAGAAAAGCGCCGACCAGGGCCTGGCCCTGTACCGCAACTTCCTGGCCTGGATGCCCTGAGCTGTACCGCCGGCCGTCCTTGCTGCTGTTTCCGTCCTTCCAACCAACTGCGCCACGGCCATGCTGCTCATCCCCGCCATCGACCTCAAAGACGGCCACTGCGTTCGCCTGGAAAAAGGCGACATGAACGTCTCCACCACCTTCGGCGAGGATCCCGCCGCGATGGCGCGGCGCTGGGTGCAGGCCGGCGCGCGCCGGCTGCACCTGGTCGATCTGAACGGCGCTTTTGCCGGCAAGCCGGTCAACGAGCCGGCGATCAAGGCCATCCTGCGCGAGGTGGGCGACGACATCCCGGTGCAGCTCGGCGGCGGCATCCGTGACCTCGACACCATCGAGCGTTACCTAGACGACGGCGTCAGCACCATCATCATCGGTACCGCGGCGGTCAAGAAGCCGGGCTTTCTGCGCGACGCCTGCACTGCCTTTGGCGGCCACATCATCGTCGGCCTGGACGCCAAAGACGGCAAGGTGGCGACCGACGGCTGGAGCAAGCTCACCGGCCACGAGGTGATCGACCTGGCGAAGAAATTCCAGGACTACGGCGTCGAAGGTGTGATCTACACCGACATCGGCCGCGACGGCATGCTCACCGGCATCAACATCGAGGCCACAGTGAGACTGGCGCAGGCGCTGACGATTCCGGTGATCGCCTCGGGTGGCCTGTCCGACATCGCCGACATCGAACGCTTGTGTGCCGTCGAGTTCGAGGGCATCTCCGGCGTCATCTGCGGCCGCGCTATCTACAGCGGCGCGCTGGACTTTGCGGCCGCGCAGGCACGCGCCGACGAGCTGGCGGGTTGACCGCGCCGGCGCTGTTGGCGCCAAGGCTGCGGCTGGGATAATTGCAGGCTCACCTGCTGACTGCTCGCCCATGCTCGCCAAACGCATCATTCCCTGCCTCGACGTCACTGGCGGCCGTGTTGTCAAGGGTGTCAACTTTGTCGAACTGCGCGACGCCGGTGATCCGGTGGAGATCGCCGCGCGCTACAACGAGCAGGGCGCCGACGAACTGACCTTCCTCGACATCACCGCCACCAGCGACGGCCGCGACGTCATCCTGCACATCATCGAGGCGGTGGCCTCGCAGGTCTTCATCCCGCTGACCGTGGGCGGTGGCGTGCGCAGCGTGGCCGACGTGCGGCGGCTGCTCAATGCCGGTGCCGACAAGGTCAGCTTCAACTCGGCGGCCATTGCCAACCCGTCGGTGATCCAGGAAGCCTCGGCGCGCTACGGCGCGCAGTGCATCGTGGTGGCCATCGACGCCAAGCGCCGAGTCGTCTCCAGGGACGACTCCTGGCGTCGTCCGGGCGACCAACTGGCTGCTCGCGGCCCGGGTTGGGATGTCTACAGCCACGGCGGGCGCAAGAACATGGGCCTGGACGCGGTGGCCTGGGCGCGGCAGATGGCCGACTTCGGCGCTGGCGAGATCCTGCTCACCAGCATGGACCGCGACGGCACCAAGATCGGCTTTGACCTGGAACTCACCCGCGCCGTCAGCGATGCGGTACCGGTGCCGGTGATCGCCTCTGGCGGTGTCGGCGCACTGCAGCACCTGGCAGAGGGCATACAGATCGGCGGCGCCGACGCGGTGCTGGCCGCCAGCATCTTCCACTACGGTGAGTTCACCGTCGGCCAGGCCAAGGCGGTACTGGCCGCACACGGCATCCCGGTGCGCCTGTGAAGCCTGCGAGGCCAGCCACGCGCGGCGGCCCGGCGCGTGAGGTTCGGCTGATCGGCGGCATGCTGCGCGGCAGCAAGCTGCCAGTGGCCGACCGACCCGGCCTGCGGCCCACACCCGGCCGGGTACGCGAAACCTTGTTCAACTGGCTGGGCCAGGACATGACCGGTTGGCGGGTGCTCGACGCCTTTGCCGGCAGCGGCGCGCTGGGCTTCGAGGCCGCTTCGCGTGGTGCCGCCGAGGTGCTGCTGCTCGAGCGTGACCCGGCGCTGGCGGCCAGCCTGCGCGCCAGCCTGGCCCGGCTGAAGGTCGACCACCTGCGCGTGACGACGGTGGACGCGATCGTCTGGATGGCGCTCTGCCCGCCAGGCCGCTTCGATCTGGTGCTGCTCGATCCGCCGTTCGACGCCGGCTTGCAGCCGGCTGCGCTGGCGATGGCCGCGCCCTTGCTGGCCGCTGGCGGCTGCCTCTACCTGGAGTCACCCGCCGCGCTGGCGCCTGACGAGCTGCCGGCCGGGCTAGAACCCTGGCGACAAGGCCGCGCCGGAGCCGTGCACTATCATTTGCTGCGGCGCAACAGCTGACAATCAACAAGCGCTACCGAAGAATTCAAGGAGACGACCGTGACCCTGGCCAAGTTCATGACTGCCGTCTATCCCGGCACCTTCGACCCGATGACGCTCGGGCATGAAGACCTGATGCGCCGGGCCTCCAACCTGTTCGACAAGCTGATCGTCGCGGTGGCCGCCGGCCACCACAAGCGCACGATGTTCAATGTTGATGAGCGCTTGGACATCGCCCGTGAGATCGCCAAGCCCTACGGCAACATCGAGGTCGTGCCCTTCCGCGGCCTGCTGCGCGACTTCGTGGTCGAAAACGGCGGCAACGTGGTGGTGCGCGGTCTGCGTGCGGTGAGCGACTTCGAATACGAGTTCCAGATGGCCGGCATGAACCGCCAGTTGATGCCCGAGGTTGAAACGCTGTTTCTCACGCCGTCAGACCAGTACCAGTTTGTCAGCAGCACCTTTGTGCGTGAGATTGCCACCTTGGGCGGTGATGTTTCCAAGTTTGTTGCACCCTCGGTGTTGGCCCGCTTGAAAGAGCGGGTGGCGCGCAAGCCAGCGGCTGACTAGCCGATGCGGACGACGACGATGGCGGCTGGGGAGTTTCTATGGCCTTGATGATCACCGACACGGCTGGCGGGAATCAGCAAGGCATGCCTTGCCCCGCCGGCCGCGCCCGAGGCCTGCAAGCCGAGGGCGTATTCGTCGAGCCGAAGGGTCAGCCATGGCCTTGATGATCACCGACGAATGCATCAACTGCGACGTCTGCGAGCCCGAGTGCCCCAACCAGGCGATCTCGATGGGCGAGGAGTTCTACCAGATCGATCCGGGCCGCTGCACCGAGTGTGTGGGCCACTTTGATGAGCCGCAGTGTGTGCAGGTCTGCCCGGTGGCGTGTATCCCGGTCGATCCGCAGCGGCTGGAGAGCAAGGACCAGCTGTGGTCCAAGTACCGGCTGCTGATCGCTGAGAAAGTGGCCTGAGGCCTGGCGCCTGCTCAGGCCGCGCGGGGCTTTTTGGGTGGTTTCACGGGCCTGGGCTTGGCCTTCTTGATCGGGCGCGGCTTGGGCGCGCTGGCAGCCGGTTTGGCGGGTTTGGCCGCATCGGCGGCCAGCGGTCCGATGCCGGCGGCGCGCTGACCAACGGCTGCCTGCTCACGGGCTCGGCGTTCACTGGCCAGTTGCGCTGCCAGCGCGGCGTCGCGCTGCTTCACCTGCTGTGCCTGCCGTTGCTGCGCGGCACTGCGTGCATCGTCGGCGGCCACCGCTTGGCCGCCAGGGCAGGGCGCGTCGGAGTAGCTGTTGCCGCAGCGGAAGACACCACCGACCGGCGTCTGGGCTGGCGCTTGGGCCAGTGCCGGCCAGGCCGCCAGCAAGATCAGCCCACCGGCCAGCCAGCGCGGCATGTGAGAGGGCAGGTGAGCAGACATGGCAGATCCTCCGGGTTGGTTCAGCCTGCGCTGCCCTCCGGCAGGTCGGCTGGCGGCGGCGCGGGCGGGTTGGTCTCTGCGGGCCGCGGCGGCTTGGGGCGCGGCGGTTTGGCGTGGATCTTGATCATCGCGCGATCCATCGCGCCGTCCAACAGCAAGCCTAGGGTGTCCACCGAATCGGCGATGCACTTGTCGATGGCGATGCGCTCATCCAGCGGTGGCTTGCGCAACACGTAATTGGCCACCTCGGCGCGCACGCCGGGGTGGCCAATGCCGATGCGCAGCCGCCAGAAGTCGGGCGAGCCCAGTTGCAGCAGCAAGTCCTTGAGGCCGTTGTGGCCGGCGGCGCCGCCGCCTTGCTTGAGCTTCATCTGGCCAGGCAGCAGGTCAAGTTCGTCATGCACGACCAGGATTTGCGCCGGCCCGATCTTGAAGAAGCGCGCCAGTGGCGCCACCGCCTTGCCCGACAGGTTCATGTAGGTCATCGGCTGCAGCAGCCAGACCGGGCCTTGGGCTGGGTCGTGGCGGTTCACTCGCGCCACCAGGCCGTGGTAGCTGCGGTCGAAGGCCAGCGTGGCGCCCAGTTGCCGCGCCGCCGCGTCCACCCACCAGAAGCCGGCGTTGTGCCGGGTGTGTTCGTATTCAGGGCCGGGATTGCCCAGCCCCACTATCAGTCGGATCATGGCGGTGATTATCCGGGTGCGCCGCGCTGCGCCACCTGGCGGCTGCGTTCAGGGCGGCGGGCGCAAGGCGCCGCCGGCGCCCGCGGCCAGCGCGCGGCCTACCTGGTCCAGCGCGCCGGCGCGCAGCGGTGTTTCCGGTGATACGGTGACGGGCAGCTCGGCCTCGCTGCCCGGACGCAGCTTCCACTGGTGCCAGTGCAGCAGCACGTCGACAAACACCTCGGGATGCAGCGCCTGCAACGTGCCGGCTGCCAGCGCCGGTGCAGCCAGTTGCTCAGGCATCACCGCGATGCCCCAGCCCAACGCCGCGGCACGGGCATGTGCCTCGGTCGAAGGCACATGGCGCTCGACCAGCCGCGGCCCGCTCAGGCCGAAAGCCTGGCCGACCCAGACCGCATGGTTGTCGTCCTTGCGGTTGAACACCAGCCAGGGCAACTTGGCAAAGTTGCCACGGTGCAGCCCCTGGGGCATGGCCTGATGGATGAAGGCCGGGCTGGCCACCGCCACATAACGCATGCAGCCCAGCGGCGTGACGCTGCAGCCGCGCAAGGGCTCGGCCACGGTGCTGACACAGCCCAGCACTGTGCCTTCGCGCAAGCTCTCATGCGTGAAGTCCTGGTCATCGACGATCAGTTCGAGGCCGAAGCCCTGCTGCAGACCGACATGCACCACGGCGTCCAGCGCCGGCAGCACCCAGGTGGCCAGGCTGTCGGCATTGACGGCGATCGGCAAGCGTTCAACCTGGCCCAGCGTGGCACCCATCTCGCGAGCGATGTCGGCGCGCATCGCCTGCATCTGCCGGGCATAACGCAGCAGCACCTTGCCCGGCTCGGTCAGCCGCAGCGGGCGCGAACGCACCACCAGCAGCCTGCCCAGACTGGTTTCCAGTGCCCGCAGCCGCTGCGACACCGCTGACTGGGTGATCGCCAGCTGCTGGGCGGCGCGCTCGAAACTGCCGGCATCGGCCAGCGCGGCCAGGCACTCCAGCGCGGCGGGATCAAAGGCGTTCATCAGGACGGCTACTGTAGATGTACTTCGTGTGATGCAGCTTCATTTCCTGTGGCACCTGTTTGCAGAATCAGCGATCACTTCACCGGAGTTGACCATGCGCATCGGCGTACCCAAGGAAATCAAGAACCATGAGTACCGCGTCGGTCTGACGCCGGCCAGCGTGCGCGAGCTGGTCCACCATGGCCATGAGGTCTGGGTGCAGACCGGCGCCGGCGCCGCCATCGGCCTGAGTGATGCGCAGTACCTGGCTGCTGGTGCCAAGCTGGCAGCCGATGCCGAAGAGGCCTTTGCGCGCGGCGAGATGATCGTCAAGGTCAAGGAGCCGCAGCCCGAGGAAATCGCCCGACTGCGCGAAGGCCAGATCCTCTACACCTACCTGCACCTGGCGCCTGACCCCGAGCAGACCGCCGGCCTCATCAAGTCGGGTGCGGTCTGCATCGCCTACGAGACGGTCACCGGCCCCGGCGGCGGCCTGCCGCTGCTGGCACCGATGAGCGAGGTGGCCGGGCGCATGGCGGTGCAGGCCGGCGCCACCCATCTGGAGAAGAGCCATGGCGGCATGGGCATCCTGCTGGGCGGTGTGCCCGGCGTGGCACCGGCGCATGTGGTGATCCTGGGCGGCGGCGTGGTCGGCACCCATGCGCTGCAAATGGCGGTGGGCATGGGCGCCCGCGTCACGGTGATCGACAAGAGCGTGGACCGTTTGCGGCAACTCGACCTGGTGTTCGGCAACCGCATCAGCACCCTGTATTCCAACACCCACAGTGTGGAAGAGGCAGTGCTGGCGGCTGATCTGGTGATCGGCGGCGTGCTGATCCCCGGCGCAGCTGCGCCCAAGCTGGTGACACGCGCGATGGTGTCACGCATGAAGCCCGGCGCGGTGGTGGTGGATGTGGCGATCGATCAAGGCGGCTGCTTCGAGACCTCGCATGCCACCACCCATGACGCGCCGACTTATGTGGTGGACGGCGTGGTGCATTACTGCGTGGCCAACATGCCCGGCGCGGTGGCGCGCACCTCCACCTTTGCGTTGAACAACGCCACCATCGGCCACGGCCTGGCGCTGGCTGACCTGGGCTGGCGCGCTGCGCTGCGGGCCAACCCGCACCTGCGCGCCGGCCTCAATGTGGCGCTAGGCCAGGTGACCTGCGCGCCGGTGGCCGAGCAGCTGGGGCTGGTCCATGTGGCGGCCGAGCAGTTGCTGAGTTGAGGGCGGCGGCGCGTCCGGCACCGGTCACAAAGCAAGAAGCCCCGCAGATCGGGGCTTCCAGGTGATGCCAGCGCGGCCGGCCCGCAGGCGGCCGCGTCAGATCACTTCTTCTTGGCGGCCTTCTTGGCCGGCACGGCGGCGGTGGGCTCGGCCACGACCTCGGTTTCGACCTCAACCTTGGGCGGCGTGGCGGCAACGATCACCGGGTTGTTCTTGCCATGCTTGACGAACTTGACCCGCGCCGGCATTTTCAGGTCGGACGCGTGCAGCGACTGGCCCTTGATGATGTTGCTCAGGTCCACCTCGATGAACTCGGGCAGCTGGGTGGCCAGGCACTCGATCTCGAGTTCGGTCGACACGTGCGAGATCGTGCACTTGTCGGTCTTGACGGCCTCGGACGCTTCTTCGTTGATGAAGTGCAGCGGCACCTTCTTGCGGATTCGGGTGGCGTCGTCCACGCGCTGGAAGTCCACATGCAGCACTTGCTGCTTCCAGGGGTGCATCTGGAAGTCACGTAGCAGCACCTTCTGGGTGGCGCCTGCCAGCTCCATCTCGAGGATGGAGCTGTGGAAGGCTTCCTTCTTCAACGCGAAGTACAACGCGTTGTGGTCGAGTTCGATCATGGCGGGCGTGCCGGCACCAAAGACGATGCCTGGCACCTTGCCGCCCATACGCAGGCGGCGGCTCGCTCCGGTCCCCTGCAATGTGCGCTCAAAAGCGGTGAAGTTCATGGTTGCTCCATGTGAGGCGCCCGCGACCAGGCACCTGGGGTGAAGGCCGGGGCAGGATGCCCTGGCCAGTAAAAGCCGATCAGAAGTTGCTGTTCTGCTCGGCAAAAAGGGAGGTGACCGATTCGCCGTCGGAAATGCGGCGGATGGTCTCGGCAAACAGGAAGGCCACCGACAACTGGCGGATCTTCTTGCAGGCCTTGGCGTTGTCCGACAAGGGGATGGTGTTGGTGACCACCACCTCGTCGAGCTGGCTGCCGGCGATGCGGTCGACCGCCGGCCCAGACAGGATGGGATGTGTGCAGTAGGCAAAGACGCGCTTGGCGCCGCGCTCCTTGAGCACCTCGGCGGCTTTGACCAGCGTGCCGGCGGTGTCGATCATGTCGTCCATGATCACGCAGTTGCGGCCGTCGATCTCGCCGATGACATGCATCACCTCGGAGACGTTGGCCTTGGGCCGGCGCTTGTCGATGATCGCCAGGTCGCAGCCCATCTGCTTGGCGAGTGCGCGGGCGCGCACCACACCGCCGACGTCGGGACTGACCACCACCAGATCGGGGTAAGCCTTGCTCTTCAGGTCGGACAGCAGCACCGGGCTGGCGTAGATGTTGTCGACCGGGATGTCGAAGAAACCCTGGATCTGGTCGGCGTGCAAGTCCATTGTGAGCACACGCTCGACGCCCACGGTCTCCAGCAAGTTGGCCACCACCTTGGCGCTGATCGGCACCCGCATCGAGCGCGGACGCCGGTCTTGCCGCGCATAGCCGTAATAGGGGATCACGGCGGTGATGCGGCGTGCGCTGGCACGCTTGAGCGCATCGACCATGATCAGCAGTTCCATCAGGTTCTCGTTGGTCGGTGCGCAGGTACTCTGCACCACGAACACGTCGCGGGCACGCACGTTTTGCTGCACCTCGACGGTGACCTCGCCATCGGAGAACCGGCCTACGCTGGCCTTGCCGAGCTCGACGCCCAGGCTCTTGGCCATTTCATGCGCGAGCGCGGGATTGGCATTGCCGGTGAACAGCACGGTGTTGAAAAGCACGGCACGTTCTCCGTCAGGGCTGGATCCGCTGGGATGGGATGGAAGAGGTTTGGCAGGGGAGGAAGGACTCGAACCCTCGCATGTCGGAATCAAAATCCGATGCCTTGACCAACTTGGCGACTCCCCTACACAGGACCCGGCTTGCACCGAACCCCGAAAACCTTTGGTTTGACCTCGCGACCTCACCGTTTCAGCTGGCCCAGCCCACCAGAGGGTGTTGGTCCAGACTGCGGCATAAACGACCGACCCATTCGCCCGGCAGATCGGGCGGAAGTGACTGCGCCGAATCGCTGGCCGAAGGCTGGTCGCCTGCGCCTATCCTCGCAAACACGGCACTGCCGGAACCCGACATCCGGCTGTTGCCGAAGCGGGATGCCAACCACGCGGCGACTTGCGTCACCTCGGAGCAACTGGCTTCAGCCGGCGGCTGCAAATCATTGCGGCCATAGCCCCAAAAGGACTCGGTTTGAAGCTTCGCTGCCAGCTGTGCGTCTGCGAGAAAGCTCATGACTATAACAGGGTTGGTGTCGCGAACCAAGATCGGGCTGCCAAAAATCGCCGAAGTGGCGATCGCCTGGGCCGGTTTCACCACCGCATAACGCTGCGGCGGCAGCGCGCCGTCCGGCAGCGGATCGAGTTGCTCGCCGATGCCGCCGACAAAGGCATTGCGGCCACCGACAAAGAACGGCACATCGGCGCCCAGCGGCAGCGCGATCTGCTGCAGCCGATGACGCGGCCAGTGCAGGCCCCACAGCCGGTTCAGCGCCAACAATGTACTGGCCGCGTCCGAGCTGCCGCCGCCCAGGCCGGCGCCCCAGGGCACAGACTTCATCACCGACAGGTCGGCGCCGAGTGCCGTGCCGCTGGCCTGCTGCAAGGCGCGGGCGGCGCGCAGGCTCAGGTCGTCGGCCGGCAGGGCCGGGCCCAAATCATGGCGCTGCAGCCGGCCGTCCCTGCGGCGCTCGAAGTGCAGGGTGTCGCACCAGTCGATCAGCACAAATACCGACTGCAGCAGGTGGTAACCGTCAGGGCGGCGACCCACCACATGCAAAAACAGGTTGAGCTTGGCCGGCGCCGGCACGTCATAGAGCGCGGCCAGGCTCATGGAGTTTGTTCCAGTCGCGCGCGCACGGTGATCACCGGCGGCGCGGCACGTTGCGCCTCAATCGCGCCTGCCGACCAGCGGCTCAGATCGATTTGCCAGCCGAGCTGGGCGAAGCCGGCTTGGCCATCGTCGCGCGGCGTGGCCACCGCACCCGGCCAGGGCCGGCCGCGCAGCCAGTCGAACAGCGCCGCCATCGGGATCGCCTCGCCCAGCGCGGCAGCAGCCAGCGCATCGAGGTCGGCATGCCGGCTTTCGCCCTGCGCGCTGGACAGTACCGCCTCGCCCGGCGCCCAGCGCGCGCGCAGGGCGGTGGTGCCGAAGGGGCCGCTGAGCAGCAGTTGGCCGACGCGCGGCGAGCCACTGAGCTCGAACCCGCCGCTGAGCGACTTGTCGGGCTGGCCGGCCACCTGCAGCGCCAGGCGGCCGCTGATCAAGTCGCCGTCCGGCGGCGGCGTGCTGGCGCAGCCGGCGGCCAGCGCTACCGACAACACCGCCAACAGCGCCAGGCCCAAGTGCCGCACGGTCTGGCCCAGGTTCACAGGCTGACTTTCAGCCGGGCCAGGGTCTCCTTCAGCACCTCGTTGCTGGCGTCGCGGCCGCGTGCTTCCAGCCAGAGGCGGCGGGCTTCGTCGCGCTGGCCGACGACCCACAGCACTTCACCCAGGTGGACGGCGATCTCGGTGTCGGGCCGCGTGGTGTAGGCCTGGCGCAGCAGGCGCAGTGCTTCGCTGTTGTTGCCGAGGCGGAACTCCACCCAGCCCAGGCTGTCGGTGATGAACGGGTCGCCCGGCGACAGTTCAAGTGCGCGCAGGATCAGCGAGCGGGCTTCGTCCAGCCGCAGGCCGCGGTCGGCCAGTGAGTAGCCCAGCGCATTGTGGGCATGCGGATGATCGGGCTTGAGCTGGATCACCTGGCGCAGCAAGGCCTCCATCTCGGGCAACTGGTTGAGCTTCTCTGCCACCATGGCGTGCTCGTAGAGCATGTCGACATCGTCGACAAAGCGCTGGCTGCCGGCCGCCAGCAGCGCCGCGGCTTCGGGCCAGCGTTTGAGTTCGCGCAGCAGTTGCGCCTCGGCCATCAGCTTGGCGCGGGCATCGTCGGGGCTGCGTTCGGGCACCGCCTGGATCAGCGCCCGACCTTCGGCCAGCTTGCCTTGCCGCGCCAGCAGCGCAGCGCGGCGGGTCTGCACTTCCAGCCAGCGCTTGGGGTTGTCGATGCGCGCCAGCCAGCCTTCGGCCGAGGCGATGTCGCCGCGCTGCTCGGCGGCCTGGGCCAGCAGCAGCCAGGCCTGGGTGAGGTCGCGCGGCCCGGTGGTTGGCATGATCGCCTGGCGCTCGTCGTCGTCCTCGTCTTCGGCCGCGGATGCGGATGCGGATGTTGAGGCGGCTGATGCCGCCGGCGCTGCGGCCTCGGCCGGCGCACTGGCCAGCTCCACATAACGCTGCAGCGCCACCTCGGCTTCTCGCGGCTGCTTGAGTTCCAGGCGCAAGGCGCCCAGCGTCAGCCAGGGCTCGGGCACCCGGGGCTGCATTTCGATCAAGCGTTCGAGTTGGCGGCTGGCCTCGACGTAACGCTGCGTCTGGGTGAGGCTGCGCACATAGGCCAAACGCAGCGCCGGTTCGGCATCCGGCCGCGCCAGGTAGCTTGTGACCAGTGCCTCGGCATCGGGCGTGGTGGGCAGCATCTCCAGGGCCAGCAGCACTGGCCCGGTGGCGCTGGCGTCGGCGCTTTGCGCGGCCCGGGCCAGGCCCAGGGCCTGCACCGTCAGGCCGGCGCGCAGGTGGGCGCGGCCCAAAGCCACGCGGGCGGCGACCTGGGTGCCAGGCGCGTCCAGGTAGGGGCTGAGCAGCTTGTTGCTGAGCGCCAGCGCGCGCTGCGCGTCGGGCACACGCTGCAGCAATCGGGGCAGGCCGGCGATCAGGCCGGGGCGCTCCATCACCGGCACCGCGGCCAGCCAGGCCGCCAGCGGCTCGGCCATTTCGTCGACACGGTTCATCGCCAGCAGGATCTGCGCCTGGTAGCGCAGCGCCGCCACCGAATACGGCTTGGCGGCGCGCCAGGCCTGGGCGGCGGTCAGTGCCTGCTCGCCGGCGCGTGATTGCAGCGCGATCTCCACCGCACGCTGGAACAGCAGCTCATCGCCCTGCCGCTTGGCGGCGTCCAGCATCACCTGGTAGGCATTGCCGGCGCGGCCGGCCTTCAGTTCCAGTTCGGCGATCAGCAACTGGTAGAACAGCAGCGCATCGAGCGAGGAGCTCTGCGGGGCCGAGGCCGCCGCGGCCGGCGCTGGCGCAACGGTAGCGGCGGCCGCCGTTGGTGCGGCCCAGGCGATCGACAGGCTGATGGCCGCCACCAGGGCGGTTGCACCCAGGTGCCGGGGCCGGGTGCCGCAAGAGCGGGCTGCGAAGCGGGTCATCCGGACTCCTGAAAAGGAGTTGGATTCTAGGTGGCGACCATAATTCCCCATGCCTGAACTGCCTGAGGTGGAAGTCACACGCGCCAGCCTGGCCGATCGCTTGCTAGGCGCCGAGGTGCGCGGTGCACGCCTGGGCAAGCCCTTGCGCTGGCCGCTGGGTGTGGCCACCGATCACCTGCTGGGCCGGCGCGCCGGCCTGTTGCAGCGCCGCGGCAAGTACCTGTGGCTGCCGCTGGCCGCCGCCGCGCCGGGCACCGAAGACGTGCCCGAGGGTGGGCTGCTGCTGCATCTGGGCATGTCGGGTTCGCTGAACCTGGCCGAAACCCCCGGGCCAGCCGGTGCGCATGACCACTTTGATCTGGTCACCAGCCGCGGTCTGCTGCGGCTGACCGACCCACGGCGCTTTGGCGCGGTGGTCTGGTCGGATGCGCTGCACTGCGACCCGGCTGCCCGGCTGCTGTCGCGCCTGGGTGCCGAGCCATTCGACCCCGCGCTGACGCCGCTTGGCCTGCACAAGGCGCTGCAGGCGCGTCGCACCACGATCAAGGCGGCGCTGCTGGCCGGTGACATTGTGGTCGGCGCAGGCAACATCTATGCCAGCGAAGCGCTGTTCCGTGCCGGCATCGACCCGCGGATGCGCAGCGACAAGCTCAGCCGGCCGCGCTGCGAGCGCCTGCTGGCCGAGCTCAGGCTCACGCTGGCCCGAGCCATCGAACTCGGCGGCAGCACGCTGCGCGACTTCAAGGATGCGCATGGTCTCAGCGGCGCCTTCCAGAACGAAGCCCTGGTCTACGGCCGACAGGGCCAGGCCTGCGGGCGCTGCGGCGGCCTGGTGCGGCGCATCGTGCAGGCCCAGCGATCGACCTACTTCTGCGCCGGCTGCCAGCGCCGATGAGGATGTCACATCGCTTTCGCCGCCCAGTTGTCAGCAACGGTGTCGCAGCGAATTCGGGTCCGCGCACTGCGCTAGCATGAGTCGCCATCGCGGCAAATCTCTTCATGAACAGCGCTATCCTGTCCCGCCTGGACTCGCTCGCCGCCTGGCGGCGCGGGCTGGATCGTTCGATCGAGCGCCTGGCCGACCTGCTGGCCGATCAGGAACTGCTTGAGCCGCAGGGTCGCGCGCAGACCGTGGCGCTGCGGCAGCGGCTGGCCGCCGATCGGCTGGTGCTGGCCTTCGTGGCTGAGTTCTCGCGCGGCAAGTCCGAGCTGATCAACGCGCTTTTCTTTGCCGATACTGGCCACCGTGTGCTGCCGGCCACGCCCGGTCGCACCACCATGTGCCCGGTGGAACTGGCCTGGGATGCCGAGCAGCCGGCCTCGCTGGCGCTGTTGCCCATCGCCAGCCGCAGCAGCGGTCAGACGGTGCAGGCACTGCGCGAACAGCCGCAGTTGTGGCGGCGGCTGGGTTTGCCGTTGGGCGACGGCGTGGCCATGGCGCAGGTGATGCAGCAAGTGGTGCAGGTGCAGAAAGTGCCGCAAACCGAGGCCCGCGCGCTGGGTTTCTGGAACGACGAGCAGCCCGACGACAACCCGCCGCTGGATGAGCAAGGCCTGGTCGAGGTGCCGGCCTGGCGCCATGCGCTGGTCAACTACCCGCATCCGCTGCTCAAGCGCGGCCTGGTGGTGCTCGACACGCCTGGCCTCAATGCCATTGGCGCCGAGCCTGAGCTGACGCTGTCGCTGCTGCCCAGCGCGCATGCGGCGGTGTTTGTGCTGGCGGCCGATACCGGCGTCACCCGCTCCGACCTGGCGGTCTGGCGCGACCACCTGAGTGACCGCGGCTGCGAGCGCTTTGTGGTGCTCAACAAGATCGATGCGCTGCTCGACCCCTTGCTCGATGCCGAGCAGGTGGCGGCCCAGGTGCAGCAGCAATGCGAGGTGGCGTCGCGCCTGTTGGGTGTGGACGGCGACCGGGTGTTTGCCTTGTCGGCCCGGCAGGCGCTGACGGCGCGGGTGCAGGGTGATGCCGCTGCGCTGGCGCAGAGCCGACTGCCGGCGCTGGAGCAGGCCTTGCTGACCCAGTTGCTGCCGCAGCGCAGTCGGGTGATCGGCCAGATGGTCGATGAAGGCGTGCAGGCGCTGAGCCAGGCCGCGTTGCGGCGGCTGACCGCCCGGCAGCGTGAGCAAGCCGAACAGTTGTTTGAATTGCAGAGCCTGCGTGGCAAGAGCATGGCGCGGCTGCGGCTGCTGGCCAGCCGACTGGAAGGTGAGGCGACCGAATTCGAGCGCTGTGCGCCGCGTCTGGCGGCGCTGCGCGCGGTGCTGGCGCGACAGCAGCAGGCCTTGATCGATGAGTTGTCGGGGGACCGGCTGCGCGACATGGTGCGCCAGCTGCGTGAGGGTGGCCGCGGCAGCCTGCTCAAGTTGGGCCGGTCGCGCAGCTTCACCCGCCTGGGCAGGCAGTTGCGCGAGCGTTTGGCCGCCACCGAGCAGGGTCTGGCCGAGCTGGCGCAGTTGATGGGCGCCAGCATCGTGCCGCTGAATGCGGATTGCGGCCTGTCGCTGTTGGTGCCGGCGCCGCCGCTGCTCGATGGCTACCGGCGCGAACTGGCGCGGATTGAGGACGGCTACAGCCGCTACACCGGCATCACCCAGCTGTGGCGGCTGGCCCAGCCCGAGTTCATGGACCGCCTGTCCCGGCTGCTGTACTCGCGGCTGCGTGTGGTGTTCGAGGGCGTGGCCAACGATGTCGAGCTGTGGGGCCAGGCGATCAGCCAGCAGATCGATGAGCAATTGCGTGAACGCCGACGCGCGCTGGTGCAGCGGCGCGAAGCCCATGCCCGTGTGCGCGAGGCCGAGGATGGCCTGGAGACCAGTATCCAGGCCCTCGAGTCCTTGCGCCTGCAGTCGCAGCGCCTGCAAGCCAGCCTGACCCAGGAGATCGACAGCCTGCGCATGCTGGCCGCCTCGCCGCCGCAGCCCGGTGGTGTGCCGCGCGTGGCGGCCCCGCGGCGACCGGCGGCGCCCGGTGAAACGCGGCTGCGCGGCGCCGCATGACGGCGCCAGCCGCCAGCACACCGGCCCTGGCCCCGGCGCTGATCGCCTGGCAGCGCCAGCATGGCAGGCACGGGTTGCCCTGGGTGGGCAGCCGCGATCCCTACCGTGTCTGGCTGTCGGAGATCATGCTGCAGCAGACCCAGGTCAGCACCGTGCTGGCCTACTACCCGCGTTTCCTGCAGCGCTTTGGCGATGTGGCCGCGCTCGCGGCGGCGCATCAGGACGAGGTGCTGGCGCTGTGGAGCGGCCTGGGTTATTACAGCCGCGCCCGCAACCTGCACCGCTGTGCCCAGGTGGTGGTAACCGAACACGGCGGGCAGTTTCCGCGTTGCAGCGCCGCGTTGGCCGAGCTGCCGGGCATCGGCCGCTCCACCGCGGCGGCGATCGCGGCCTTCTGCTTCGGCGAACGCTGCGCGATCCTCGACGGCAACGTCAAGCGGGTGCTGGGCCGGGCACTGGGCTTTGAAGGTGACCTGGCCGAGGCGCGCCAGGAACGCGCCCTGTGGCAACTGGCCGACGCGCAACTGCCGCAGCGGGAAATCGAGGCCTATACCCAGGGCTTGATGGATCTGGGCGCCTCGATCTGTAGCCGGCGCAATCCGGCCTGCGAGACCTGCCCGCTGCGTGGCTTGTGCGTGGCGCAGGCGCAGGGCCGGCCCGAGGCCTATCCGGTGAAGACGCGCAAGCTCAAGCGCGGCCAGCGCGCCCATGCGCTGCTGTGGCTGGACTGGCGCGATCAGGTCTGGCTGGTGCAGCGGCCGCAGACCGGCGTCTGGGCCGGCTTGTGGAGCCTGCCGGAATCTGAATCCGAAGAGGCGCTCTGGGCCCGCGCCGCTCACTGGCCAGGCGAGGGCCGGCCCCTGCCGCTGGTCAAGCATGTGTTGACACACTTCGACTGGGCGCTGCAGCCCTGCCACTGGCCGCTGCCACATCGCCTGAGCGCTTCCGAGCGCGAGCGCATCGAGGCCAGCCTGCCGGACGGTCGCTGGGTGCCGCGCGACCAGGCCTTGATGATGGGCTTGCCGGCGCCTGTTCGTCGCTTGCTCGAAGCCGGGCCGCCGGCCTGAAGTCGGTGGGCCGACCGGCCCTCTACGACGCCTACATCCGGCCCTACACCAGACCCTTGGCCTGCAGGTAGTCCTGCACCAGCTTGAGCCGCAGCACCGGCTCGTCCAGCGCCATCAGCCTTTGCTTGGCGGCGCTGGAGATCGGCAGGATCTCGCACCAGCGGTTGGCCACCCAGCCCGCGTCGTCGAGCTGGAAGGGCGGCAGAAAGGGGTGCTGGTCCTGCGCCTTCAGCGCGTCGATGGCCTGGGCCAGCGCCTTGGCGCTGCCGGCCAGTTCATCAGGCACTTCAGCGCTCGGTTCGGCATCACCGAGCGCGGCTTCTGCCAACCAAAGGCCGTCGTCGCGCTGGCGCAACGTGCCCAGGTGCACCCGCTCGCCGCCCACACAGCGCGTGCGCAGGATGCCGGGCTGCTCGGCATCCACCTCCAGCAGGTGGGCGAGCACGCCGATGTCCTCGAGCAGCGTTTTCTGGCTGCCGCTGCCGCGCAACTCGCCGCCCTGGCGGATGCGCACTACCGCAAACGGCGTCTGGCTGCGCAGGCAGTGGCTGATCAAGTCGAGGTAACGCGCCTCGAACACCTTGAGCTGCAGCAGCCCGCCAGGAAACAGCACCGTCTGCAACGGAAACAGCGGCAGCGCAGTCCACGGCCCCTGGTCCGGTGGCGCGTCGTCCGGCATTTGTGTCTTGCTCAATCGAGGGCGTCCAGTTCGCGGTGGCGCACCACCGTGGCGCCATGGTCGGCAAAGCGCAGGCCAAGCTGCTCGACCATGTAGACCGAGCGGTGCTGGCCGCCGGTGCAGCCGATGGCCACGGTGACATAACCGCGCTGGTCGGTGGCCAGCGCTGGCAACCAACGGCGGATGAAGTCTTCGATCTGCTGCAGCAGTTCGCCGGCCTCGGGTTGTTCGGCGAGAAAGGCCGCCACCGGCGCGTCGCGGCCCGACAGCGGCCGCAGCTCGCGGATGTAATACGGATTGGGCAGCACCCGCACGTCAAACACATAGTCGGCATCCAGCGGCACGCCGTACTTGTAGGCAAAGCTCTCGAAGACCAGGGTCAACTGGTTGGTGGACGCGGCCACCAGCTCGCGCACATGGTGGCGCAGGCCGGCCGGGCGCAGCGTGCTGGTGTCGATGATGGTCGAGACTTCGCGCAGTTCGGCCAGCATCAGGCGTTCGATCTCAATCGCCTCGATCAGCGCATGCTGGCCCGAGCCGCCGCCTTCAGTCTGGTTCAGCGGATGCGGCCGGCGTGTCTCGGAAAAGCGGCGCACCAGGGTGTCGGTGCTGGCGTCCAGGAACAGCGGCCGGATCGTCACGCCCTCGCTGCGCAGCTCTTCGATCAGCGGCACCAGCGCCGGCAGCGAGCGCGCGGCGCGCACATCCACCGCGATCGCCACGCGATGGGTGTAGCGCGGCTGGGCCAGGCCCATGTAGTCACGCAGCAATTCGGGCGGCAGGTTGTCGACGCAGAAAAAGCCCGCGTCTTCCAGCGCATGCAGCGCCACTGACTTGCCGGAGCCCGAGATGCCGGTGATCAGCACCAGCTCGCGCACGGCCGGCGTCAACGTCGTGGCCATGGCCGTGTTCGCAGGCGCCGCCGCCACCGACTCGCCCGTTGGCAACTTGTCGGTGCTCATGCCTTGCTGCGCCGGCGCGGTGGCGCCTTGGCGGGGACGATGCCGTCGTCAAAGGCGGCCGAAGTCTGCTGCAGCATCGCCTGGGCATGGGCCAGGCTGGTGCCGGCCAGGCGCTCGCCGCCGAGCATGCGTGCCACTTCGGCCACGCGGACCTCGCCCTGCACCGGCGCCACAGTACTGGCAGTGCTGCCATCGTCGCCGGTGGACTTGCGCACCAGGTAGTGCCAGTCGGCGCAGGCCGCCACCTGGGCCAGGTGGGTGACCGCCAGCACCTGGCGGTTGCGGCCCAGTTGCTTCATCAGCGCACCCACGCTGTCGCCGACCGCGCCGCCGATGCCGGCATCGACCTCGTCGAAGATCAGCGTTCCGGCACCCTGGCCGGGATCGGCCTGCAGCGTGGTCACCGCGATCGCCAGCGCCAGCCGCGACAGCTCGCCGCCCGAGGCCACCTTGGCGAGCGGCCGCGGTGTGCTGCCGGCATGACCGGCCACGAGCAACTCCACCGCCTCAAGCCCGTGCGATTGCGGCACGGCCAGCGCTGTCAGCGCCACCTCGAAACGGCCGCCGGCCATGCCCAGCGCCTGCATCGCCTGCGTCACCGCCAGGGCCAGCGGGCCGGCAGCGGCGGCGCGGGCTTTGCTGATTCGGCGAGCCTCATTGCGGTAGAGGCGGTCGGTCTCGGCCACTTGCGCTTCTAGCGACGCGGTATCGCTGGCGGCGTCCAGCGCGCCCAGTTCGGCCCGCCACTGCGCCAGCAGGGCCGGCAACTCGTCGGGAGGCCGCCGGTAGCGCCGCGCCTGGCCGACCCAGGCCGACAGGCGCTCGTCCAGTTCGGCCAGCCGGCGTGGGTCGGGCTCGGCATGGCCCAGGTAGGCGTTCAGCCCGTGGGCGGCGTCCTGCAGCTGCGCCAGCGCGCCCTGCAGCGACTCGATGATCGGCAACAGGCGGTCATCATGCTCGGCCACGTCGTCCAGCGCCGCCAACGCCCGGCTGGTTTGCGCCTCGGCATGGCCCTCGTCGGACTCGGCCACCTGCTGCAGCGCCGCCCGGGTCGCATCGATCAGTGCCTGGCCGTTGGCCAGCCGCTGGTGCTCGGCGTTCAGCGCGGCCCATTCGTCAGCGCCGGGTGCGAGCTTGTCGAGCTCGCCGATCTGCCAGGCCAGGCGTTCACGTTCACGCAGCAGTTCGTCGCCGCGTTCGCGGGCCAGCGCCAGTGCCTCGGCCGCGGCCTTGCGAGCAGCAAAGTGCTGCACCAGTGCGTTGGTGTCGAGCCTGGCCTGGCGGTCGAGCAGTTCACGCGTGGCGGCGGGCCGGGTCAGGCTCTGCCAGGCATGCTGGCCGTGGATGTCGAGCAGGTGCTCGGCGGCTTCGCGCAGCTGGCTCACGGTGGCCGGGCTGCCGTTGATCCAGGCCCGGCTCTTGCCCTGGGCATCCACCGTGCGGCGCAGCAGCAGCGTATCCGGCTCGTCGCCGACAAAGCCGGCCTCGTCCAGCCAGCCGGCCAGCGAGGCCGGCCTGTCGAACTCGGCGCTGATCTCGGCCCGTACCGCGCCCTCGCGCACCACGCCCGCATCACCCCGGCTGCCCAGCGCCAGTTGCAGCGCGTCGACCAGGATCGACTTGCCGGCACCGGTCTCGCCGGTCAGCACCGAAAAGCCGGCCTGGAACTCCAGTTCCAGCGTCGGCACGATGACAAAGTCGCGCAGTGCGAGCCGCCTCAGCATGTCAGACCCGTCGACCCGCCGATACCGAAGGGATGCCGAGCGCGCTTCGGAGGGGGCTCATGCGCCGCCCTCGTACCAGCGCAGCTTGCGCCGCAGCGTGGCGAAATAACTCCAGCCCCGCGGGTGCAAAAATCGCACCTTGTGCGCCGAGCGCTGCACCCGAATCTGGTCGCCGTGCAGCAGGCTGGCCAGGCCTTGCATGTCGAAGTTGGCCGAGGCGTCGCGGCCCGACACCACGGTGATGCGGATCGGCCCGGCATCGGGCAGCACGATCGGTCGGTTGGACAGCGTGTGCGAGGCGATCGGCACCACCACCCAGCCGGCGATGCCGGGGTGCAGGATAGGCCCGCCGGCCGACAGCGCGTAAGCCGTGGAGCCGGTGGGCGAGGCCACGATCAGGCCGTCGGCGCGCAAGTTGGCGACAAACTCGTCGCCGATATCCACCCGCAGCTCAACCATGCTGGCGGTGGCGCCGCGGCTGACCACCACATCGTTGAGCGACAGGCCCTCGAAGATGCACTCGTCGTCGCGCCAGACTTCGGCAGCCAGCATGGCGCGGAAATCTTCCTCGTAGTCGCCGGCGATCATCGGCGTCAGCGCCTCGCGGAACTGGCCGATCGGCACATCGGTGATGAAACCCAGCCGGCCCTGGTTGATGCCCACCAGCGGCACGTTGTGGCGCGCCAGTTCACGGGCGATGCCCAGCATGGTGCCGTCGCCGCCGACCACCACCGCCAGATCACACTGCGCGCCGATCTGCTCGGTGGTCAGCGCATCGAAGTCGGTGACGCCGGTGCTCTGCGCGGTCTGCCATTCGAAGCTGACCTCCAGGCCCTGGCGCACCAGGAAATGAGCGATCTCTTCCAGCAGCGGGCGAATGCCAATGGCCTGGTACTTGCCGACCAGCGCTGCATGTTGAAATCGACGGGTCATTAGGGGAATTACACCACAGGGCCTGCTGGCGCGATGCCTGGCCGGGGGCTATCCGTACAATGAGAAATATCTCCACAAATGCCTATGGACGAGCGTGCTCGCACCCTGCTGAAGACCCTGGTCGAACGCTACATCGCCGATGGCCAGCCGGTGGGTTCGCGCACGCTGTCGCGGGCCTCGGGGCTGGAGCTGTCGCCGGCGACCATCCGCAACGTGATGGCCGACCTGGAAGAGCTGGGCCTGATCGCCAGCCC
>JBBQZM010000037.1:0-23151 GCA_038207685.1 Burkholderiales bacterium
CCGACGCCATGAACCCCGGCAACCTGCTCTGCTACGAGATGAACGGCACTGCGCTCACGCCGCCCCACGGCTTTCCGGTTCGGCTGATCGCACCGGGCTGGTACGGCGTTGCCAACGTGAAATGGCTGAAGCGAATCGAAGTGCGCGAGACACCCCTGATGAATCGCTTCATGGCACGCGACTATGTAACGATCCGGGAAGAGCAGCATGAGGGAGAAACCGTCTGGACGGAGAACTCCGTCGGGCGGACGCGGCTCAAATCGATGCCCCTCCGAGTCACCCGCAAAGACGGTGAGTACCAGATCGTTGGCACCGCCTGGGGAGCGCCCGTTGCGAGAGTGGAAGTGCAAATTGACCAGGGGCCTTGGCTGCAAGCAACTATCGACACGAGCGAGGAAGCCGAATTTGCCTGGAAGCCTTGGTCAGTCGCCTGGATCGGTGCCGCGCCCGGACAGCACACCATCACGTCGCGAGCAACCGACTCTGGCGGCAACATCCAGCCGGCGCCGGAGGACCCGCGCATCGCCAAGAAGCGCACCTACTGGGAGAGCAATGGTCAGGTGAGGCGGCTGCTCGAAATCAAATAGTTGCGGCGGGATGCGCAACGCTCGACGATCAAAAGTTCACTCCTGCGGTGCCTTTGAGGTTTTTGTTAAGCGACCGGGCTCGTTGCCGCCGACAACCCCGGCTTCCGCAGTCGTAGGCTTTCTCAGTTTGAATTCGGAAGGTTAAGTCCTGATTGAACTTCATTGCTCATCACTAGGGGAGTCTCATGAAATTCAGTTTAACTACCTTTTCCGCCTCGCTCGCGGCCTTGTGCTTCTCTCTCGGCAGTCCTGCTGTAGCGCAACAAACCGCGCATCCGCACAGTACGCCTGCGCGTCTGGGCAAGGTCCATTTTCCGGTCGAGTGCAACGCCGAGGCTCAGCAGGCGTTCAACACTGCGATTGCCTATTACCACTCGTTTGCGTGGCAGCACATTCGGGAGCCGCTGGAGCAGGTGCTGAAAGCGGATCCGTCATGCGGCATGGCGCATTGGGCGCGAGCCCTGGCAAGCCTGGACAATCCGTTCGTCTGGCCTAACGGCATCCCGCCGGCTGCGCTTGCCCAGGGCAACGAGGTACTGGAGCGCGCTCGCCGCACCGGGCTCAAGTCGCAGCGCGAGCACGACTACGTCGAAGCACTGGGCGCGTTTTTTCATGATCACGACAAAGTCGACCATCGTACTCGCGCCAAGGCGCTCGAGACAGCGATGGAGCAGGTCATGAACAAATATCCCCAGGACACAGAGGCAGCAATACTTTACGCGTTGGTGCTTTCCGCCAACTTTAATCCGGCTGACAAGAAGTACATCAACCAGTTGAAGGCAGCGAGCATCCTGGAGCCGATATTCAAGCAGCAGCCTGAGCATCCCGGCGTTGCGCATTACCTCATTCATACCTACGACTACCCGCCGATCGCCAAGCACGGGCTGGACGCAGCGAAGCGCTACGACCAAATCGCCCCGGATGCCCCGCACGCGCTGCACATGCCTTCCCACATCTTCACACGGGTGGGGGCGTGGAAGGAATCGGTGCAGTCCAACCGTGCGTCGGCGCAAGCAGGCACCGACAAGACATTCGACAAGTGGCATGCCTACGACTACATGGTCTACGCTCACCTGCAGCAAGGTGAAGACGCGGCCGCGCGCAAGGTGGTTGCGGAGGCGATGGGCAATCCCGCTCGGGTCGATCACTTCGCCACCGCTTACGCCTATGCAGCGATGCCGGCTCGACTCGCGATCGAGCGCGGCGACTGGAAGGCAGCGTCTCAGCTCGGCGTTGTGCCCGCCGACGGTTTTCCGTGGGCGAAGTATCCGCAGGCCGAAGCGCTCAACGCCTTCGCTCGGGGAATGGGCGCGGCCATTAGCGGCGACCCGGTTGCCGCGCGTGTGGAGGTAGAACGCCTTGAAAAACTACGCGATGTGACGGCCAGCCGTAAACTTTCCTACTGGGTCGAGGAAATCGAAGTTCAATTGGGTGTGGTGCGAGGCTTGGCTCTTTGTGCGGACGGCGAGCGCACTGCGTGCCTCGACACCCTGAGAGCCGCCGCCGACCGCGAAGACGCGAGCGAGAAGCATGCGGTCACCCCCGGTCGCCTGATTCCGGCGCGTGAAGTACTCGCCTATGCGACCCTGGAAGGTGGCGATGCCGCGACGGCGCTCAAAGAGTTCGAAAGCGTGCTCGAGCGTGAACCCAATCGCCTGGGCGCCTATGCGGGTGCAGCGCAGGCGGCCGAACGCATTGGAGACAGATCAAAGGTTGCTGAATATTCGGGCAGGGTTCGGGAGATAACTCAAAGCGCTGATACGCCGATCACCGATATCGCGCAGGCAAAGCGGCTGCTGGGAAAGTAGCAGGTGCCCCCCGGGGCGACGAAAGCTAAGAACCGGTGGACTCCCGAAACGTTTGGGGATCCCGGGGCGCCGCAGGAAGGGCTAAACCGGCGGCGCTTGCAGCAAAAGGCGCCAGCAGCTTGTCGCGGCCGCAACCATCGCAGCGCAGGCGAAGGACGCCGTGCGCCAGGATGCCGCACTCGACGAAGGCGTCGAACTCGTCCTTGACGTCCTGCGGACCCACCAGGGTCCGCGGAGCGCTTTAAGTCTAGGAAGCTAGGAACGACTCTTCACTCTTGCGCTCGGTGATCAATTGGTCGACGTGTCTGAGGTGTCGGATGCCATCCCGCTCCCACCGATTGAACAGATCTTCGGCCCTGCCCATAGCTGTCTCCGTTTCCGGCCGACCTTTTGATGGGTTGTTTGAGGGGTAGACATGAAAACAGGCCGCAAAGGCCTGTGCTTACTCGAGATCTGGCGGAGAGGGTGGGATTCGAACCCACGGTACGGTTACCCGTACGCCTGATTTCGAGTCAGGTACATTCGACCACTCTGCCACCTCTCCGTGCCATACATCGCAGTCCGGCCGCGATTATAGCCAGATTCGCACGGGCTCCGGTGCGCAGGGGAGACCGGCGCGGGCGGGAAGACGCGGACAGCCTGGCGCCGTCACCGGTGCCAGGCTTGCGAGGCGCTACCCGACAGGCTGCTTAGGCGGCTTCGCGATCAAGCACCTTGACGTTGTCGCCGCCACCGATGGCCACGCGCCGCGGCTTCATTGCCTCGGGAACTTCGCGGACCAGTTCGATGCTCAACAGGCCGTTTTCCAGGCTGGCGCCCATCACCTTGACATGCTCGGCAAGCTGGAAGCGGTGCTCGAAATCACGAGCGGCAATGCCGCGATGCAGGTAGGTGGTCTTAGCCGTCTGCTTCTGCTTGCGGCCGACGATCTTGAGCCCGTCCTGCTCGATCTCGATGTCCAGTTCGGAACGATCGAAACCGGCGACGGCCATGGTGATGCGGTACTTGTCCTCGCCGGCCAACTCGATGTTGTAGGGCGGGTAGCTGGGTTGCGAGTCGGCGCGAAGCGCATTGTCCATCAACTGGGCAAGGCGATCGAAGCCGATTGCGGAACGATAAAGGGGGGCGAAATCAAACGAAGTCATCACGATATCCTCTCAGTTAAGCGATATGAAGTACGGGCCCGTAATCGGCACCCGTACCACTGAGATAGATGCTGTCTCGGCGATTTCAATACCCCGGGAGAATAGATTTTCAGGCCGACAGCCTAGCAGCGCGGGATTTTCAGGCCAGGCTTCTCGGAGCGCAGGAAGTCGAAATCGACGCCCTGGTCGGCCTGGGTGATGGACTGCAAGAAGAGCTTGCGGTATCCCCGTGCCGCGGTTGGCGGCGCGACCGGCGCGCGGGCGCGCCGCAGGGCGATCTCCTCGTCGGAAACGAGCCATTGCAGCCGACGCTGCGAAACACTGAGCCGGATCCGGTCACCGGACTGCACATAGGCGAGCGGACCGCCCACGGCCGACTCGGGCGTTACGTGCAGGACGATCGTGCCGGCCGCCGTGCCGCTCATCCGGCCGTCAGAAATCCGGACCATGTCCTTGACGCCGGCCCGCGCAAGCTTCTTCGGGATCGGCAGGTACCCGGCTTCGGGCATGCCGGGTGCGCCGGCCGGGCCGATGTTCTTGAGCACCAGCACGTCGTCGGCGTGGACGTCGAGGGCTTCGTCGTCGATGCGGGCCGCCAGGTCTTCGGCATTCTCGAAGACCACCGCCCGGCCCTCGTGCTCCATCAGGGCGGCGGTGGCGGCGGACTGCTTGATGATCGCGCCGCCCGGCGCGAGATTGCTGCTTAGAACGGCGATGCCGCCTTGCGGATAGATCGGCGCGTTGAACGGGCGGATCACGTCCTGGGGAAAGCTCGCCGGGGCGCAATCGATTTCCTCCCCGAGCGTCCTGCCGGTGACGGTCAGAGCATCGAGATGAAGCAGGGGTTTCAACTCGCGCATGAGGGCCGCCATGCCGCCGGCCTTGTGGAAATCCTCCATGTAGTACTGCCCGGACGGCTTGAGATCGATCAGCACCGGGGTCTCGCGGCCCATCCGGTCGAGCGCCGGCAGATCCAGCTCGAACCCCATGCGCCCGGCGATAGCGGTGAGGTGGACGAGGCCGTTGGTGGACCCGCCGATTGCCAGCAGCACCCGCAGCGCATTCTCGAAGGAATCGGCGGTGAGGATCCGGTCGATGGTCAGTTTTGCGGGAATCATCCCGACGGCAATCCGCCCGGTCTCCTCGGCGACGCGGATCCGGTCCGCGGTCACTGCAGGCGCGGACGCGCCGCCGGGCACCATCATGCCCAGCGCCTCGGCGATGCAGGCCATGGTGCTGGCGGTGCCCATCACCGAGCAGGTGCCGACGCTCGCCACCAGCTGGTTGTTGACCGCGGCAATTTCCTCGGCGTCGATCTCGCCCGCGCGGAAACGCCCCCAGTAGCGCCGGCAATCGGTGCAGGCGCCAACCCGTTCGCCACGGTGTGAGCCGGTGAGCATGGCGCCGGTCACCAGCTGGATTGCCGGCAGGCCGGCCGAAGCCGCGCCCATCAGCTGCGCCGGCACAGTCTTGTCGCAGCCGCCGATCAGCACCACCGCATCCATCGGCTGGGCGAGGATCATCTCCTCGGTGTCCATCGCCATCAGGTTGCGGGTGAACATGCTGGTGGGCTGGGCAAAGCTCTCGTGGATCGAGATCGTCGGAAAGTCCATCGGCAAGCCACCGGCCATCAGCACACCGCGCTTGACGGCTTCCAGCAGCTGCGGCAGGTTGCCGTGGCAGGGGTTGTAGGCGCTGCCGGTGTTGGTGATGGCGATCACCGGCTTGTCCAGTGCGGCATCGCTGTAACCGGCACCCTTGATGAAGGCCTTGCGCAAGAACAGCGAGAAGCCGGCGTCGCCGTAGCTGGTCAGGCCACGCGACATGCCGGTGGCCGTGTCGGGCGGCTTCTGGTCGGCTCGGGCGGGATCGCTCATGGGGGGCTTGTGGCGGTCGCTGGGACTCAGCGAGGGTCCAGCGGGTAGGCCGGGTCGTTGTAACCCGGCGTTGACGGATGGCCGGGGGCCACCAGCGCATCCACTGCGGCCTCGTCGTCGGCGTTGAGGGTCGTTTCCAGCGCACCCAGGTAGTCCTGCCACTGCGCCAGCGTGCGCGGCCCGGCGATCACTGCGCTGACGGCGCGGTGCGCCAGCACCCAGGCGGTGGCGAAGTGCGCCAGCGTCACGCCCCTGGCAGCGCAGTGCGCCGCCAGCGTCTGCGCCGCCCGCAGTGACTCGTCGCGGAACTCGGTTTCCAGCATGCGCTTGTCGCCGCGGCCGGCGCGGCTGCCCTCGGCCGGTGTGCTGCCGGGCGTGTACTTGCCGGCCAGCACGCCGCGGGCGATCGGGCTGTAGGGCACCACGCCGATGCCGTGGTGGGCGCAGACCGGCAGCACTTCCACCTCGGGCTGGCGGTTGAGCAGGTTGTAGTAGGGCTGGCAGACCACCGGCGCGGGCATGCCCAGGCCGCGCGCGGTGTGCACCATCTCGCTGATGCGCCAGCCACGGAAGTTGGACACGCCCCAGTAGCGGATCTTGCCGTCGCGCAGCAGGGCATCGATGGCGCGCAAAGGCTCTTCCAGGTCCATGCCGTTGAAGTCGCGGTGCAGGTAGTAGATGTCGATGTGGTCGGTGGCCAGGCGCTGCAGGCTGGCCTCGCAGGCGCGCATCACCCAGGCCCGTGAGTAGCGTGACTCATTCGGCCGCTCCGACATCTTGTTGCCCAGCTTGCTGGCCAGGATCCAGTCATGGCGCTGGCCCTTGAGCAGTTCGCCGACCATGGACTCTGAGCGCCCGGCCGAGTAGACGTCGGCGGTGTCGATGAAGTTCACGCCTTGCGCGTGGGCAGTGGCGGTGATGCGGCCGGCCTCGGCCAGATCGGTCTGGTCGGCAAACATCATCGTGCCCAGGCACAGCCGGGACACCTGCAGCGGGCTCTTGCCCAGGGCGTGGTAGCGCATGTTCATCCTCATCAAAGGTCAGCGGCGATGGTAGCCGGGTGCGCCGGCAGCGTGGGCACAGGCCTTTGTCCGTGCGCGCTGCCAGGCCAAGGGGCGGCCGTCAAAATACAGGCCATGGATTCCTTGTCGCAGATCGCTCTGGGTACCGCCGTTGGTGTGGCCGTGATGGGCCGGCGCACGGCCGTGTGGAAGGCCGCGGCCTGGGGCGCGGTGGCCGGCACGCTGCCCGACCTCGACGTGCTGATCGACCGCGGCAACCCGATCCACAACATGGTGTTGCACCGCGCCGAGACCCATGCGCTGTTCTGGCTGTCGCTGTTCTCGCTGCCGCTGGCGGCGCTGGTGGCCCGGCTTCACGGCGAGATGGCCCTATGGCGCCGCTGGTGGCTGGCGCTCTGGCTGGTGCTGGTAACCCATCCGCTGCTCGACACCATGACGGTCTACGGCACGCAGTTGGCGCTGCCCTTCAGCGACCATCCTTACGGCCTGGGCAGCATCTTCATCATCGATCCGCTGTACACGCTGCCCTTGCTGGCCGGCACTGGCTGGGCGCTGGCCGCTCGCGGCGGCGGCGCGGGTTTACGCGCCAACCTGGCCGGCCTGCTGCTGAGCACCGCCTACCTGGGCTGGGGCCTGGTGGCGCAGCAGCAGGTGGAAACGGTGGCACGCGCTTCGCTGGCGGCGCAAGGCATTCGCGCCGAGTCGGTGCTGGTCACGCCCACGGCCTTCAACACGCTGTTGTGGCGGGTGGTGGCGATCGAGGGCGGGCACTTCCACGAGGGGTTTCGGTCGCTGCTGGATGAGCAGCCACAGATGCAATTTGATCGCTTCGAGCGGGGCACGCCGATGGCCGACGACGTGCAGCGCATCGATGGTGTGCAGCGCATCGCTGCCTTCAGCAAGGGCTTCTTCAAGCTGCACCAGGATGGCGCAGCGCTGCTGATCACCGACTTGCGCATGGGCCAGGAGCCGAACTACACCTTCAGCTTCGTGGTGGCCGAGCGCCACAGCCCGTTGGTGGCGCTGGCGGTGCCGCGGCAGCATGGCTCGCGGCCCGACATCGGCCGCGGCCTGCGTTGGTTGTGGCGGCGGGCGCTGGGCCAGCCGCTGCCGCCGCCGCGGTGAGTTGGCGGCAGCCTGGCAAGGCCGCCGCCTGCCAGGCGGTGCGGCGGCCGATCGGGCTCAGAAGTGGTACTCGGCCCGAATCATTGGCGTCTTGGCAAAGGCGCCCTGGCCGGCGGGGCCGCTGGCGTCGTTGCCGAACTTGTTCTTCCAGTACTGGTACTCCAGGCCCAGCTTGACGGTGCGCGGCTTGGCGCCCAACAGGGCGCTGAAGTCGTACATCACCTGCATGTCGATGTTGGTCTCGGCCGCGGTGTCGGCGCCAAACTCGTTCTTGGACTTGTGGCCGATGAAGTTGGCAAAGCCCTCGAAGGACAGGCCGGTGGCGCCCAGCGGGATACCCCAGACGACGCTCAGCATCGGGTGGGTGTCGTAGCGGTAGCGCGGCGTGCTGACCTTGGTGAAAGTGTTGTAGGGCGCATTGCTCTCCCACAGCGCGAGCAGGCTGACATTGAGCACGCCGGGCACGTCGAACATCAGCGTCGGGCCGGCCACCAGCATGCGCTTCTTGGAGTTGTAGCCGGCGTCTGACTTGGTGTTGGCGTCGAAGCCGGCGGTCAGGCCCAGGCCGCGCACCGGACCGTACTTGAAGCGCTTGCCGGTGGCCTTTTCCAGATCGAGCATGTGGCGGTAGATCAGGTAAACCTCATGGGCGCCATTGGTCGAGCCCGCGCCTGCCGGGTCGTTCTTGTCCGACATGAGCAGGTCGGCATTGAAGAAGTTGGTGCCGTACTTGTAGCCACTGATGTGGTTGAAGCTGACGATGTTCTTGCGGATGTCGTTGTTGTTGAAGGGCTCGGCAAAGCTGTTGCCGAAGCGGTAACCGATGGCGGTGTCGCTCCAGTCGGCGGCATGTACCGCCGAACTGGAGAAGGCCGCCATGGCGGCGATCGCAACAATGGAGAGGATCTTGCGGGTCATCATGATGTCCTGTGGAGGGGGTGCAACGGGCAAAGCAATTGCCGTGCCTTGCAAGGGACAGATCGTCGCGAAACGCAGGCTGGCCGGCTGAAAGCGGGCGCAGTATCTCAGTGCGCGTCGGCGGCCTTGGCGGCTTGCACCGTCTCGGCCGTGTCGCCGCGGGCGCCGTTGAAGAACAGGTTCAGCACCACGGCGGCCACCGCGGTGAGCAGGACGCCCGACTCCAGCAGCAGCACCACCACCAGCACGAAGCCGGCGATGGCCATGTTGTCCAGCGCAGCGAAGCTGGGGTTGTCCATCATCGGGGTCGGACCGAGCTTGATTTCGGCCACAGCGGCGCCCGAGGCAGCGGCCGCCGCAGCGACGGCCTTGGCGTTGTCGACCATGGCCACCAGCTTGGGCACGTCGGTGCGCTGCGCCAGGAAGGCCGGCCCGCCCATCGCCCAGCCCACGCTCACACGCATCAGGCTGATGCCGATGATGGCAATGATGGTGCCGGTGACCACCGGCGGGAAAAAGCGCAGCAGCTTGCTGACCAGGGGCGCGATCAGCATCGAGATCAGGCCGGCGCCGATGATCGCGCCTAAGATCGCCCGCGCCCCCTCGACCCCCGGCATGGCATGGCATTGGCAAAGGCCACCATTGGCCCGACCGCGGCAAAGGTCAGCCCATCATCACCGGCAGCTTGATGCCGAACCAACGGGTGAAGCCCAGCGACTCGATCAGCGTGACGATGCTGCAGGCGAACAGGTCGGCCGAGATCAGCAGCGCCACCTGCTCGGGCGTGAGCTTGAGCGCGCGGCCGACGATCAGCGGCACCGCGACGGCGCCGGCATACATCACCAGCACAGGCTGCGGCCCAGCGTGGCCAGGCGCCCGGTGGGCAGTCGTTCGTCCACCGGATGGACGGCGGTTGATGACATGGCTGACTGCTCCTGAAGGGGACCGTGCCACGATGCCCGGCCTGGCAACGGACGGCCATGTGGGAGTTGTGGGGTGTCGACGGTGACGGCTGGAGGGTCAGGCCGGCGGCGCTCAGTTCAGCGGCGCGCCGGCCTCGAACCAGCGCTTGATCAGCCCACGCTCGGCGTCGGTGATCTGGGTGGCGTTGTTCATCGGCATCAGCTTGAGCACGCTGGCCTGCTGGTAGACGGCCTGGGCATGCTGCTTGAGCAGTTCGGGCGTGTGCAGCGCCACGTTCTTGCTCTGCAGCTGCGCGTTGTGGCACATCACGCAGCGTTGCTCGACCACCGCGCGCACTTCAGCGAAGACCAGCGGACGCGCGGCGGCGGCCTGGGCTGCGGCCGAAGGCGGCGGCGGCGCCAGCCAGACCACCAGGCCGGCCAGCATCAGCGTGCCGATGACGGCGGTGGCATACGGTGTTGCGATGCCTTGCACCTTGGCCTTGTGGCGGGCCACAAAGAAGTGGCGGATCAAGGCGCCGGCCAGCATCAACACTACCAGCACCAGCCAGTTGTGTGGCCCGGTGTAGAGCCAACCGTAGTGGTTGGACAGCATGGCGATCAGCACCGGCAGCGTGAAATAGGTGTTGTGCACGCTGCGCTGCTTGGCGCGCCAGCCATGCACCGGATCCACCGGCTGGCCGGCCTTGAGTTGGGCCACCACCTTGCGCTGGCCGGGAATGATCCAGACAAAGACATTGGCGCTCATGCTGGTGGCCAGCATTGCGCCGACCAGCAGAAAGGCCGCGCGGCCGGCAAACAACTGGCAGGCCAGCCAAGAGGCGAAGACGACAAAGGCCAGCACGCCAGCGCCGACGATCAGGTCGCCGTGCTGCTTCTGGCCGAAGACCCGGCAGATCGCGTCATAGATGACCCAGCAGGCCACCAGAAAACCCAGCGAAGCCGCGATCGCCGCGCCGGCCGACCAATCGTAGACGCTCTTGTCGACCAGAAAGGTGCCGGCATTGAAGAGGTAGAGCACGGTGAACAGGCCGAAGCCGGTCAACCAGGTGGAATAACTCTCCCAATAGAACCAGTGCAGGTGCTCGGGCATCTGCCGGGGCGCTACCAGGTACTTCTGCGGGTTGTAGAAGCCGCCGCCGTGCACCGCCCACAGTTCGCCGCCCACCCCCTTGTCCTTGAGTTCGGACGCGCCGGGCGGGGTCAGGCTGTTGTCGAGGAAGACAAAGTAGAAGGACGAGCCGATCCAGGCGATCGCCGTGATGACATGCGCCCAGCGCAGCAGCAGGTTGGCCCAGTCGAGCAGGTAGGTGTCCATCACATCCTCACGCAGGGGAACGCACGACCGGAGGGTTGTGCTTCCCCCCACCACAGCGGGCCCTGTGAGGAGTGAACATCGCGTTTTTCTGGCGGCTGCACCGTTTCAGGGCAACCGACCAGCGCACCGCGGCGACGTGATAAAAGTGTATACGATTCATGGCAGCCCGATTCATCGGTGTTTTCCCTGGCGCGCCGGCTCGCGCGGCATGGGCTCAGGAACCGCGGTACGTGGAATAGGCAAAAGGGCTGACCAGCAACGGCACGTGGTACCGCGCGCTGGCATCGGCCATGCCGAAGTCGATCTGCACCATGTCGAGGAATGGCGGCTCGGGCAGTTGCACACCCTTGGTGCGGAAATAGGCCGCCACGGCAAACACCAGCCTGTAGTGGCCCGGCGCCATGCTCTGGGCGTCGAGCAAGGCGCCGCCCTCGTTGCGGCCGTCGCTGTTGAGGGTGAATGACTTGAGGGTTTCGGCGGCGCCGCCCTGGATGCGTTGCAACTGCACCGCCATGCCCGCAGCGGGGCAACCGGCCATGGTGTCGAGAACATGTGTGCTGAGGTGTCCCATGGCGTGTCATTCCTGGCGCGGAAGGTGGAGGGGAGTACGGCAGGCTGAGTGGCAGGCCGGCCCTCGAGGGGCCTTGTTGGGCTTGCTGTTCATCGTAAAGTGTATACACTATTGTCGTCGAGTCAATCCATTCACTCAGCAATCATCATGCCTGCCACCCGCAGCAAGCGCCTGCCTTTGCGGCCCGCTGAAGCACCGTTGCAGCCGCTGCGGCCGGCCGGCGCAGGCGCGTCGGCGACGGGCAGCACCCAGCGCATCGTGGCCTCGATCACCGAAGCCATCGCCGAGCGTCGGCTGATGCCGGGCACCAAGCTGTCCGAGCAGAAGATTGCCGACATCTTTGCGGTCTCGCGCACCCTGGTGCGGCAGGCGCTTAACCAGCTCAGCCGCGACCGCCTGGTGGTGCTGGAAGCGGCACGTGGCGCCTTTGTCGCCACACCCAGCGTTGAGGAGGCGCGCGAGGTGTTCGAGGTGCGCCAGATCCTGGAGGCAGCGCTGACACGCCGGCTCTGCCAGTCGATCAGCGCCGCGCAACTGGCCGAACTGCGCCGCCACCTGGAGGCCGAGCAGGCGGCGGTGAGCCGCGGCGATGTGCCGGGCCGCACCCGGCTGCTGGCCGACTTCCATCTGGTGCTGGCGCGCATGCTGGGCAACCAGTTGCTGGCCCGGATGCTGGGCGACCTGTTGACACGGTCGTCGCTGATCGCGCTGATGTACCAGTCCTCGCAGTCGGCCGAGGCCTCGTTGGCCGAGCATGTGGTCATCGTCGATGCCTTCGAGCGCCACGACGAGGCGGCCGCGGTGGCGCTGACCCTGGTGCACTTGAAGCACGTTGAACAGCACCTGAACCTCGATCCGCGGGGCGTCGATCTGGCCCGCATCCTCAAAGCCTGAGCCTGGAGCACCGATGACCTTTCCCTACCCCCGCGATCTGCGCGGCTACGGCCGCCACACGCCCCATGCCCGTTGGCCCGGCCAGGCGCGGGTGGCCGTGCAGTTTGTGCTCAATTTCGAGGAGGGCGGCGAGAACTCGGTGCTGCATGGTGATGCCGGCAGCGAGCAGTTTCTGTCCGAGATGTTCAACCCGCCGGCTTATCCGGCGCGCCACCTCAGCATGGAGGGCATCTACGAGTACGGCGCGCGGGTCGGCGTGTGGCGGCTGCTGCGCGAGTTCGAGCGCCGCGGCCTGCCGCTGACTATCTTCGGTGTCGGCATGGCGCTGGAGCGCAGCCCCGAGGTGACCGCGGCCTTCAAGGCACTGGGCCACGAGATCGCCTGCCATGGCTGGCGCTGGATCAACTACCAGGGCATGGACGAGGCCACCGAGCGCGCGCACATGGCGCTGGGCATGGCGGCCATCGAGCGGCTGACCGGCGAGCGCACGTTGGGCTGGTACACCGGGCGCGACAGCCCGCACACCCGGCGCCTGGTGGCTGACTACGGCGGCTTTGCCTACGACAGCGACTACTACGGCGACGAACTGCCGTTCTGGCTGCAGGTGCGCCGCACCGATGGCCTGCTTGCACCGCACCTGGTGGTGCCCTACACGCTGGACTGCAACGACATGCGCTTCGGCCTGCCGCAGGGCTTCTCGCAGGGCGACGAGTTCTTCAGTTACCTGCGCGACGCCTTCGATGTGCACTATGCCGAGGGCGACGAGCGGCCAACGATGATGAGCATCGGCATGCACTGCCGGCTGCTCGGCCGGCCCGGCCGCATGCGCGGGTTGCAGCGCTTCCTCGACCATGTGCAGGCCCATGAGCGGGTCTGGGTCTGCCGGCGCATCGACATTGCACGTCACTGGCAGGCCAATCACCCCTTCGACCCCGAGACCGCCTTTGCCTGGGAGCACGCATGATCAGCCTGCAAGACCTCAATACCGCCGACCGTGCCGGCTTCGTGACCCTGCTCGACGGCACCTACGAGCACTCCCCCTGGATCGCCGAGCGCTGCTGGGCGCGGCGTCCCTTTGCCAGCCTGGTGCAGCTCAAGCAGGCACTGATCGAGACAGTGCGCGACGCCGGGCCGGCGGCCCAACTGCAGCTGATCTGCGCGCACCCTGAACTGGCGGGCAGGGCGATGCTCAGCCGTACGCTCACCCACGAATCGAGTGATGAGCAAGGCCGTGCCGGCCTGACCCACTGCACGCCGGACGAACTGGCACGCATCCAGCAACTCAACATTGACTACAAGCAGAAGTTCGGCTTCCCGTTCATCCTGGCGGTGCGCGGCCCGCGCGGCCTGGGGCTGAGCAAGGCCGAGATCATTGCCACCTTCGCGCGGCGGCTCGAGCATCACCCCGAGCACGAACACGCCGAGTGCCTGCGCAACATCCACCGCGTTGCAGAGATCCGGCTTGCCGACAAGTTGGGTCAAGCCCCGACCCTGGGCAATGACTGCTGGGACTGGGCCGAGCAACTGGCCAAGCACAGTGACCCCGGTTATGCCGAGCGCGGCGAACTGACAGTGACCTACCTGACCGACGCGCACCGCGCCTGCGCTCGCCAGTTGCAGCAGTGGATGGGCGAGGACTGCGGCTTCGACGAGGTGGCCATCGATGCCGTCGGCAACGTGGTGGGCATCTACCACGGACAGGTTCCACAGGCCCGCCGGCTGCTCACCGGCTCACACTACGACACGGTGCGCAACGGCGGCAAGTACGACGGCCGCCTCGGCATCCTGGTGCCCATGCTCTGCGTGCGTGAGCTGCACCGCCAGGGCCGCCGCCTGCCATTTGGCATCGAGGTGGTGGGCTTTTCCGAAGAGGAGGGCCAGCGCTTCAAAGCGGTGTTCCTGGGTTCGGGCGCGCTCACCGGTCACTTTGATCCGGCCTGGCTGGCGCAGCAGGACAGCGACGGCGTGACGATGCGTGAAGCCATGCGCCAGGCCGGCCTGGACCCTGCCGGCATCGCCGCCTTGCAGCGTGATGCGGCGCGTTACCTCGGCTTTGTCGAGGTGCACATCGAGCAAGGGCCGGTGCTCAACGAGCTCGACCTGCCGCTGGGTGTGGTGACCTCGATCAACGGCAGCGTGCGCTACCTGGGCGAGATCATCGGCATGGCCAGCCACGCCGGCACCACGCCGATGGACCGCCGCCGTGATGCCGCCACCGGCGCTGCTGAACTGGCGCTGTACCTGGAGCGGCGCGCCGCCGCCGAGCCGGAGCTGGTGGCCACCATGGGCCAGCTCGAGGTGCCCAGCGGTTCGATCAATGTGGTGCCTGGCCGTTGCCGTTTCAGCCTGGACATCCGCGCCACCACCGACGCGGTGCGCGACGCCTGCGCTGCCGACGTGCGCGCCGAACTGCAGGCCATCTGCCAGCGCCGCGGCCTGCACTTCCGGCTCGAAGAGACGATGAGCGCCGCCGCCGCGCCCAGCGCGCCGGCCTGGCAGCAGCGCTGGGAGCGTGCGGTGCTGGCGCTGGGCCTGCCGGTGCACCGCATGCCCAGCGGCGCCGGCCACGATGCGATGAAGCTGCATGAGCGGATGCCGCAGGCCATGCTCTTCATGCGCGGCCTCAACGCCGGCATCAGCCACAACCCGCTGGAGGCGGTGAGCAACGAGGACACCGAACTCTGCGTGCGCGCCTTCCTGAACCTGATCGACCAACTCGCCAGCGAGACCCCATGAGCCCATCCGCTCACTACGAGACCCTCGACCGCTGGGTCGAGACCCATTTCGACGAGCAGGTGCGCTTCCTGCAGGAACTGGTGCGTGTGTCCACCGACACACCGCCAGGCAACAACGCGCCGCATGCCGAGCGCACGGCGCAGTTGCTGGCCGAGATGGGCCTGCCCGCCGAGCAGCATGTGGTACCCGCCGCCGAGGTGCAGGCCATGGGCCTGCAAAGCATCACCAACCTGATCGTGCGGCGGCGTTATGGCGACGGCCCGACCATTGCGCTGAATGCCCACGGCGACGTGGTGCCGCCCGGCGAAGGCTGGACACATGACCCTTACGGCGGCGAGATCGTCGACGGCAAGATCTACGGCCGTGCCACCGCCGTGAGCAAATGCGACATGGCCACCTTCAGCTTTGCGCTGCGGGCGCTGGAGTCGCTGGACCTGCCCCGCAAGGGCAGCATCGAACTGCACTTCACCTACGATGAAGAGTACGGTGGTGAACTCGGCCCGGGCTGGCTGCTCAAGCAGGGCTTGACCCGGCCCGACCTGATGATCGCCGCCGGCTTCAGCTACCAGGTGGTGGTGGCGCACAACGGCTGCTTGCAGCTGGAGGTGACGGTGCAGGGCGAGATGGCCCATGCGGCCATCCCCGACAGCGGCTGCGATGCGCTGCAGGCTGCGGTGCACATCCTCAACGCGCTGTATGCCTTGAATCACGACTACCTGCAGGTCAGCTCCAGCGTGGCCGGCATCAGCCATCCCTACCTGAACGTCGGCCAGATCAGCGGCGGCACCAACACCAATGTGATCCCCGGCAAGGTGGTGCTCAAGCTCGACCGCCGCATGATCCCCGAGGAGGATCCGACCGAGGTCGAGGCGGCGTTGCGCCGCTGCATTGCCGACGCTGCGGCCAGCTTCCATCCGCCGCGTGGCGGCCGTGAGGTGCGGGTGGCCGTGCGCCGCCTGTTGCTGGCGCGGGCGATGAAGCCGCTGGCCGGCAACCAGCCGCTGGTGCAGGCCATCCAGCGGCATGGCAAGGCGGTGTTCGGCGAGGACATCCCGGCGCTGGGCACGCCGCTCTACACCGATGTGCGGCTGTACGCCGAGCAGGGCATCCCCGGCGTGATCTACGGTGCTGGCCCGCGCACGGTGCTGGAGTCGCATGCCAAACGCGCCGACGAGCGGCTTGACCTGGCAGACCTGCGCCGCGCGACCCAGGTGCTGGCCCGCACTTTGTTCGACCTCACCGCCTGAGTCGGCGGCCACCGCTGGGCAGTGGCGGTGAGTCGGCGTAGTGGTGTGGCAGTGTGACGGTGTTGCGAGGGGGCGTCGCGCTGGCTGAGGCGGCTAAGATCAACCTGCGCGGGTTCAGCCCACCGGCAAGGTCGGCAGGCTGAATCTGGCGACAAAGCAGCCGGGCATGTCCGATGTTGGGCAGCACCCCCACCAGACAGAAGGAAGAAGATGCAGATCCAACTCAACACCGACCACAACATCCAGGGTCAGGAGTCGCTGGCGCAATGGGCCGAGAGCGAAATCAAGGACAAGCTGGCGCGCTTTCGTGATCAGATCACCCGCGTGGAGATCCACCTCGGCGATGCGGCTGCGGGACGTGCCGGCGCGGTGGACAAGCGCTGCAAGCTCGAAGCCCGCCTGGCAGGGCGGCAGCCGGTGGCGGTGAGTCATGATGCGGCCAAGGTGGCCGATGCCTTCCACGGCGCGCTGGACAAGCTGCAACGCTCGCTGGACAGCACCGTGGGCCGTGAACGCGACAGCCGCGGCCGCGAAACCATCCGCGGCAGCGACACCAGCACCGAGTGATCCTGTCGGTTGGCGGCCCGCGGCGCGGCGCACGCACTGCCGCTTCGCAATCGTGGCGCCGGCTGGGTTGGCGGCGCACCAAGGCCGGTTCGACAGCAGCGTGCAGGGCGACAGCACGGGCGCTTGACCGCACCGGCGCTGAGGCTGCTCAGCCGCGTTGCAGTGCCTGGGCCAGGCGCTCGATGCAGGCCGCAGCATGCGCGGGATCGAGCCAGCGCAGCACGGCCACGACAGCCAGCGCGGGTTCCACCCACACCGTGTGGCCACCCGCACCCAGCATGAACACACTTTGTGCTGATGCGCCCGGCCAGGCCAGGCCGTCGGCATTGCGCCAGACCAACCAACCATAGAACGGGGCGATGGCACAGGGCGAGCTCATCGCCTGCACCCAGCCCGCCGGCAGCAGACGCTGGCCTTTGTGTTGGCCGTCACTCAGCAACAGCTGGCCGATGCGGGCCTGGTCGCGCGCGCTGATGCGCACACCGCCGCCCCAGTGGCTGCCGCCGGGCACCGATGGCAAACGCCGCCCCGCCACCACTATCCAGGCGTGGTCATAGGGCTCCCAGGCAAAGGCATCGCTGCAGCCCAGCGGCGCCCGAATGGCCTGCTCGAACACCTCGGCCAGGGGCTGCTTGAACAAGTGCAGCAAGGACAGCGACATCTGGTTGATGCGCACATCGTTGTATTCCCAGTACGTGCCCGGGCTCTGCAGCGGCCGGGCATCGCCTTTCTGGCCACCGGGCGGGCGTGGATCGCTGGCCACCTTGCGCCATCGGTCCACGGTATCGGGCAGGCCGAACAGCGTGCCTTCCCATTCGCTGGTCTGCTCGAGCAGCTGACGCCAGGTGATGGGCCGGTTGTGCGGCGTGTCGAAGCCGATGCCGGGCAGGGCGTCGCCGACTGCAGCGTCCACATCGGGCAACAGGCCGCGCTGCTGCGCCACACCGGCCAGCAAGGCCAGGTAGGTCTTGGCCACGCTGAAGGTCTGGTCGGCGCGGGCCGGCTCGCCAAAGGCTGCCACCTCGCGCCCTTGCTGCCAGACCACGCCCGAGACGCCGCCGCGTGGATGTAGCGGCCCGAACAAGCGGTTGTAGGGCGGTGGATCGCCGAGGTGCACGCCGAAGCGTTGCGGCTCGGCCTGCGGGTCGCGCGCCCAGGGCACTTCATGCGCCTGGGCAAATTGGATGGCGTCAGCCAGCAGGTCGTGTCGTGCGGTGGGTGGGTTCATCTTGTCCGGATTCAGCTGTAACGCGCTTCAAGGGCCGGACCGGCGTCTGCGCCACCTGCACGCACGTCGGCCACCGCTTGCCGCAGATCGGCCAGGTAATCGTCCACCGACTCGACATGCAGCATCGACATCATGCGGTGGACGGCGCGCGGACGCTTCAACAGGCTGGGCTGCCAGCCCCGGCGCGCCAGTCGCTTGGCGATGTCATAGGCGTCCAGCGTGTCGCTGCCCCAGGCCACGATGGCCAGGTCGGGTTGGCCGATGATGTGCAGGCCGTCGATGGCACGCAGGCCGGCAATGTAGCGGTCGATGCCGGCCAGCATCTCGGCGGCGATGCGGCGGTAGCCCTCGGCGCCCAGATGCTGCAGTACCGCCCAGGCCGCTGCCACGCCACCGGCTGGTCGTGTGCCCACTGCGGTGCTGGTGACAAAGCGGCCGCTGGGCCAGGTGTTGAAGTTGAAGGGCTGCAGGGCTGCCAGTTCGGCGCTGCGATAGAACACGGTGGACGCCGGCTTGGGACAAAAGCCGTACTTGTGCAAATCGGCCGACATGGACCGTACACCGGCCAGTTCGAAGTCAAACGCCGGCACCGGCCGGCCCAGCTGACGCGCAAACGGCGCCAGGTAGCCGCCGACGCAGGCGTCCACATGCAGCCAGACATCGTGGTCCAGCGCGATGCGCGACAAGTCGGCGATCGGATCCACCATGCCATACGGAAAGTTGGGCGCCGAGCCGACCAGCAGGATGGTGTTGTCGTCGATCGCCGCGTCGATGGCCGCCACGTCGGCGCGCAAGTCGGGCATGACCGGTACGCGGCGTATCTCCAGATCCATCAGCGCCGCGGCCTTGTCAAAAGCCGGGTGCAGGGTCTCGGGCGCCACGATGTTGCCGTGATGCCCGGCATCGCCGCGGCGCTGGCGCGCCTGCTGGCGGCAGGCGTGCACCGCCAGCAAGATGCTCTCCGAACCACCGGTGGTCATGAAGCCGGCGGCGCCGCCGGGCGCGTTGAACAAGTCCAGCGCCATCGACACCACTTCTTGCTCAAGCCCGCGCACGCTGGGAAAGGCACTGCTGGCGCCCAGCGCGTTCTCGGCAAAGTACTCGGCAAAAGCGGCGCGGCCCAGCTCATCCACCTGGGCTTCGGCCTTGAACATGAAGGCCGGCGCTCGCCCGCCTTGCCAGAACACATCGCCGGCCTTGCGATCGCGCAGTTCTTGCAGGATCTCTGCGGCCGGTCGGCCTTGCTGCGGAAACGTCATGGCCGGGGCCAGCAGTTGTTCAGGGGTCATCGAAGCGCTCTTGGGTTGAAGCGCCAGGGTGACTTGCTGTCAAGCCGGGTGCACGGCGGTGCATGCCGATGGCGCGTGGCCATCGTACCGTGCCGCGTGGCTGCGCCGGGGTGGCGCTGGGGCCGGGCTGCAAGGCGCGGCGTCATGCACCCGCGCAAGACCTTGCCTTTCCACCGTTCAGGCCGCGGCCCGGCTGAGTGCCACCCGGCGGCGGCGCCCAAGCGGCAGACAAAAAAAACGGGCCTCTGAGGGCCCGTTGTCGGGTCTGGCTCGTGGACCCGAGGGCCCGCAGTCGCCAGCCGTACTTATCGTGTGGCCATCGACACGCGCACCGAGCCCGTCGGCGTGAAGTCATAAACACGGGCGTTGATGGCCTGCACTTCGCCGCTGGCAATGGCGCGCAGCGTCTGGGCGCGAACTTCGGCGCGAACACGCTGGCTGTCTGCCGGCGCCAGGTAGCCGTCTGACCAGGCTTCGGTCAAACCGCTCTGGCGGGCGGCCGACAGTTCGGTGATGACTTCGGCGCGGGTCTTGTTGCCGTCTGCGTTTTGCATCCAGGTGTCAGGCGTGGCTTCCTGGGCGAAGGCGGCGCCGGCGCTCAGCACGCCGGCAGCGGCAATGGCGGTAACAGCGAGAACTTGCTTGGAGAGGGTGAACATGATGAATCCTTGGGTTGAGACGGTTTGCAGGAAGCCTGGTCGACAGCCGGAACCGGTGGCGGGCGGCTTGTCGAAGTCAGCCTCGGTGAGTCGTTGTTGAGTGATGCGGCTCATCGATGGATAGAACTGTAGACATTTACCCTGATGGGATAAACCAGTAGATGGTGAATTGACCATTCCTGTAATCCAAACAATCGATGGTCTTGTTGGGCGGCGGGCGCCCGCAATGGCGATCAGAGGCTGGCTTGCGACATGCGCGCTGCGCCAGCCGGCGTGAAGTTGTAGACCCGGGCATTGATGGCATCGACCGCGCCGCTGGCCAGGGCCTGGATCGTGCGGGCCTTGACCTCGGCGCGCGGCAGGTTGCCGCGTTGCGACTCGATGTAGCCGTCCGACCAGGCCTCGGTCAGGCCGCTCTGGCGGGCCGCTGCCAGTTCGGCCGCGACCTCGGCCTGGCTCTTGGTGCTGACGGCCGACTGCAGCCAGCTGTCGGGCGTGGCCTCTTGCGCGAAGCTGGTGCCGGCGCTCAGCAAAGAAGCGGTGGCAATGGCGGCGACGGCGAAGAGCTGTTGGCTTGTTCGGATCATGATGAACTCCTGGGGATGAGGGATAGGGGCCTGTTGGCAGCGCCCGAGGGCGGGGGGGTTCCGGTCTCGGTACGTGGTCTTACGGGCTGAACGCGATAACGGATGCAGATGCGCCTATCAGCCACGAAGCCGGTCAGCGGCGCCCACACCGTGCGCCCGACAATCGCCCGATGAGCCCACCCGACAAGACGCTGCTGCTGTTCGACTTCAGCGACCCCAACGCCGTGAACGATTGGGCGCCGATCGACGACCGTGTGATGGGCGGCATCTCGCACAGCAGGCTGCGCCAAGGCGCGGCGGATCATGCTGTCTTCGAGGGCGAGGTGTCGCTGGAGCGGAACGGCGGGTTTGCTTCGGTGCGATCCCGGCCTGGCCCACACGGAAAACCTGGCGCCGAGGCCTGCCTGATGGCGGTGCGTGGCGCGGGCAAGCAGTTCAAGCTCAGCCTTCTGACCGACGATGGCTTCGACAGCCTGAACTACCAGTGCAGTTTCACCCCGTCAGGGAACGACTGGCAGACCGTTCTGTTGCCGCTTGCGGCGTTTCGCGCCAGCTTTCGTGGGCGCGATGTCTCCGATGCGGCTGAACTCGACCCGGCATGCATCCGCCAGGTCGGACTCATGATCGCTGCCCGTCAGGCGGGCCCGTTTGCCCTCGACATACGCTGGATCAGTTTGCGCTGACGATCGTGTGCGCACGCGAGGCGGGGGCCACTGGTGCAGGGCGCCAGTTCCCACCACCGAATCTGGTGCTCTCAGCCTCTCAGGCGAGCTTGCTGCCCGCGCAGGTGTTGCCGGTATTGCTGGTGTGGCTGACGGCACACCGCGCACTCCGCCAGGGCCAGCAGCTGAAGCTGGGGTGTGACTTTCTGGCGCGCGGGATGCGGCGCTGAGCCGACGCTTTACGCGCGGCCTGAATCAGCGGCTTTCATCCTGCCTTCTTGCCATCGGTGTTGGCCGCGTCGTCACCCGATTGGTCCTTGGGCTCGGGTTCGAGCTTGGGATCGGGTTGCGGATCGGGTTGAGGGTCGGGCACCGCCGGCTTGGTCACGCTGCTGCCGGGCCGGATGCCTTCGACCAGCCCACGGATCATCAGCAACAGGGGCTCGGACGCAAAGCCAGTGCCAAAAGCCAGCGTGGCCGCCGAGGTCAGGCTGGCCGGGCTGACGATGAACCAGGTGGCCACGGCCAGGAACGGCGCCGACACCAGCTGCATGATCTGGAACACCACGTACTCGCGGGCCTGGAAGGCTTGCAGCTTGCTCTCCTTGTCGGTGGCGACATAGCTCGGGTGCATGCGGCGCTGGTACTCAGGGATGCGACGCGACAGGCTGACCGCACCGCCGATGAAGGCCATCACCAGCACAAAAAACGGCACGGCCAGACCGCCCATCACTTCCGAGTGGCGTCGGATCGGGCAGTCCTCAGCCGATCCGGATTGGGTGCCGCAGCCTGCCGCCGAGGTGGCCGAGTCTGGCGAGGTGGCTGAAGCGGCTGAAGCGGCTGAAGCGGCTGTAGCGGCGACGGCTGATGCCGCCGTGTCCGCCGGCTTGGGCACGGGCGCATCGGCATCCACCACCACCGCCGTCACACCACCGATGGCCAGCATCAGCGTGTAGCGCACCTCGCCGCCGTACACCTGTTCTTCCTCGCCCGCGTTGCCCGCATTGCCCGCGTTGTTGTGCCGGCTGGGCCACTTCTGGGCCTTGGGATCGTCCCCCGGGCACATCACTACCGCCGAAACCGCGCCCAGCCCGCCCATCGAACTGCTGCGCACACAGGCCCGCAACAGCTCCAGCGAGGCCGGTCGCGCGCCGACCGTGCTGGGGGGTTCGGAGACAAAGGGCAGCACCAGCAGCGCAAACGAACCTATCGTGAAGGCATAGGCAAAGACAAAGATGTCGGTGATGCGGCGCTGGGCATCACCCGTGAAGCAGCGGATGAACCAGAACGCGGTGACCATGGCCAGACTGGTGCTGGCCAAGCCGCTGAGGCGCTGTTGCACGATGGCGGACTCGATCACGAACAAATTCATCTTGGCCGCCGACGCCACCAGGAACAGCCCCAGCACAGCCAGCGCCAGGTCGGGATGGGTCAGCCGATCGCGCTCAAGCAGCGTGGCATCGTCCGGGTCAGGCTGCAGCGCCGGTGCGGCCAGCGCCGCCGCCGTGCCTGCGGTCACCGCCGCGGCTTCGGCGGTGGCCGCGGCAGCCGCCGCCGTAGCCGACGCGGCAGCCATGGTCGAGGCATTGCCAACCGTGTCGGCTTGCTGGTCGGGCTGGGCGTCGGACGGCGGGTCGGGCTGCGCAGCCGGCTGCGCCAGGCTTTCGGGCTGCGCGGCCTGGGCGGTGGACGTGGCCGGGCTGGGTGCCGGCTGCGCTGCAGCGGCCGAACTGCCCCCAGAGGGTGGCGGCGCGGCGCTGCCGCCACCGTCGGTGTCGTTCACATCCTGGCTCATCAAACGCTCCTGCCTGCGATCTGGCGCCGGCTGGCACGATGATGGCGCGCAGCGCCGGGACTGGGCATCCCCAAGAACCAGCAGGGACGCGGTTTGCAGCCTGTCAGCGCATGGTTTGATGGAAGTGCGTTAACTGCTGATCAGCGTGCAGCGTCGCAAGCGCACTGATGCGGCCATGCGTAAGGCGATAAAG
>JBBQZM010000038.1:0-22664 GCA_038207685.1 Burkholderiales bacterium
GCATCCGCGGCCAGGCCGCTGGTATTGGGCACCCGGCCGATCGAGACGATCAATCGCTCGACGTCGAGCTTGGTGGCCTCGCCCTTGGCATTGGCGTAACTCACGCTGACGCCCTTCTTGCCGACCTTGACGCCGTCGATCTTGGCGCCGAACTCGAACTTCAGGCCCTGCTTGTTGAAGGCCTTCAGTGCCTCCTTGGCCACGCCCTCGTCGGCCGCGCCCAGGAAGTTGGGCAGCGCCTCGAGGATCGTCACCTCGGCGCCCAGGCGGCGCCAGACCGAGCCCATCTCCAGGCCGATCACGCCCGAGCCGACAACACCCAGGGTCTTGGGCACGGCGGCGATGCGCAGCGCGCCGTCGTTCGACAGCACACGCTCCTCGTCAAAATCGGCGCCGGGCAGCGCCCGCGCGCTGGAGCCAGTGGCCACCACCACATGCTTGCCCAGCAGGGTTTCGGGGGTCTTGCCGCTGACGTCGATCTGGTACTGGCCGTCGGCGGCCTTGGCAAAGGCGCCGCGGCCGTGGAAGAAAGTGACCTTGTTCTTCTTGAACAGGTAGAGGATGCCGTCGTTGTTCTGCTTGACCACCTGGTCCTTGCGGCCGACCATCTTGGCGACATCGATGCTCAGGTCCGACAAGCCGATGCCGTGGTCGGCAAAGTGATGGCCGGCATGCTCGAAGTGCTCACTCGACTGCAGCAGCGCCTTGCTGGGGATGCAGCCGACGTTGGTGCAGGTGCCGCCCGGGGCCGGGCCGCCCTTGTCGTTCTGCCACTCGTCGATGCAGGCGACGTTGAAGCCGAGTTGGGCGGCGCGGATCGCGGCGATGTAGCCGCCGGGGCCGGCGCCGATGACGATGACGTCGAATTGCTTGGACATGGTTTTCTGAAGGGGGTTGAGGGGCCGGCGCGTGATGCCGGCCGGGCCGGTCGATCAAGACCTCATTCGGCCGGCACGAAGATCCAGAGCAGGATGTAGAGGATCAGGCCGGTGCCGCCAAACAGCGCCAGCAGCGTCACGATCAGCCGCCAGACCCAGCTTTCGAGCCCGGTGATGCGGGCCAGGCCGCCGCAGACGCCGCCCAGCCACTTGTCGGTGAGCGAGCGGCGGTAGGCATTGACCGCCGCCACCGCTGGCGGTGTGCCGGGCGGCGAGGCGGGCGGTCCGTCGAGCAGGCGCTGCTTGGCGCGCTGGAATTCGTCGTCGGACAGCGCGCCGCGGGTGCGCAGCTCATCGAGCTTGCTGAGTTCGTCGGCGATGGACATGGTTTCTCCGGTCAGGCTTAGATATCGAACAACAGCCGCGCCGGGTCTTCCAGCGCGTCCTTCATCGCGACCAGGCCAAGCACCGCCTCGCGGCCGTCGATGATGCGGTGGTCATAGCTCATGGCCAGGTAGTTCATCGGGCGCACCACGACCTGGCCGTTCTCGACCACCGCGCGGTCCTTGGTGGCGTGCACGCCGAGGATCGCCGACTGCGGCGGGTTGATGATCGGCGTCGACAGCATCGAGCCGAAGGTGCCGCCATTGCTGATCGAGAAGGTGCCGCCGGTGAGTTCCTCGATACCCAGCTTGCCGTCCTTGGCCTTCTGGCCGTACTCGGCGATCTTCTTCTCGATGTCGGCGAAGCTCATCTGGTCGACGTTGCGGATCACCGGCACCACCAGGCCACGCGGGCTGCCCACCGCAATGCCGATGTCGAAGTAGCCGTGGTAGACGATGTCGTTGCCGTCGACGCTGGCATTGATCACCGGGTACTTCTTCAGCGCGGCCACCGCGGCCTTGACGAAGAAGCTCATGAAGCCGAGCTTGACGCCGTGTTCCTTCTCGAACTTCTCCTGGAACTTCTTGCGCATCTCCATCACCGGCGCCATGTTCACCTCGTTGAAGGTGGTCAGGATGGCGTTGGTGGCCTGCGACTGCAGCAGCCGCTCGGCGATGCGCGCGCGCAGCCGCGACATCGGCACACGTTGCTCGGGGCGCTCACCCAGGTTCATGCTCACCGGTGCGGCGACGGCCTGCAACGGCGCGCGCGCGGCAGGTGCCGGCGCGGCGGCACGCGGTGTGGCAGCGGGTGGGGCGGCGGGTGCGGCAGCACCGGTGGCCACGGCGCCCAGCACGTCGCCCTTGGTGACGCGCCCGTCCTTGCCGGTGCCCGCCACCGTGCCTGCGGCCAGCTGGTTGTCGGCCATCAGCTTGGCCGCGGCCGGCATCGCCACGCCGGCCTTGCTGGCGCCAGTGGCTGCAGCCGGTGCGGCGGGTGCAGCCGCTGCGGCGGCCGCCGGTGCCGGCGACGCGGCAGGCGCGCTGGCGCCGGCCGTGGCCTCGGTGTCGATGCGGGCCAGCACCTGGTCGCTGACCACGGTGCTGCCATCGCCCTGCAGCACTTCGATCAGCACGCCGGCCGACGGCGCCGGCACTTCCAGCACCACCTTGTCGGTCTCGACGTCGATCAGGATCTCGTCGACGGCTACGGCCTCGCCGACCTTTTTCTTCCACTGCAGCAGGGTGGCCTCGGCCACGGATTCAGAGAGCTGCGGTACCTTGACTTCTACGATTGCCATGTTGTTTCTCGGTATTCATTCTGGGGCCGCGCCGGCCGCGCCGGGCTTTGCCCGGCCGCAGGCGTTGGCCGGCGTGGCGCAGCGTGCGCCCGCGCCGTCCATGCCCTGCGTTATTTGGTGAGCACGTAGCCCTTGAGCTTGGCGTAGGCCTGTTCAAGCAGCGCCTTCTGCTGCTCCTGGTGCAGATGGGCATAACCCACCGCCGGCGAGGCCGAGGCCGCGCGACCGGCATAGCCCAGCTTCTGGCCATCCACCATGTTCTCGTGGATGTAGTGCTGCACGAAGAACCAGGCGCCCTGGTTCTGCGGCTCGTCCTGGCACCACACCACCTCGGTGGCGTTGGGATAACGCTTGATCTCGGCGGAGAAGGCCTTGTGCGGGAACGGGTAGAGCTGGGCCACGCGCAGGATGACGACATCCTCGCTGCCACGCTCGGCGCGCTTGCGCACCAGGTCGTAGTAGACCTTGCCCGAGCAGCAGATGATGCGCTTGACCTTGGCCGCCACGATGGTCTTGTCGCCCTCGGGCACCACGGTCTGGAATTCACCCTTGGTGAACTCGCTCAACGGCGACGCCGCGTCCTTGTTGCGCAGCAGCGACTTGGGCGTGAAGATGATCAGCGGTTTGCGGAACTGGCGCACCAGCTGGCGGCGCAGCAAGTGGAAGATCTGGCTGGCGCTGGCCGGCTGGCAGATCTGCATGTTGTTGTCCGCGGCCAGCTGCATGAAGCGCTCCAGCCGTGCCGAGCTGTGCTCGGGGCCCTGGCCTTCGTAGCCGTGCGGCAGCATCAGCACCAGGCCGTTGGCGCGGCCCCACTTGACCTCACCCGAGGCGATGAACTGGTCGATCACCACCTGCGCGCCGTTGACGAAGTCGCCGAACTGCGCTTCCCAGATCGTCAGCGTGTTGGGCTCGGCCGAGGCATAGCCGTATTCAAAGCCCAGCACCGCCTCTTCTGACAGGATCGAGTCGATGACGGTGAACGGCGCTTGGTTCTCGGCCACATGCTCCAGCGGCACATAGGTGCCCTCGCTCCACTTCTCGCGGTTCTGGTCGTGCAGCACGGCGTGGCGGTGCACGAAGGTGCCGCGGCCGCAGTCCTCGCCCGACAGGCGCACCGCGTAGCCGCTGGCCACCAGCGAGGCATAGGCCAGGGTCTCGCCCATACCCCAGTCGACATTGACATCGCCGCGGCCCATCGCCGCGCGGTCGGCCAGCACCTTCTCGACCAGCGGATGCACCTTGAAGCCCTCGGGCACAGTGGTCACCCGCTCGGCCAGGCGCTTGACTTCGGCCAGCGGCAGCGCGGTGTCGGCGGCGTCTGTCCACTTCTTGCCGAGGAACGGCACCCAGTCGACCGCGTACTTGCTCTTGAAGTTGGTCAGCACCGGGTCCATGGTGTGGCGGCCGGCGTCGAAGGCGGCGCGCAGTTCTTTGACCAGGTTGTCGGGGCCGTCGGCCGGCAGCACGTTCTGCGCCACCAGCTTCTCGCCGTAGAGCTTGCGCGTGCCGGGATGGACCGCAATCTTCTTGTACATCAGCGGCTGCGTCAGCGAGGGCGTGTCCTGCTCGTTGTGGCCCAGCTTGCGGTAGCAGACGATGTCGACGACCACGTCCTTGCGGAACTTCTGGCGGTAGTCGAGGGCGATCTGCGTGCACAGCACCACCGCTTCGGGGTCGTCGGCGTTGACATGCAGCACCGGCGCCTCGATCATCTTGACGACGTCGGTGCAGTACAGCGTCGAGCGGCTGTCGCGCGGGTCGCTGGTGGTGAAACCGATCTGGTTGTTGATCACCAGATGCAGCGTGCCACCGGTGTAGTAGCCGCGGGTCTGCGCCAGCGCCAGCGTCTCCATCACCACGCCCTGGCCGGCGAAGGCCGCGTCGCCATGCACCAGCACCGGCAGCACCTGGGCGCCGGTCTTGTCACCGCGGCGGTCCATGCGCGCCTTGACCGAGCCCTCGACCACCGGGTTGACGATCTCCAGGTGCGAGGGGTTGAAGGCCAGGCTCAGGTGCACCGGGCCGCCGGGAGTGGAGATGTCGCTGGAGAAGCCCTGGTGGTACTTGACGTCACCGGAGGGCAGGTTCTCGGGCGCGGTGTGGTCGAACTCGGCGAACAAGTCCTTGGGCATCTTGCCCAGGGTGTTGACCAGCACGTTCAGCCGGCCGCGGTGGGCCATGCCGATCACCATCTCCTGCACGCCGCTGATACCGGCGCGCTGCACCACCTCGTCCATCGAAGCGATGAAGCTCTCGCCGCCTTCCAGCGAAAAGCGCTTCTGACCGACGTACTTGGTGTGCAGGAAGCGCTCCAGGCCTTCGGCGGCGGTCAACCGGTCGAGGATGTGCACCTTCTGCTCAGCCGTGAAGCTGGCCTTGCTGCGGATCGACTCCAGCCGCTCCTGCCACCAGCGCTTCTCGGCGGGATCGGTGCAGTGCATGAACTCGGCGCCAACCGAGCCGCAGTAGGTCTCTCGCAAGGCCTGCACGATCTCGCGCAACGTCATGTTCTCGGCCTTGCCGAAATAGGTGTTCGCAGCGCTGAAGGTGATGTCCATGTCGGACTCACTCAGGTCGTAGAACGCCGGCTCCAGTTCGGGAATCTTGGGGCGCTCGGTGCGCTTGAGCGGATCGAGGTCGGCCCAGCGGCTGCCCAGGAAGCGGTAGGCGGCGATCAGCGACTGCACATGCACCTGCTTGCGCGCCACGGCCAGGTCGGCAGAGTTGGCACGCACCGCGAAGGCATTGGCCTTGGCGCGCTGCGCGAAGCTCTCGACAACCGGCGCATGCGCCACGTCGCGGGATTCGCTGCCGTCGGTGGCTGGCACGTTCTGCAGGTTGTCGAAGTAGGTGCGCCAGTTGTCGGGCACGCTACCAGGGTTGTCGAGGTAAGCCTCGTAAAGCTCCTCGACGTAGGGCGCATTGCCCCCGAACAGGTACGAAGTAGACCTGTGTTGCTGCATCATCGCTCGCTCACCTTTTACCCCGGTTTCCGGAGTGTCGATGGGTTGATAACCTTCCGCGGCCCGGCTCGACCGGTTGGCGGATTGCGACCCGCCTTGCTGCTGGTCTCGAAAGACGATTTGAACGGCACGAGGTGCAGTTCAGCAAGGGGCACGAAAGGACCTGAAAACTCTCAAACTATAACTTTAACATTCTTGGAAAACCGCCCCAGGCGGGATTAGACAATTTCTACCCTTGTGATTTCCTGACAGTCGCTTGCCGGCCACGCCGGGCTGCGGGAACATCCTGTGCCGCGCAGCGCATGCTTGGGTCTAGCATGCGCTACTTTATTTTCACCGGAGTGGATTCCATGACATTGAAACTTGCGCTCAAGGGCGCCGCCGCCGCCGCCACGCTGCTCGCCGGACTGGCACTGTCGCCAGCCCAGGCCGCCACCGTGCGCTGGGCCGCGCAGAACGACATCCTGACGCTCGACCCGCATTCGCAGAATCACGCCACCACCAACGCCATCCTGCAGCATGCCTATGAGGGCCTGACCCGCTACAACGCCAAGTACGAGGTAGAACCGGCGCTGGCCACCAAGTGGACTTATATCAGCCCGACCCAGGTGCGGTTTGATCTGCGCAAGGGCGTGAAATTCCACGACGGCTCGCCCTTCACCGCGGATGACGTGGTGTTCTCCTTCGGCCGCATCAAGCAGCCGCAGGGCACGATGTCGATCTATGTGGCCGGCATCGCCGACATCAAGAAGGTCGATGATCACACCGTCGACTTTTTGCTCGCCGGCCCGAACCCGATCCTGCTGCGCAACATCGGTGACTTCTTCATCATGAGCAAGGTCTGGTCGGACAAGAACAAGACCACCAATGTGCAGGACTACAAGGCCAAGGAAGAGAACTTCGCCTCACGCAACGTCAACGGCACCGGTAGCTACAAGATCACCGGCTGGACGCCCGACCAGCGCATCACCATGACCGCCAACGCCGATTGGTGGGACAAGGCCAACGCCAGCAACGTGACCGAGGTGGTCTACACCCCGATCAAGGCCGACGCCACCCGCATCGCCGCGCTGCTGTCGGGCGACGTCGACATGGTCACCGACCTGCCCACGCAGGACGTCACCCGGCTGCGCAACGACCCCAAGCTGAAGATCGTCGACGGCCATGAGGTGCGCACCATCTTCATCGCGATGGACCAGTTCAGCCCGGAGCTGAAGTACAGCGACGTCAAGGGCAAGAACCCGTTCAAGGACAAGCGGGTGCGCGAAGCATTGAACCTGGCGGTGGACCGCGACGCCATCAAGCGCGCCACGATGCGCGGCCTGTCACTGCCGGCGGCGATCATGGTGGCGCCGGGTGTCAATGGCAACACGCCCGACATCGACCAGCCGCTCAAGCCCGACGCTGAGCGCGCCAAGAAGCTGCTGGCCGAGGCCGGCTACCCCAACGGCTTCGAGTTCCAACTCAACTGCCCGAACAACCGCTACGTCAACGACGAAGAGATCTGCCAGAACCTGGTGTCGATGTGGGCCCGCATCGGTATCAAGACCAAGCTGGCCACCGAGGGCATGGCCACCTTCATCCAGAAGGTGCAGAACTTCGACACTTCAGCCTCCCTGCTGGGCTGGGGCGTGGCCACCTACGATGCGCAGTATTCGTTGCAGTCATTGGTGCGCACACGCACCACCGGCCCGGACGGCAACTTCAACTTCGCCCGCGTCAGCGACCCGGTGGTCGACAAGCTGGTCGACGCGATGAAGACCGAAACCGACGTGACCAAGCGCAACGCGATGATCCGCGAAGCGCTGCTGCGCACCCGTGACGAGTACCTGTTCGTGCCGCTGCACCACCAACTGCGGCCCTGGGCGATGAAGACCAACATCACCACGGTGCACCGCTCGGACGACCGGCCGGCGATGCGTTTCACGAATGTGAAGTAAGCCCCCGTAGCGCCTGCGGCAGTCCACGCCCTCGCAGAGCTCGGGCGGTTTGCGAGGCGTTCGGGCTTGCACAGGAAGGCCCTCACGTCCACGCTCACCCCGCCCAAGGGGGGCGACGCTGGTGGCCCGGCGGAGCCGGTTCCACGGCGTCCACTTAGGGACGGCGGCGTTTAGCGGACAGTTTGATTCGACGATGACGGGGCCCTTCGGGGCCCCGTTACGCTTGCAACTGGGACGTTCAGCCCGGCAAACTGGTGCGCACGATGCGGCCGGCTTGCATCAGCAGACGGATGCCGGTGTCAGGCCGGGTCAGCATCGTCAGCTCGGCGGTCGGGTCGCCGTCGACCACTAGCAGGTCGGCCCAGGCACCAGGCAGCAACTGGCCGATCTCGCCTTCGGCGCGCATCAACCGGGCGGCGTCGATGGTGGCGCTTTGCAGCGCCTCTACCGGGTCCATCGCCTGCAGCCGCAGATCGAATTCGGCTGACTGCTGATCATGCATGTGGCCCAGCAGGTCGGTGCCAAAGACCACCGGCACGCCCTCGGCGCGCGCGATGCGCACCGCCTCGATGCCACGTTCGCGCACCCGTGCCAGCTTGTCCAGCATCACCGGCGCCCAGCCCAGGCGCGCACCTTCGGCGGCCAGCGCGGCATAGGTCACCAGCGTGGGCACCAGGTAGGCGCCGTGGCGCTTCATCTCGCGCGCGCTGGCTTCGTCGAGCAGATTGCCATGCTCGATCGATCGCACCCCAGCCTGCACCGCACGGCTGATGGCTCGCGGTGAGTAGGCATGGGCCATGGCATAGAGGTTGGCGGCCTCGGCCTCCTCGCAGGCAGCGCGCAATTCATCAACCGAGAACTGCGTGCCTTCCAGCGGATCGGTGGGGCTGGAGATGCCACCGCCGGCCATGATCTTGATCTGGTTGGCGCCGTTGCGCACCTGCTCGCGCACCGCGCGACGCACCTCGCCCACACCGTCGGCAATGGCGCCGAGCAGACCCAGGCCGGCGCAGGCGCAGAACATTTCGCGGCTGCGCACACCCTTGGGCCGCATGTCGGCATGGCCGCCTGTCTGGCTGATCGGAAAGCCGGCGATGTAGAGCCGCGGGCCTTCGAACAGGCCACGCGCCACTGCCTCCTGCAGGCCGAAGTCAGCCCCTGCCGCGTCACGCACCGTGGTGAAGCCACGCTGCAACATGCCGCGCAGGATGGCGCTGGCCTGCGCGGTGACCAGTGACGGCGGTTGCAGGCCCAGCGCAGTGAGGTCGTGCGAGGCCGCCACCACATGCACATGGGCGTCGATAAGGCCGGGAAGTACAACACGGCCGCCAGCATCGATGTGTTCGGCGTCATCCACCGGCACTGACTCAGCAACCAGCGCGACGATGCGCTGGTCTTCAATGACGATCTGCGACTGCGGACCGATCAGGCCACGGGCGCTGTCGAAAGGCTTGGCGTTGCGGATGACCAGCCGGCGCATACCCTGCTCCGGTTCAGACGGTAGCGGAAGCCGCAAGCCTGGCGGTCGCCAGCGGCGCCAAGCCCAGACGCCTGCGCGCGGCATCGTACTCACGGCGCAACTGGGCCACGTACTCGGCGACCGGCATCACGCGGTCGATGGCGCCGATGCCCTGGCCGCAGCCCCAGATGTCCTTCCAGGCCTTCTTGGCGCCACCACCGTCCACATTGCCGAAGTTCATTTTGCTGGCGTCACTCTCGGGCAGGTTGTCGGGGTCCAGCCCGGCGTTGCGGATCGAGGGCTTGAGGTAGTTGCCGTGCACGCCGGTGAACAGGTTGCTGTAGACGATGTCATCGGAATTGGCGTCGACGATGGCCTGCTTGTGGGCGTCGATCGCGCGGGCTTCTTCGCAGGCGATGAAGGCCGAGCCGATGTAGCCGAAGTCGGCGCCCATGGCCTGCGCCGCCAGCACCGCGCCGCCGGTGGCGATGCTGCCCGACAGCGCCAGCGGGCCGTCGAACCACTGGCGAATCTCCTGGATCAGTGCAAACGGGCTCTTGGTGCCGGCATGGCCACCGGCGCCCGCGGCTACCGCTATCAGGCCGTCAGCGCCTTTGTCGATCGCCTTGTGGGCATGGGTGTTGTTGATGATGTCGTGCAGCACCACACCGCCCCAGCCGTGCACCGCCTCGTTGATGTCGACACGCGCGCCCAGGCTGGTGATGATGATCGGCACCGTGTAGCGTGCGCAGGCGGCCATGTCGTGGTCGAGCCGGTCATTGCTCTTGTGCACGATCTGGTTGATCGCAAACGGCGCCGCCTTCTGCTTCGGATGGTCGCGGTCCCAGGCCGCCAGGGTCTCCGTGATCTCGGCCAGCCATTCATCGACCTGCGAAGCCGGGCGGGCATTGAGCGACGGCATCGAGCCGACGACGCCGGCGATGCACTGCGCGATCACCAGCTTGGGGGTGCTGATGATGAACAGCGGCGAGCCGATGATCGGCAAAGGCAGGTTCGCAAGAATGGCGGGCAAGGGCATGCGGTGCTCCGGAAATCGAGAGAAAAGAAAGGATGGGCGAGTCAGGCAGCGCGCGCTGTCACCGCCCGGACGCCGAGCTCAGAAGGCGTCCAGCGCCATCTCGGTGACACCTTCGGCGCCTTCGACAATGCTGTCGCGCAGGCCGCCGGCCTTGCTCAACAAGTGGTCGCCATAAAAGCGGGCGGTGTTGATCTTGGCGCGCATGAAGTCGGGCTCGAGACCAGCGGCCAAGCGGTCTTCGGCCACCATCAGCGCACGCGCCATCTGCCAGCCGGCGATGACATTGCCGGCCAGCATCAGGTAAGGCACGCTGCCGGCGAACACCGCATTGGGGCTGGCCTTGCTGCCTTTGGCCACCCCGGTGGCAACAAAGTCCACCACGTCCAGCAAGGCCAGACGGCCCGCCGACAGCCGCTTGAGCATGGCCTGGCTCGCGGCGCTGCTGCGCTGGGCCAGGGCCTGCTCGGTGGCCTCGATCTGCGCGGCAATCGCCCGGGCGGTGGCACCGCCGTCACGCGCAGTCTTGCGGCCGACCAGGTCGTTGGCCTGGATCGCCGTCGTGCCCTCGTAGATCGTCAGGATCTTGGCATCACGGTAGTACTGCGCGGCGCCGGTCTCCTCGATGAAACCCATGCCGCCATGCACTTGCACGCCCAGGCTGGTGACCTCCAGGCTCATCTCGGTGGAATAGCCCTTGATCAGCGGCACCATGAACTCGTAGAAGGCCTGGTTCTGCTTGCGCACTTCGGCATCGGGGTGGGCATGGGCGGCATCCTGCGCCGCGGCGGCCACCAGCGCCATCGCCCGGCAGCCTTCGGTGTAGGCGCGCATGGTCATCAGCATGCGCTTGACATCGGGGTGGTGGATGATGGGCGCGGCGGCATTCATCGAGCCATCCACCGGCCGGCTCTGCACCCGGTCGCGGGCATAGGCCACCGCCCGCTGGTAAGCCCGCTCGGCCACCGCGATACCTTGCACGCCCACTGCATAGCGGGCGGCGTTCATCATCACGAACATGTATTCCAGGCCGCGGTTTTCCTGGCCCACGATGTACCCAGCCGCGCCACCGTTGTCGCCGTACTGCAGCACCGCCGTGGGGCTGGCCTTGATGCCCAGCTTGTGCTCGATGCTGACGCAGTGCACGTCGTTGCGCGCGCCCAGGCTGCCGTCGGCATTGACCAGGAACTTCGGGCAGACGAACAGCGAGATGCCCTTCACACCCTCGGGCGCGCCGCTCACCCGGGCCAGCACCAGGTGGACGATGTTCTCGGCCATGTCGTGCTCGCCGTAGGTGATGTAGATCTTGGTGCCGAAGAGCTTGTAGCTGCCGTCGGGCTGCGGCTCGGCGCGGCTGCGCACCGCGGCCAGGTCGGAGCCAGCCTGTGACTCGGTGAGGTTCATCGTGCCGGTCCAGCTGCCGTCGATCATCTTCGGCAGGTAGGCGGCCTTCAGGTCATCACTGCCGGCGGTGAGCAAGGCCTCGATCGCGCCATCGGTCAGCAGCGGGCACAGCGCGAAACTGAGGTTGGCGCTGTTGATCATCTCGATGCAGGCCGCGTGGATCAGCTTGGGCAGGCCCTGGCCGCCAAATTCCACCGGATGGTGCAGGCCCTGCCAGCCACCGGCACCAAACTGCTTGAAAGCGTCTTTGAACCCGGGCGTGGTGCTGACCACACCCGCCTTGAACGACGACGGGTTCTGGTCGCCAGCCCAGTTCAGCGGCGCGATCACGTCCTGGTTCAGCTTGGCGCACTCGTCCAGCACGGCTGCAGCAGTGTCCTCGCCGGCGTCTTCATAACCAGGCAGCTGCGACACGGCTTGCAGGCCGGCCAGCTCGGTCATCACGAACAGCATGTCCTTGACGGGGGCAACGTAGCTCATAGCGGTCTCCAGATAAAACAAGGGCGCCGATTCGGCGCCCTCGGGGTACAGGCAAGGCGCCAGCAGCGCCGGGTTCAGTAGGTCGACCTCAGAGCGCCGCCACCAATTCGGGCACGGCCACGAACAGGTCGGCTTCGAGACCGTAGTCGGCCACCGAGAAGATCGGCGCCTCGGCGTCCTTGTTGATGGCCACGATCACCTTGCTGTCCTTCATGCCGGCCAGGTGCTGGATGGCGCCGCTGATGCCGCAGGCGATGTAGAGCTGCGGCGCGACGATCTTGCCGGTCTGCCCGACCTGCCAGTCGTTGGGCGCATAACCCGCGTCCACCGCGGCGCGGCTGGCACCCAGCGCCGCACCCAGCTTGTCGGCCAGCGGCTCGAGCACGGCACTGAACTTCTCGGCTGAGGCCATGGCGCGGCCACCCGAGACAATGACTTTGGCGGCCGTCAGTTCGGGCCGGTCGCTCTTGGCGATCTCGCTGCCCAGGTAGCTGCTGCTCGGTGAGGCGGCGACGGCCGACAAGGTCTCCACTGCCGCGCTGCCGCCGCTGGCGGCTGCGGCATCAAAGCCGGTGGTGCGCACCGTGATGACCTTGATGCTGTCGCTGCTCTGTACCGTGGCGATCGCGTTGCCGGCATAGATCGGCCGCTCAAAGGTGTCGGCGCTGACCACCCGGGTGGCGTCGCTGATCTGGCCCACGTCGAGCAGCGCGGCTACGCGTGGCGCCACGTTCTTGCCGGCGGCAGTGGCCGGGAACAGCAGGTGGCTGTAGTCTTTGGCAATGGCCAGCACCTGATCGGCGAGGTTCTCGGCCAGGCCGTGGCCGAAGCCCTCGGCGTCGGCATGCAGCACCTTGGCCACACCAGCGATCTTGGCGGCTTCGGCGGCGGCCGGGCCAGCGTTGTGGCCGGCCACCAGCACATGCACATCACCGCCGCAGGCGATGGCTGCGGTGACGGTATTCAGCGTGGCGCCCTTGATGGACGTGTTGTCGTGTTCGGCAATGACGAGTACGGCCATGTCAGATCACCTTTGCTTCGTTCTTGAGCTTGTTCACCAAGGTGGCCACATCGGGCACCTTGACACCGGCGCCGCGCTTGGGCGGCTCGGCCACTTTCAGCACCTTGATCTTCGAGGCCGTGTCGACGCCCAGGTCGGCGGGCTTGAGCACCTCAAGCGGCTTCTTCTTGGCCTTCATGATGTTGGGCAGCGTGACATAACGCGGCTCGTTCAGGCGCAGGTCGGTGGTCACCACCGCCGGCAGCGTGAGCGACAGCGTCTCGGAGCCGCCGTCCACCTCGCGCGTAACCTTGAGCTTGCCGTCGACCACCTCCAGCTTGCTGGCAAACGTGCCCTGCGGCAGTTTGGCCAGCGCGGCCAGCATCTGGCCGGTCTGGTTGTTGTCATCGTCGATGGCTTGCTTGCCCAGAATGATCAGCCCGGGCTGCTCTTTGTCGACCAGCGCCTTCAGCAACTTGGCCACGGCCAGCGGATGCAATTCGTCGGCGCACTCGACCAGGATCGCGCGATCAGCGCCGATGGCCATGGCAGTACGCAACGTCTCCTGGCATTGGGTCACGCCACAGGACACGGCGATCACCTCGGTGACCACGCCCTTCTCACGCAGGCGAACCGCCTCTTCGATGGCAATCTCATCGAAGGGGTTCATGCTCATCTTGACGTTGGCGATGTCAACGCCTGTGCCGTCGGACTTCACACGTACCTTGACGTTGTAGTCGACGACACGCTTCACGGGCACCAGTACCTTCATGTTGCGCAGCTCCTGAACAGTTTGTGTGTGGGCCGAAAACCTGCCAATGATTCTATTCGGCGGGCTCCTGCCGCTGTAATGGCAGAAAATCGAACGGTCGTGCTATTTTTTGCCATTGTGCCAGAGCGCGGGCGCCGGCTGCGTCACCTGCGGCACAGACCACGATGGCCCTAGACTGCGGCCTCAGCACCCTGGCGCGGGTGACGGAACAGGTAGACGTAGCGGGCTTAAAACCCGCCGCCGCAAGGCGTACGGGTTCGACTCCCGTCCCGCGCACCATGGCCAAAACGTGGCGAGCGCCGCTCAACTGCGCTTGTTGTCCAGCGACGGCGGCGGCGTGTAGCCCAGTCGGCGGGCCAGCGCCTCGTATTGCGAGGCCAACTGTGGTTGATCGATGCGCCGGTAATACAGCGCCAGACGGTAGCTGGCAATGCCGTTGCCCAGCGCGGCGGCGTACTGCATCCAGCCCTCGTAGCGGCCCGTGGTGTCGGCGCCCGCACCGCCAACGCCGACCTCGGGCGCGTTGCGCTGGCCCAGGCGCGCGGCCGCGTCCTTGTCGCCTCGGCCTGCCTTCACGATATCGGCCGTCACGTCGGCTGGCGTACGCGTGTTCACCTCGAAGGCGCTGCGGAACAAGCGCACGTCGTTGCGGCGCAGGATCTGTGATGCCTCCCGCGCGCCGTCGCGCGCCACCTGGGCGCTGCCGGCCAACTGGCTGTCGGGGTAATCCTGCAGATACAGGCTGGCCGCCTTGGCCACCTCGGCCGGCCAGATCAACGACTCCAGCCTGGCCCAGGCCACCGATTCGTCTTCCTTGCGTGGCGGAGGTGGCGGTGCATCGGGCACCCGCGGCGCCAGCTTGCGGCGGATCTGGGTGTTCTCGGCAATGAAGGGTACCTGCGCAAATTCCCGCAGGATCTTCACCGGATGGTTGAGCATGGTGTTCTGGGTATCGGTCTTGACCAGCCGGAACAAGTCGGAGAACGGTGTCTCGCCCGAGGCCGTGTTCAGCAGCTTGACCAGCGAGGCGGTGTAGAAGGTGCTGTTGGCGTCGTTGTTGGGCGCGATCGCCGGCTTGCCGGCACCCGTGGCAAAGGCGATCAGGCAGCCCGGCGGCGCTTCCACCTGGTTCAGGCCTTCACCTGCCACCGGTTTGAGCGACGTGCGACAAGCGTCAATCACGGCAATCGTCAGACCCTTGCTTGAAATCGGCAATTGCCCGAGCACGTCCTTGGTCAGCGTCAGGCTGCCCTGGGTCAGCACGGCGGGTCGGGCCTTGGGACTCAGGTGGGCAGAGACCAGCAGGTTCTCGGCATCGACCTGCGCACCGTGGCCGGAAAAGTAGAAAAACACGGTGCTCTCAGATGGCGCGGCCTTCACCGTGGCAGCAAAGCGCTCGAGCAGGCCGCGGGCCGTGGGCAGATCGACATCGAGGCCATCGGTCACCGTGAAGCCGCGCATCTCCAGTGCGGCGCGCAAATCACGCACGTTCTTGTGGATAGGCGGCAAATCCTCGCCGTCCGGGTAGTCACGGTTGCCGATCAGCAAGGCCAACCGGGGCGGCTCGACCTCAGGCGCTGCGTCGGCGGCACGGGACAAGCCAGGCAGGCCGAACAATCCGCCGCCGGCGGCCAGGCCCCAACGCAACACGGTGCGGCGCCGGGGCAGTTTGGCCAGGAAATCACGGGCGTGGCGCATGGGCATCAACTTGTTCATTGTTTGTCGGCACAGCCTAGTCCGACGCCGGAAGGCTGGCAACTCTCTGGCCGCATACGATCCAAAGGTCCGGCGCTGGTGGTGGCCGGCGTGCCGGGGCCAACCTCGGCGATCACACCAGCACGCAGCCGCACCGCCACGTTCTCGGTGCGCACAGCCTCTTCGAAACGCTCCTTGCGCGCGCTTTCCGACACCGACAAGGTCGACGAGATCGAACCCGAAACCTGCGGCGTGACGGCCGTGACGCCGTTGTAGAACAACGGCACCTCGGTCTGCACCCCCGCACCATCGAAGAAGAAGCCGTAAGTGCCGGCCACCGCCGGTCCCTTGAGGAACAGCGCCGTGGCGCCCTTGGCGCCGCCGCGCGGCAGCACGGTGACAAAGCCACTGTCCACTGGCAGCGTGGTGCGGCTACCGAACGCCTTGCTGCCGACGTTGATGTTGATCTCGCTACCGCCCAGGCCGAAGCTGCCGGGCAGCAAGAAAGCGGGCTCGGTGAGCTCGAAAGCGAGCGCCGGCAGGGAATTGATGGTGCCCACCAGGTTGTCATAAGGCATGCGGGCGACGATCACCGAGGCACCGGGTGTCGCCAACTTGTCGGCTTTGACCACCACCACGTCGCCCTCGATGCCGGCGCCGCCCATCGTGACCTGGGTGCCGGTCACCTGGATGCGGTTCTGCATCGAGTACTGGACCTGGCTCTGGCCGCCAGGATCGGACACCAGGTTGGCCGCCCAAGGTGAGTTGAGTTCACCGGTACGCACCTCAAGACCGCCGTTGAACTGGTTGCCGATGCTGGACAGGTTGACCGAGCCACCACGGCTGGCCACGATGGACAAGAGGCCGCTTGGTGCGACGTCGATTTCGCTGGCGGCGGCTTGCGTGACCACATCGGCCGAGAAGGCGATCTGCCGGTCGGCCGGCGTGCGCTTGCCGATCAGGCTGGCATCGGGCAGCACCAGGGTGGCGCCCTTGCTGGCGTCAATCACCAGGGTGGCGCCGGCGATCGTGGTCAGGCCGGTGAAAACGACAGCGCCAGCATCGACACGCCCACCACCGGCGGCGTTGAAGCTACCGAGCGATAGATCGCGGAACTTGTCCCCTTCCTTGCCGGCAGACAAGTTCAGCGCACCGCTGGCATTGACCGACAGCGCGTTCGGACCCCACAGGTTGCCGGCATTGACGGCATCGACAGTGCTGCCACCGATCAGGCTGACGCCGGCGCCGCCGGCCACCAGCGCCGCGCCGCTGGCGACGGCCGCGCCCTTGAGCGCCAGCGCGCCGGTGGTGGTCAGCCGTGAGTCGATCATCACCATGCCGTCGGCATCGATCGACTTGACGGTTTCGGCACCAGCCACGATCAGCTTGGCGCCAGTGGCCACACGCACGTCGCTGACATCGGAGAAGTTCTCGGCCGCCGCGCTGGCCAGCTCGCCGCTGGTGACCACGGTGGCGCCGCTGTAGCTCTTGTTGTTGCCCTGCAGTGTCAGGCGGCTGGTCGGATTGGTGCCGATCTGCTCGACGCTGCCGCTGCCGCTGATCGGCTGTGCAAACACCACGTTGTCCGACCGCGCCGAGCGCAGCACACCCTTGATCACAAAGCTGCTGGTGGCCAAAGAGCCGGCGGTGGCGCCGTCGCCGATCACCAGATTGCCTTCGGCAACGGTAGTGGTGCCGATGTAGGTGTTGGCGCCGATCAGGCTGAAGGTGGTGGTGGCGCCAAGTTTGACCAGCCCGCCGGCGCCCGATATCGCGCCGCTGTAAGTGGTGGAACCCGCGCTGCCGGCGCTCAGCGTGAAGCTGCCCAGCGCCACCGTGCCTTGCCCGCTCAGGCTGCCGATGGTGTTGTCAGCCTGCAGCGTCAGACCCGTGCCGGCCGCCAGGCTGACCACCGCGCTGGCCGCCAGCCGATCGACCTCGCCCAGCGCCAGCGTGCCACCGGTAACCGCCACGGTGCCCGCCGCAGCACGCCCGGCGATCAGGCTGCTGCCGGTACTGGACAGGGCACCGGCACCCAGGTCGGCCTGTGCCGTACCGCCGTCCACGCGGTAGGTGGCAGCGGTGAGCACACCACTGCCGTCCAGCGTGCCGCGCAGCAGCAGGCCGTCAACGCCGGTATCGCCGGTGAGCGTCAGTGCGGCACCTTGGGAAACGGTCAGCTGCGCACTGGTGTTGGTCAGCCGGCCGGCGCTGGCCAAGGTGAGGCGCCCCGCGTCAACCGACAAGCTGCCGGCCGACGACGTGCCCGCCAGCGTGCTGCTGCCGATGGCGGTCAGCGTGCCGGCACCCAGTGCGGCGTCGGCCGTGGTGTTGCCGCCGTCCAGCGCATAGCTGGCGGCGATCAGCGTACCGTTGCCACCCAGCGTACCCTGCAGGGCCAGCGAGCTCACTGTCTCCTGGCCGCCGAGCTGCAACGTGGCACCAGGGATGACCGTCACGGCGGACGTATCGGCCAGGCGCTCGTCACCCGACAGGATCAGCGTGCCGGCCTCCACGCGGGTGGTGCCGATGAAGGTGTTGGCGCCGCTGAGCGTGAAGCTGCCGGCGCCCTGCTTGGCCAACCCGCCAGCGCCCTCGATCACGCCAGCAAAAGCCGACGACCCACCGACGCCGGTGCTGAGCGTGAATGTGCCCAGCGCCACCGTGCCGCCACCGGCCAGGTTACCCAGCGTCTGGTCGGCCGCCAGCGCCAGCGCGGCACCTGCATCGACCACGACGGCCGGGTTGGCAGTCAGCCGGGCAGCGCTGCCCAGCGTCAGCGCGCCAGCGGTGACCGTCATGCTGGTGATGGCCGCCGGCGCACCCAACGTGCTGACGCCTGTCGACACCAGCGTGCCACTGCCCAGGCTGGCGTCGACCGTGCCGCTGTCCAGCGCATAGCTGGCTGCCGTCAGGGTACCGGTGCCCGCAAGCACACCCCGCAATTGCAGGCTGCGCACGGTTTCGCTGGACGCCACCGAGAGTGTCGCGCCGCTGGCCACGCTGACGGCGCTGGCATCGGCCAAGCGGTCAGCCGAAGGCAGCACCAGACTACCCGCCGCCACCACGGTGTCGCCGGTGTAGGTGCTGGCGCCGGCCAGCGTGAAGGCGCTGCCGCCTTCCTTGATCAGGCCGCCAGTGCCGGAGATGATGCCGCTGAAGGTGGACGACCCTGCGCCGCCGGTCGTCAAGGTGCCGGTGCCCAGGTTGAGCTCGCCGCTGCCTTCGAGCTGGCCGAAACGCTCGTTGCTGCCCATCAACAGCACTGCGGCCGAGGCGATGTTCACCGTCGGCGCCGCGCTGAACTCCCCGGACGATCCCATCTGCAAGCTGCCGCCGGTCACATCGACCGTTTGCACCGCAGCCCGTGCGCTCAAGCTGCTGGCACCTGTGCTGGACAGCGCACCAGCGCCGAGGTCGGCATTTGCCGCGCCGCCGTCCAGCACATAGCGCGACGCCGTGAGCACGCCACTGCCCTCAAGCGTGCCCTGCAGATTGAGCCGGGTGATCGTGTCGCTGCCGTTGAGCTGCAACAGCGCCGTACTGGCGACGGTCACCGTGGCACCATCGGCCAGCAGGTTGGCGCCACCCATCGTCAGGCTGCCGCTGGCAACCGTGATGCTGGCGGCGCCCACCGTGCTGTTCAGTGCGCTGTTGCCCGAGGAACTCAATGACCCGGCACCCAGCGCAATGTCGGACCGGCCGCTGTCCAGCACATAAGTGCCGGCGGTCAGGCTGCCCGTACCCACCAGCGAACCGGCCAAGTTCAGGCTGATCACCGATTGTTCACCGCTGATGTCCAGCGTGGCGCCACTGGCGATGTCGATCCGGCTTGAAGGATCCAGCTGACCCAGCGGGCCCAGCAGCAAGGTGCCCTGGCCGAGGGTGTTGATGCCGGTGTAGGTGTTGGCGCCAAACAAGGACACCGTACCGGCCGTCGTCTTGTCCAGCCCGACATTGCCCGCGAGCACGGCGCTGACGGTGCCGGCCTGCATGTCGAAATTGGTGGTGCTGGTGAGCGTGCCATTGCTGATCGATCCGCCAGTCAGCCGCACGCCCGAAACGGTCTCGGCAAAGCCGCCCAGGTCGAAGCTGCCACCGCTGACCACCAGCGTGCTGGCATTCGCCAGCCGCTCGCCGGCCGTGCCCAGCGCCAGCGTGCCCGCGCTCACCGTCGTGACACCAGTGTAGGTATGGCTGCCCGTCAACGTGACCGTGCCACCATCACCGTTGCCATCCGTCACCTTGCTCAGCGCCACACCCGAGCCCGCCAGCGCTGCGCTGACGGTGCCAGACTTCACCAGATAAGCGCTGCCGGTAAGCGTCGCGCCGGAGATGCTGCCGCTGTTGAGCGTGACCGCACCCACCGTTTCGCTGCTCAGCACCGCCAGCGTACCGCCCGAAACCGCCACCGCACCGCCATCGACCAGCGCCACGCCAGTCGCGCTGTTCAGCGCCAGCGTGCCCGCACTCACCGTCGTGCCGCCGGTATAGGTGTTGCTGCCTGTCAGGCTGACCGTGCCGCCATCGCCAGAGCCGTCCGACACCTTGGTCAGCGCCACGCCGGCACCCGCCAGCGCCGCGCTCACAGTGCCCGAGCTGACCGCGTAAGCACTGCCGGTCAAGGTCGCGCCGCTGATGCTGCCACTGTTGAGCATGACCGCGCCCACCCTCTCACTGACGGTCACCGCCAACGTGCCACCCGCCACGGTGACCGCGCCACTGTCACTCAAGGCCGTGCCGGTGACACTGTTCAGTGCCAGCGTGCCGGCGTTGACTGTCGTGCCACCGGTGTAGGTGTTGCTGCCGGCCAAGGTTACAGTGCCGCCTCCGCCGCTGCCATCCGTGGTCTTGCTCAGTGCCACGCCCAAACCCGCCAGCGCTGCGCTGACCGTGCCGGCTTTGACCTCAAAGCCGCTGCCCGTCAGTGTCGCGCCCGTGATATTGCCGCTATTGAGCGTGACCTGCCCCACCGTTTCACTGACGGTCACTGCCAACGTGCCGCCCGAGACTGCGACCGCCCCGCTGTCCGTCAAGGCCGTGCCCGAAGCGCTGAGCAACGCCAGCGTGCCGGCCGTCACCGTCGTGCCGCCAGTGTAGGTATTGCTGCCGGTCAGGCTGACGACGCCGCCCGCCGCCGTGCCATCTCTGGTTTTCTCAAGCGCGATGCCCGCACCGGCCAGCGAGGCGCTGACTGTGCCGGACTTCAGTTGGTAGCCACTGCCCGTCAACGTGGCGCCCGTGATGCTGCCGCTGTTGAGCGTCACGACGCCCACCGTCTCGTTGGTCGCCAGCGCCAGCGAGCCGCCTGAGACCGTCATTGCGCCGGTGTCTGCCAGTGCCGTGCCGCCAGCACTGCTGAGCGTCAGCGTGCCGGCGCTCACGGTCGTGCCGCCGCTGAAGCTGTTGCTGCCCGTCAGCGTGACATTGCCAGCGCCCGACTTGCTCAGCGCGCCGGTGTTGCTGATCACACCGGCATAAGTGCCGCCACCGGCCTGCTCAAACACCACGGTCGCCGTGTTGTCGATGTTGCCCTGCAAACTGCTCGTTGTGCCGGTCAGCATGCCCGCGAGCACCGTCGTGCCACCCCCATACAGGTTGGCGCCGCTGAAGGTCACATTGCCCGTACCCTGCTTGCGCACCGCACCCGCGCCGCTGATCACGCCGGCGTAACTGCCATTGCCAGCCTGATCAAACACCACCGTGGCCGCATTGACGATGTTGCCCTGCAGACTGCTTGTCGTTCCCGTCAGCGTGCCTGCGCCGACTGTCGTGCCGCCTCCGTACAGGTTGGCACCGCTGAAGGTCACATTACCCGCACCCTGTTTGCTCACCGAACCCACGCCACTGATCACGCCACCATAGGTGCCGTTGCCAGCTTGCTCAAACACCAGCGTTGCCGCATTGCCGACATTGCCCTGCAGACTGTTTGTCGACCCTTGCAGCGTGCCCGCGCTCACCGTCGTGCCGCCGCCGTAGCTGTTGGCGCCGCTGAGCGTGACCGTACCACCGCCGCCAGAGCCGTCGCTGACCTTGTTCAGCGCCGACGTGGCGCCCGCCAGGCCGGCGCTGATCGTGCCCGACTTGACCGTGTAGCCGCTGCCCGTCAACGAGGCGCCCGTGATGCTGCCGCTGTTGAGCGTCACGGCGCCCACCGTCTCGCTGGTGGCCAGCGCCAGCGAGCCGCCTGACACCATCATTGCGCCCGTGTCGGCCAGTGCCGTGCTGCCTGTGCTGTTGAGCGTCAACGTGCCGGCGCTCACAGTCGTGCCGCCGCTGTAGCTGTTGCTGCCCGTCAGCGTGACATTGCCAGCGCCCAACTTGCTCAGCGCGCCTGTGTTGCTGATCACGCCGGCATAAGTGCCATTGCCTGCCTGCTCAAAGACTACGGTAGCCGTGTTGTCGATATTGCCTTGCAAGCTGGTCGTCGTCCCGGTCAGCGTGCCCGCGAGCACCGTAGTGCCACCACCGTACAGGTTGGCACCGCTCAAGCTCACGTTGCCGGCACCCTGCTTGCGCACCGCACCCGCGCCGCTGATCACGCCGACGTAGCTGCCATTGCCGGCCTGATCGAATACCACGGTAGCCGCGTTGTCGATGTTGCCCTGCAGGCTCGTCGTCGTCCCTGTCAGCGCGCCCGCGCCGACCGTCGTGCCACCCCCATACAGGTTGGCGCCGCTGAAGGTCACGTTGCCCGTGCCTTGCTTGCTCACCGCACCCGCGCCGCTGATCACGCCACCATAGGTACCGCTGCCAGCCTGCTCGAACACAACCGTAGCGGCATTGCCGATGTTGCCCTGCAGGCTGGTCGTCGTGCCTTTGAGCGTGCCCGCGCTCACCGTCGTGCCGCCGTTGTAGGTGTTGGCCCGGCTCAGCGTGACCGTGCCTGCGCTCGCGTTGACGCTGGCGGTGTTCACGCCGTCGTCTATTGTGCGGTCGATATTCAGCCCCGTGCCCGTGCTCGACAGGTTCAGCGTCGAACCGTTGGCCAGCACCAGCGCCGTCGCATTCGTCGCCAGCGTGCCCACCCCGCTGCTGTTGGTGATCCTGCTCCCTGCCGCGACTGTCACCAGGTTGCCTACGCTCGCGCCACCCGAGATGTCCAGCACCGACGTGCCCGTCGTCAGGCCAATCGTGCCCGTGCCCGCCGCCGTCGAGCTCGTCAGCTTCAGCGTCGTGTTCGCCGCCACTGTCGTGCCGCCGTCGTAGCTGTTGGCCGTCGTCAGCGTCACGTTGCCGGCCCCGGCGGCCACCGCCGCGCTGCCCGCCGCGTCGTCGATCACCCGCGACACCGTCAGCCCCGTGCCCGTGCTCGACAGGTTCAGCGTCGAACCGTTGGCCAGCGACAGC
>JBBQZM010000039.1:0-22527 GCA_038207685.1 Burkholderiales bacterium
GCGGCCGTCCACCAGGACGAGACCTTCGAAGCGCTGGGGCTGGCGCAGCGCGGCCTCCAGCACCACCAGCGCGCCAGAGGATTCCCCGGCGAGCACGCAGCGCTGGATGTCCAGGCTGTCGAGCACATGAAACAGGTCGTCTACCAGCAGGTCGAAGGTGATCTGGGGCGCCCGGCTGCGGGTGGCGCCGGTGCCGCGGTGATCGTAGGTCACCGTGCGCCAGTCTTGGCTAAGGCGTTCAAAAGGCGGCAGCCACAACTCGCCGCTGCCCACCCAGCCGCCATGCGCGACGATCGTGCGCGGGCCGCGGCCGAATGAAGTGACGAAGAAGTCAGCGTCCTGGCTTTTCAGAAACATGGGGGCTCCCGGTGGTGCTTGATGGTTCTTTGTGGCTCTTGGTGTTGCGCGGCGCACCAACCAGTACACCACGGGAGACTGCCCGCCCACCAAAATAAAAACGCGCAGTCGCTCGCCGCGCCATGGCGGTGCCCGCGCTGCGCCTCAGGCGCCGAGCGCCTTGCGCAGCCCGGCGCTGGCCTGCAGCCGCCCGACCTCGATGCCGTTCCAGTTGACCAGCGGCAGATCGCTGAAGCCGCGCATGACGGCGCGCTCGCCGTCGTCCAGCGTCACCAGCGCCTCGATCACCGTGGCCATCACCACCTCGGCGGCGCGGGCGTTGTTGCCGTCGTCGATCTTGATCGCCACGCCCAGGCCTCGCTCGGGCAGCGCAGCGCAGTAGACCCCCTCGGCGCCAATCTTGCAAAACACCCGCTCGCCCAGACGCTGCATCACCCGGGTGTCGAAGCGGCCGCTGCCCGCGACATGGAAGGGCGAGACCGCCACCGCCTGGCGCAGCCGCCGCGCGGCGCGGGCATGGTCGCTGGCCAGGCCGACGCCGGTGGCGACGCGGGCAAAGCCCAGCGCCAGTTGCCGCAGTGGCAGGGCATAAGTGGGGATCGAGCAACCGTCGGTGCCCACCGGCGCGCGCGCCAGGTCAGCGCCGGTGGCCGCGGCCAGCGCCGCAGTCACCTCGCGCATCACCGGGTGATCCGCGCCGATGTAGCCGCGCACAAACTCGGCCGGCTCGCGGCCGGCGGCGCGCGCCATCAGGCAGCCGAGACAAACAAAGCCCGCGTGCTTGCCCGAGCAGTTGTTGTGCAGCACGCCGGGCGCACCAGCAACGCGGGCCAGCGCCTTCAGCGCGGCATCGTTGCTCGGCCAGTGCGCGCCGCACTCCAGCGCCTGCGCATCCAGCCCGGCCTTGGCCAGCAGGCTGGCGGCGGTGGCAACGTGGCCGGGCTCGCCGCCATGCGAAGCGCAGGCCAGCGCCAGTTCGGCGTCGTCCAGGCCAAAGGCCTCGGCCGCGCCGCTGGCCACCAGCGGCAGCGCTTGCAGCACCTTGTTGGCCGAGCGTGGAAAGATCGGTCGATCGATATCGCCCAGCGAATGCACCAGGGCACCATCGGCGTCGACCACCACCAGCGCGCCGCGGTGAAAGGATTCGACGATGCCGCCACGCAGGGCGTGAACGAGGTCGGGCTGGGCTTGGCTCATGGTGGGTAGGGGCAGCGGAGACGGCGCACTGTAGCGCCGCCGGCACAATCGGGCGCATGTCCAGCAGCAGCGTCCGGCCGATCATTGGCGTCGATTTTTCGTCCAGCCCCAGCCGCCGCAAGCCCATCGTGCTGGCCCATGGCCGGCTGCAGGGCCAGGCGGTTCGGCTCGACGGCCTGATGCTGTTTCCGACCCTGGCCGAGTTCGGCCAATACCTGGCGAGACCAGGCCACTGGGTCGGCGGCTTCGACCTGCCCTTCGGCCTGCCGCGGGAACTGGTGGAACAGCTGGGCTGGCCGCTGGACTGGGCGGCCTGCATGGACCATTACGCCAGCCTGAGCCGACCACAGATCCGCGACACCTTTGCCGCCTTCTGCGCCGCACGGCCGGTGGGCGGCAAGTTTGCGCACCGCGCTTGCGACCGGCCGGCCGGCTCCAGCCCTTCGATGAAATGGGTCAACCCGCCGGTGGCCTACATGCTGCACGCCGGTGTGCCGCTGCTGCGCGCGGCCGGCGTGCAACTGCCCGCCCACGGCCCGGACGCAGTGGCGGCAGGGCCAGCCGAGGCGCCGGCGCGTGTGGCCCTGGAGGCCTACCCCGGCCTGCTGGCGCGTGAGCTGATCGGCGCCCGTTCCTACAAGGCCGACGACAAAGCCCGGCAGACGCCCGAGCGGCTGATCGCCCGCAAGGACATCGTCGATGCGCTGGAGCAAGGCCGCAGCCGGCTGGGGCTGCGCCTGCGGCTGAGCGCCGCGCAGCGCGACCAACTCGCAGCCGATGCCAGCGGCGATGTGCTCGACGCGGTGCTGTGCCTGCTGCAGGCGGCCTGGGCCGCGGGCCAGCCGCGCTGGGGCTTGCCGGCCGCGGTGGATGCGCTGGAGGGCTGGATCGTCAGCGCCTGAGCATTGGCCGACGATCAGCCGGCGGCCCGCACCACGCCGCCGTCGGATGCTGCCTGGTAGGCAGAGTTCAGCCGGCCGTAGCTGGCTTCACGTTCGGCAGCGATGAAGGCGCGCAGGCCCTCGGCCTGGAACGGCCGCAGATTGGCCTGGTGGTGCAGCAGGATCTCGGCGGCCAGCGCCCAGTCGATGTCTTGCGGCTGAGGGTGCAACCACAGGCTGGCGTCGGGTGGCAGGTCGACGAGCAAGGCCTCGGCCGCCTGATCCCGCGGCACGGCCGACAGGCGCAGTTGCTGCGGCCAGCGGCCCAGCAGCGGCTGGTCCGGCCCCTGCGGCGGCCACAGCAGCAGCAGCCGATGCGGCGGCCAGGTCTCCACCGTCGGGTGGCCATCGGCGGTCTTGACGAACTCGGTGGTGCTGTCGACCACCTGGCGCACCGCGCCGATCCAGGCACCCGGCTGCCAGGTTGTCAGCAGCCGCGGATCGCTGGCACGGCGCAATTGCAAGGTGGTCAGGTCAGGCTGCCAGGCCGGCGCCGCCTGCGCGGCAGCCTCGGCACGCTGCTGATCGGCCGCCAGATCGCGGACTTCCTGCACCGCGTCGACGATGTCCTGCTCACGCGGCGGCTGCGGCGCATCGACCGAGGGCAGACTGATCTCGGGCGCCTGCGCGGCCCGCGCACCCTCGGCGCGCAGGTCCACCTCGGGCAGATCGACCTGCGGCGGCGCGCTGCGCGCCGCCGGCTGGCGCGGCAACTCGACCAACGGCACGTCCTCTACATCGTCGGCGCTCCAGGTCTGGCCATTGCGCAGCTTGCCGCCGCGGGGCCGCGGGGCAGCCGCGGTGCGCTCTGGATGCAAACGGGCCACCAGGTCGGACAAATCCGCCAGGTCGGGGTCCGGTGCTGCGGCGGGCATGGCCGCCGGGCGCATGCGCCGAACAAAGTCGTCCAGCGCGCGGGTCGGGTCGTCGTCGTCGGGTCGGTCGCTGCTCATGGGGCGATTCTGCGATGAAGACCGGCGCCGCGACAGCCCCGTGTGCGGGGCCGGTCAGCGCGCCGGCACGGCCGGCTTGAAGATGGCGTAGTTGCCATTGGCCTGGGCCACCAGCAACTCATCGAGGGTGACCCGCGATTCCAGGTTGGCCACCGTCTTGCCGCGGTTGACCAGCTCGGTGCGGCAGACCAGCAGGCCACCGCGCACTGGCTTGAAGTAGTTGATCTTGATCTCGATGGTCGCGCACAACTCGCCCGCCGCCAGCGTGGGATACAGCGCCGCGCCCATGCCGGTATCGGCCAGCGCATAGAGCACGGCGCCATGGGCCACACGGTGGGGATTGAGGTGACGCTCGTCGATGTTCAGCCGCAGCAGGCTGTGGCCGGCGCGCTGCTCAACCACATGCAGGTCGATCAGGTTGGCAAAAGGATGGTCCATGGCGGCAATGCACGGGCTGGCTGCGAGGCCGGAGATTCTGCAGCCACACAGGCGGCCAGGGCGTCGCAGCCGCGTCAACAGGGCGCCAGCGCGGCCGCAGGATTGGAGAGCCACGCCTAGGGAAAACCCGCTGAATTGGGTTTCGGTCTCTAGGACTCCTGGTCAGACTGTTGCCATCGCAGTGCCAAGCGCGCTCCGAATCAAGCCGCACCCTCTGCGCCTCAACACCTTCGAAAGACCACCATGACACAAGCTTCGCTGAGTACCGTCACCCTGAAGACCGTTGCCAACTACCGCCATGCCGCCGAGCATGCCGTGGTTGCCTACCGCAGTGGTGGCCATCGCCTGATCGCTGCCGCACAGCACGGTGTGGATCTGGCCGCCAAGCGCGGCGCCGAGCCGTATGTGCCCGGCCTGGCCGCCGCACTGCGCAACGCCGGCCACAACGCGGGCAGCTACGCCGTCAAGGGTGTGGATGCGGTCAGCGCCGGCACCGAGCGTGCGATCGAGGTCAGCGCCAACGGCATTACCGCCCAGGTCAAGCGCGTGGCCAAGCTGGCCGGCGGCGTGGACAACCGCGTCGTCGCGCGCAGCCTGCAAGCCGCTGCCCGCATCAGCCTGCCGGGCGCGCAAGTCGCGCTGACGCTGTCCGAGCGTGTGGCTGCCGGCGCCGACAAGCTGGCGCAAGTGGCCGCCGGCGCGCGCAAGACCAAAGCCAAAGCCAAGACCAAGGCCGGTGCCAAGGCCAAGGTCGCCGCCAAGCCGGTGCGCCGCGCTGCGCCCAAGCCGGTCAGCCGCCTCGTGGCCAAGGCCGCGCGTGATACCGCCGCTGAAATCGAAGTCACCGGCCAGGCCGTCAAGAAGGCTGCCAAGCGCCGTGCCCGCGCCGTGGTGACCCAGGTTGGCAAGGCCGTCAAGCCGGGCAAGACGCCCAAGACGGCCAAGACGCCCAAGACAACCAAGACAACCAAGACGCCCAAGACGGCCAAGCCCAAGGCCGCTGCCAAGCCGGTGCGCCGTGCCGCCACCCGCAAGAGCGCGCGGGCGCCGGTCGCCGCGGTCGAAACCAGCGCTGCAGCCGCAGCCTGAGCCACCGCCTCGGGCGTGGTTGAATCCACTCCTGGACCAAGGCTGGATCAATGATGATGCGACAACTCAGCGGGCATGAAGCCGGCTTTCTGTACACCGACACGGTGCATGCGAATGCCAATGTCAGCCTGCTGCACATCCATGACCAGTCCACCGCGCCGGGCGGCGTGGTGCGCTTCAAGAGCATCCTGGCGCAGGTTGAGCACCGCTTGTCGGCCTCGCCGCTGTTCCGCCAGCGATTGCAGCGTGTGCCGCTGGGCCTGGACCACCCGTACTGGGTGGACGACGCCTATTTCGACCTCGAATACCACGTCCGCCACATTGCCCTGCCCAAGCCAGGCGACTGGCGGCAGTTCTGCATCCAGGTCTCGCGCCTGCATGCGCGGCCACTCGACCTCGACCGCCCGTTGTGGGAGGTCTACGTCATCGAGGGTTTGGACAGCTTTCTCGACCTGCCGGTGGGCAGCTTCGCGCTGCAGTTCAAGACCCACCTCGCCGCGGTCGACCTGCAGCAGTTCGGCGCGCTGAGCGCCCTGCTCTACGACGACAGCGCCACGCCGCTGCCGTCGGGGCCGCCGGAGCCCTGGTTTGCCGACTCGCCGCCGGGCCGGCTGAGCCTGGTGCGCCGCGGCCTGGTGAGCACGCTCACATCACCGCTGCGCCTGGCGCGGCCACTGGCGCGGGCGGTGAGCAAGGTGGCACCAGCAGCTGCGGCGCTGGCCAGCGAGATGCTGCTGCATCCGCAGCACCTGCCCGCCACACGTTTCAATTCGGTGGTGTCGCCGCACCGTGTGTTCGAGACCCGACGCTTCACCGAAGCCGAGTTCGAGGCCATCTGCAAGCTGGTGCCCGGCGCCAGCGTAGACGACGCGGTCATCGCGGTCTGCGGCGGCGCGCTGCGTCGTTACCTCGACGATCAGGGTGAACTGCCGCCCGGCAACAGCCTGGCGGCGATCGTCACCGACGCCGATGGCACACCACCGCCGGCCAAGGCGCAGCCGCCGGGCGTGGCCTGGCGCCATGTGCCGCTGGGCACCGACATTGCCGATCCGCTGCAGCGCCTCGCCAGCATCCAGCACCAGGCCGAAGCCGGCCCGGACGATGTGACGCTGGCACTGGGCAGCCGTGCGCTGAGTGAAGTGGGCGACCAGGCTGCGGCCGCCGTGCTGGCCTGGACCCGCCAACTGGCCAGCAAGGCCAGCGCCCGCCTGGGCGCGCGCACGCCGCCGGCCAATTGCAGCCTGGCCCATCTGCCGGCGCCGCAACAGCCGATGTACTTGTGCGGCGCGCGGCTGAGCTACTTCTCGGCCATCCTGCCGATCAACGACGGCCTCGGCCTGGCCTTTGCCGTCACCCGCTACGACGGTCGGCTGGTGATCTCGCCGACCAGCTGCCGCGAACTGATGCCCGACCCCGAGGCCTTTGCGCAATGCCTGCGCGACAGCTTCCAGGAGTACCTGGCATTGACCAAGCGGCGGCCGCGCAAGCTGGTCAAACTCGCCAAGCCAGCCAATCTGACCAAGACCGCCAAGGCGCACGCGGCGCGTCCGGCCGCAGTGCCGCGGCCCGCTAGACCGGCAGCGCCTCGTGCGTCATCAGCCGGTAGATTGCGCCGCCCAAGCCGGCCGGATTGAAGGGCTGCCACCGGCCTTCGGGCTGGGCCAGCCGGTCGGCCAGGATGCACATCACCATGGCATTGAAGCCCAGGCCGGTATGGCTGCCGCTGACGCGGATGTTCTCGCAACGCTCGACCGGGCCTTCGATGGTGGCCTCCTGCGGCGGCACCACGCCGTCGCTGATCGTGTAGAGGCAGCTCATCGGCACGTCGGGCAGCAGCCGGTCGCGCAGCTTCTTGGCACGCGGCTGCATCACATGCACCCCCGGGCCCATCGGGTGGGCGATCATGCGGTACAGCGCTTTGACCAGCCGCGGCGACTGGTTACCCCCCTCGGCATCGACACTGACCGGGCTGCCCAGCGTGATCAACTGGCGCACGCACTCTGGCGCCTGCAACGCGCCGTAGAGCGCAAACACACCGCCCAGGCTCCAGCCCACCAGGCTGACTTTGCGGCCGCTCTGGTGGTGCAGGTAGCGGATCTTCTGCTCCAGCGCCTGCGCATGGCGACGCTGGAAGCCGATGTTGCGGCCCAGGCCCCAGGTCTGCACCTGGTAGCCGCGACCGCCGAGGAACAGCTTGAGGGCGAACAAGGAGCCCTCGTCACCCATGAAACCCGGCAGCAGCAGCACCGGGTGGCCATCGCCGTCCGGCGCCTGGGCCAGCATCGGCCAGGTAAAGGGCAGCATGGCCATTTCGGCCAGCGCCCGCAGCTCAATCAGCGAGTGCAGGCGATGGGGTGCGCCGGTATGGGAATGTCGTGTGGCCATGGAGTCGGTCGGAGAACGGTACTCGGCCATTGTGACCCCGTGGCCACTCGCTCAGGAGGGTGACAGGTCTAGGAGGCGATTGGCACCAGCTTGCCCGCAGACCGAACCCGAGTCGATCAGTCGAGCAGGCCTCGCCCCCGCAGCATCGGTGCCAAATCGGCATCGCGGCCGCGGAAGGCGCGGTAGGCGGCGCCGGGCTCCACACTGTCGCCGCGGCTGTAGATCTGTGCCTTGAGGCGTGCTGCCACGGCGGTATCGAAGGCGCCGCCGGCTTCACCAAAGGCCTCCCAGGCATCGGCTTCCAGCACCTCGGCCCACAGGTAGACGTAGTAGCCCGCCGGATAGCCCTCGCCGGCAAACAAATGCTGGAAGTGCGGCAGGCGGTGATTCAAGCCGGCCTCGGGCGGCAGGCCACGCTGTGCCATCAGCTGCTGCTCGAAAGCGACGATGTCGGCCGGCGGCTCGGCCAGTTGGTGCACCGCCAGGTCGACGATGGCGCTCGCGGTGTAGCGCACCGTCTCGTAACCCTGGCCGAAGCGTTGCGCGGCTTCCAGGCGGTCGAGCAGTATTTCGGGGATGGCCTCGCCGGTCTGCCAATGCAGCGCGTGGCGTTGCAGCACTTCGCGCTCCTGGCCCCAGTGCTCGAACAGCTGCGACGGCAGCTCGACGAAGTCGCGCAGCACCCGGGTGCCGGACAGGCGCTCGTAGCCAACGTCGCTGAGCAAGCCGTGCAGGCCATGGCCAAACTCGTGGAACAGGGTGCGCACATCGTCGGGCGACAGCAGCGTGGGTGTGCCGGCCTCGCCCTTGGCGAAATTGTTGTTGTTCATCACGATCGGCAGGCTGGGCTGGCCGTCGGCGCTGTTGCGGTGCTGCACCGACAGCGAGTTCATCCAGGCGCCGCTGCGCTTGGCCGGCCGCGAGAAGTTGTCCTGCAGAAACAGGCCCAGCGCTGCACCGCTGGCATCGTTGACCTGGTAGACCGCCACATCGGGGTGGTAGGCCTGCAAATCCTCGCGCCGCACGAAGCGCAGGCCGAACAGCCGCTCGGCGCATTCAAAGGCCGCGGCCACCATGTTGGGCAGCGCGAAGTAGGGCTTGAGCTGGGCATCGTCGAGCGCAAACCGCTCCTGGCGCACCTGCTCGGCCCAGTAGCGCCAGTCCCAGGCGGCTAGCGGCTCGGTGGCACCGGCGGCGGCCATTGCCTCGGCCAGCATCGCGCGTTCACGCGCCAGCGCCGGCAGCGCACGCTGCCAGACTTCGTCAAGCAGCGCCCAGACCCGGTCGCGGGTCTGCGCCATGGTGTCGACCAGCTTGAGGTCGGCATAGTTGGCATGGCCCATCAACACCGCCTGGCGCTGGCGCAACACCAGCATCTGCTGCGCCACCGGCCGGTTGTCCTGCTCACCGGCATGCTCGCCGCGGCTGATCCAGGCACGCCAGGCGGCCTCGCGCAGATCGCGCCGCTGCGAGAAGCTCAGAAAGGGCACGATCAACGAGCGGCTGAGCGTGATCACCGGCGTGGCCAGGCCGCGGTCGGCGGCTGCCTGGCGTGCCGCGGCGCGCACAAACTCGGGTAGGCCGGCCATCGCGGCCGCGTCGGGCAGCGGCAGCGTGTAAGCGCTTTCGTCGTGCAACAGGTTCTGGCTGAAGCGGGTGTAAAGCTCGGCCAGCTGGCTTTGCAGCGCGGCAAACTCGGCGCGCTGGTCCGGCGGCAGTTGCGCGCCGGCACGCACGAAGTCGCGGTGGCTGCGCTCGACCAGCCGCTGCTGCTCGCCCGTGAGGCCGAGTGCGGCGCGCTGCTGGTAGACCGCGTCAATCCGCGTGAACAAGGCCGCATCCTGGTAGATCGCGCTGTAGTGGGCTGACAGCGGCGCCGACAGCTCGCGCTGGACGGCCTGCAGTTCGGCCGTGGTGGCCGACGCGGCGAGCGCATGGAACACCGCACTCACCCGCGACAGCAGCGCGCCGCAGCGGTCGAAGGCGGCCGCGGTGTTGGCGAAGTCCGGCGCCGCCGGCTGCGCCAGCAGTGCGGCGATCTCGTCACGGTGCAATTGCATCGCGCGCTCGATCGCCGGACGCACATCGGCGGCCCGGATGCGCTCGAAGGCGGGCAGGGTCAGCGGGGCGTCACCGCTGATCAGCAAGGCATTGGTGGAGGCGTCCATGGTGGCTCGTTATTCAAGTGGGGGCGGCAAGTGGGGGCGGCCGCGTGCTCGCTGCCGCAAGAGCGGAATGATGCCAGCGCGGCGCCGGGCTGTCCGCGCCGGCTACAGTAGCCCCGTTTTCGCCACGCGGCCGCACCGGCCGCCCCCCGCTGCATGCCCGCTGCCAAGCCGTCCACCCCCCTGCCCCGCAGCCCATCGCGGGCCCGTGGCTCGTCCCCGTCACTGGCGCTGTGGCTGGGCCTGGCGCTGCTGGTGGTGGTGCTCGACCAGATCACCAAGACCATGATCACCAGCCAGTTCGGGCTGGGTGACAGCCTGCGCATCACCAGCTTCTTCAACCTGGTGCTGGCCTACAACCCCGGCGCGGCCTTCTCCTTCCTGGCCGACGCCTCGGGCTGGCAGCGCTGGTTCTTCGTCGGTCTGGGCGCAATGGCCTCGGGCTTCATCGTCTGGATGCTGCGCAAGCACCCCGAGCAGCGGCTGTTCTGCCTCTCGATCAGCCTGATCATGGGCGGTGCCATCGGCAACGTCATCGACCGGCTGCTGCACGGCCATGTGATCGACTTCTTGCAGTTCCGCTTTGCGGTGCTGTCGCCGCTGTTCGCCGGCGGCTACTTCCCCAGCTTCAATGTCGCCGATGCGGCGATCACCGCCGGCGCCATCGGGCTGATCCTCGACGAGATCCGCCGCGTGCGGCGCAGCCGGTGAGCGGCGCGGCGCGCGGGACTGTCCGCATGGCCGGTGGCCGCAGCAAGCGCTAGGCTGTCGGTCCATGAGCGCATCGCCTTCCGACCCCCAGACACCCACCGACGCCGGGCCGCAGGACGACGCACAGGGCGGCGCAGACAGCGCCGGCCGCAGCAACCCCTTCGGCCTGCCGCTGCGCCAGTTGCGGCTGACCGATCCGCTGCACTGGCTGGTGCTGGGCTGGCGCGACTTCAAGCGCTGCCCCGGCATCGGCCTGTTTTACGGCGGCTGTTTCATGATCATGGGCTGGCTGCTGATGGCGGTGTTTGAACGTGCACCGGCCTATGTGCTGGCGCTGTCGGCCGGCTTTCTGCTGGTCGGCCCGTTTCTGTGCCTGGGCCTGTACCAGGCCAGCCGCCGGCTCGAGCGCGGCGAGCGGCCCGACCTGGGCGATTCGCTGCTGGCCTGGGACCAGCGCACCGGCACGCTGGCGATCTTCGGCTTTGTGCTGCTGGTGCTGGAGATGCTGTGGGGCCGCGCCTCGCTGATCGTGTTTGCGGTCAGCTTTGATGGCATGCCCGATTTCAAGGGCTCGCTGCTGGCCTTGCTCAACCCCGAGAACCTCAGCTTCATCCTGGCCTACCTGGCGGTAGGCGGGCTGTTTGCCGGGCTGATTTTCGCCACCAGCGTGATCTCGATCCCGATGATCCTCGACCGGCCCACCGACGCCATCACCGCCAGCCTGACCAGCCTGCGCCTGGTGCTGGGCCAGCCCAGCGTGATGCTGTGCTGGGGCGCGCTGATCACCAGCCTGGTGGTGCTGGCGCTGCTGCCCTGGCTGGCCGGGCTGCTGGTGATCGGGCCGGTGCTGGGCCATGCGTCCTGGCATGCCTACCGCGCGGCGGTGGGCGAGTGAGCGGCAACACGCGGCAGCTGCCACGCCGACGGATGATGGCCCTGCTGGCCGCCAGTCTGCTGGCAGGCGCGGCGCAAGCCGGGACACCCGAGGTGGTGGCTGCGGCCAAGCCGGCGGTGATGGCGGTGGGCCTGTACGACCCGCTGGCCAGTCCGCGCTTCAACTTCCGCGGCACCGGCTTTGTCATCGGCAACGGCCGGCTGCTGGCCACCAATGCGCATGTGCTGCCTGACGAGCCCGGCGCGTTGCGCCGGCTGGTGCTGCGCCTGCCCGGCAACCGCGGCGACGCGCAGGACGGCCCGAACGAGACGCGTGCCTTGACGCTGCTGGCCCTGGACCGCATCCACGACCTGGCGCTGCTCGAGTTCAGCGGCGACCCGCTGCCGGTGTTGACGCTGGCCGAAGCGCCGGCACGCGAGGGCCAGGCAGCGCTGTTCATCGGCTTTCCGATCGGCGGACTGCTCGGCTTTTCGCCGGTCAGCCACCGCGCGATGATCTCGTCGATCACGCCGATTGCCCTGCCGCCACCCACCGCGGCGCGGCTGGACGCTGCCGCCGTGGCGCGGCTGCGCCAGCGGCCGTTCGACATCTACCAGCTCGACGGCACGGCCTACCCCGGCAACAGCGGCGGGCCGCTGCTCGACGCAGAGTCGGGCGAGGTGCTGGGCGTCGTGAACATGGTGCTGGTCAAGGGCAGCCGCGAGAACCTGCTCAGCCAGCCCAGCGGCATCAGCTATGCCATTCCGATCAGCCACCTGCGTGCCCTGCTGCAGCGGCGCTGAGCTGCGGCCTATTCAACCGAGGAGAGCAACCTGATGAGCAACAGCGGCGGTTTTGTGGCCAGCCATGCCCGCGATGCGCAGTTCGAGCGCGGCTTGCGCGCCTTCTTCGAATACCGCGACCTCGGCCTGCTGCAGGCCACTGGCGGCCGGGTGGTGGCGCATGTGATCCGCGCCGCGCCGGGCGCGGGTTTCTCCAGCCAGCCGCACCGTCACCTCACCAATTTCCAGCTGGTCTATGTGCTCAAGGGCTGGATCGAGTTCGAGTACGAAGGTCAGGGCGTGGTGCGGCTGGAGGCCGGGTCATGCGTGCACCAGCCGCCGGGCATCCGCCACCGCGAACTGGGCCACAGCGACGACGTGGAACTGCTGGAAGTCGTGATGCCCGGTGACTTCGCCACCGAGTTGGTCGACGCGGTGCAGCCGCCGGCTTCAGCGACCTGACATCAGCGCGCGGCGGCCGCCACATGGGGCGGCTGGACGCGCAGCTGGCCGGCCAGCAAGAGCAGCGCCGCCGCGCCGCCCACCGGAAACAGCAAGGCCGCCAAGCCCACCCAGCCGATGGCGCGACCGCCCAGGCGGCGTGCTGCCAGGCCGACAAACCAGCAGTGCAGTGGCAGCGCCAGCGCCACCATCAGCCCGGCGGCCAGCGCCCTGGGCGTGGAGTCCAACGTGGCCTCGGCCAGCGGCGGCAGGAACTGGGTGAGCGCCGCGCAGGCCGCCAGCAGCGCAAGCGCTGCATCGACCAAGGCGCGTCGGGCAGTCAGCGGGCACAGGAAGCTCATGGTCATCCTTGACGGGTCATCGCAGCGTATTCTGCGCCCCCGCCGCGTCCGGCCGATCAACCTGCATCAATCGAAGCTGATGTCGGTGGTTTCCAGCACGGTGCGGTCGGCGCAGAGCGGGCCGCGCGGCGCGCAAGGGTCATGCCGGCCGCGCCGCACAATGCGTGCATGCCGCCGCGCCGCTGGATCGCCCACCTCGACATGGACGCGTTTTATGCCTCGGTGGAACTGCTGCGCTACCCCGTGCTGAGGGGCCAGCCGGTGGTCATCGGCGGCGGCCGCCGCCACCAACCCGAGCCCTTGGCCGACGGCAGCCTGCGCTTTGCCACGCTGGACGGCTACACCGGCCGCGGCGTGGCCACCACCGCCACTTATGCGGCGCGGGCGCTCGGCGTGCACTCGGGCATGGGGCTGATGAAGGCCGCGCTGCGGGCGCCGCAGGCGGTGCTGCTGCCGGTGGATTTCGAGCAATACCGGCTCTACTCGCGGCGCTTCAAGGCCGCGGTGGCCGAGGTGGCGCCGGTGATCGAAGACCGCGGCATCGATGAGATCTACATCGACCTGAGCGATCAGCCCGGCGCGCAGGATGCCGTGGGCCACGACCCGCACGGCGGCGTGCGGGCGATTGCGCTCGACATCAAGAACAACGTGCAGCGCGCCACCGGGCTGAACTGCTCGATCGGCATCACACCGAACAAGTTGCTGAGCAAGATCGCCAGCGACCTGGACAAGCCCGACGGTCTGACGCTGCTGACCCTGGCCGACCTGCCCACCCGCATCTGGCCCTTGCCGGTGCGGTGCATCAACGGCATCGGCCCCAAGGCGGGCGCCAAGCTGGCCACGCTGGGCGTCGAGACGGTGGGTGAACTGGCGCAGCAAGACCGCGGCTGGCTGCAGCAGCAGTTCGGCAACAGCTACGGCGCCTGGCTGCACGAAGCCGCCCATGGCCGCGACGAGCGGCCGGTGGTGACTTTCAGCGAGCCGGTGTCGATGAGCCGCGAGACCACCTTCGAACGCGACCTGCATGCCAAGCGCGACAAGGCCGAACTCGGCGCCATCTTCACCCGGCTGGCCGAACAAGTGGCTACCGACCTGCAGCGCAAGGGCTATGTGGGCCGCACCATCGGCATCAAGCTGCGCTTCGAGGACTTCAAGACCGTCACCCGAGACTTGAGCATTGAGCTGCCCACCGCTGAAGCGGCCACCATCCGCCTGGCCGCCGGGCTGTGCCTGAAGCGGGTGGACCTGGCCCGGCGCATCCGACTGCTGGGCGTGCGCGTGGGCACGCTGCAGCGTGCACCGGGGGCCGGGCCGGCGCGGCGTTCAACCACCGCGCCATCGCAGCCGGATTACGGCGACTGATCGACCGGCGGCCGGCCCGACCCACCCGCCGGCCGCGGCGCAGTGGGCAGCCGCCACATCCAGAACGCCACCGCCGCGCAGCAGGCCGCCGGCAGCCAGGCCCAGCGCGGTGGCAGCACCCAGGCGGCCCAGGCCGAGCCCAGGGCCATCATGGTCCAGGCCAGCTGCTTGGCGCGCAGCGGGATGGCATGGTTGCGGCGCCAATCGCGCACCATCGGGCCGAAAACGCGGTGCGACAACAGCCACTTCTCGCAGCGCTGGCTGCTGCGCGAAAAGCAGAATGCTGCCAGCAACACAAACGGCGTGGTCGGCAACAGCGGCAGGAAGATGCCGACGATGCCGCTTGCCAGGCTCAGCGTGCCAAACAGCGCCCAGAGCGCACGCTGCCACAACGGGCGTGGCCGGGGCTGCAGCTGAGCAAAGCGTGCGGACATGCCGGCATGCTAGCGGCGACGATGCCGCCCTGCGGCGGTGCAGGGGCTTGACCCCGCACAAGCCCCGCCACGCAGGCTGCAGCTAGGCTGGCCGCCCACCCCACGCTGCCCTGCACTGAACACCATGACCGCCCTGCACTGGCATGACCAACTCGCCGTCAATCACCCGCAGATGGACCGCACCCATGTCGAGTTCATCGCCCTGCTCGGCGCCGCCGACGCCGCGCTGACGGCTGCAGAACCGGCGTTGTTGCTCGCCTTCGAGGCCTTGCTCGCCCACACCATCGACCACTTCGCCCAGGAAGAGGCCTGGATGCTGGCCAGCGGCCTGGGCGCCGACAACTGCCACAGCTTTCAGCACCGGGCGGTGCTGCAGGTGATGCACGAATGTGCGCGTCGCGCCCACGACGAGACCGACTTCGACCCCTTGCGGCTGGCGGTGGCCGAGCTGGCGATCTGGTTCCCGCCACATGCACAGCAGATGGACGCAGCGCTGGCCCGGCATCTGGTGGCGGTGGGCCTGGATGCCGAAGCCGGGCTCGCGCCCGCTGCGCTGGCCGCAGCCGCCACCGCCTGCAGTCGCTGACCGCGCGTCGTTGCTACAGTCGGCGGCCGTGGCCGCCGAAGCCCTGAACCTGCGACGTCCGCCTTGACGGCCTGCGCGCCGTCAAGGCGGCGGCGCGGCTGGGCCGCTTCGAAGGCGCCGAGCACCCTCGCCGGCCCGCTAGCATCGGCCCGCATCACACAACACGCCGGAGACAGCCCCGATGACCGTCATCACCACGATCGAAGACCTGCGCCAGCTGGCACAGAAGCGCGTGCCGCGCATGTTCTACGACTATGCCGATTCGGGCAGTTGGACCGAATCGACCTACCGTGCCAACGAAGCCGACTTCCAGAGCATCAAGCTGCGCCAGCGGGTGGCCGTCAACATGGAAGGCCGCAGCACCGCCAGCACCATGCTCGGCCAGCCGGTGGCGATGCCAGTGGCGCTGGCGCCGGTGGGCTCCACCGGCATGCAGCATGCTGACGGCGAGATCCTGGCGGCCAAGGCGGCCGAGAAGTTCGGCGTGCCCTTCACGCTGTCGACCATGAGCATCTGCTCGATCGAGGACATTGCCGCCACCACCCAAGCCCCGTTCTGGTTCCAGCTCTATGTGATGCGCGACCGCGACTTCAGCGAGCGCCTGATAGCCCGCGCACAGGCCGCCGGCTGCAGCGCGCTGGTGATCACGCTGGACCTGCAGATCCTGGGCCAGCGCCACAAGGACTTGAAGAACGGCTTGTCGGTGCCGCCCAAGCCGACGCTGGCCAACTGGATCAACCTGGCCACCAAGCCACGCTGGTGCCTGGGCATGCTGGGCACCCAGCGGCGGCAGTTCGGCAACATCTTCGGCCATGTCAAGGGTGTGGAGGACATGGGCTCGCTGTCGGAGTGGACCGCCAGCCAGTTTGACCCGCGGCTGAGCTGGGACGACGTGGCGCGCATCAAGCAGCGCTGGGGCGGCAAGCTGATCCTCAAGGGCATCCAGGATGTCGAAGATGCCAGGCTGGCGGTCGAATCGGGCGCCGATGCGCTGATCGTCAGCAACCACGGCGGCCGCCAGCTCGACGGCGCCGAGTCCAGCATCCGCGCGCTGCCGCCGATCGTCGACGCGGTGGGCAGCCAGATCGAGGTGCACATGGACGGCGGCATCCGCTCGGGCCAGGACGTGCTCAAGGCGCGGGCGCTGGGCGCGCGCGGCGTCTACATCGGCCGCAGCTTTATCTACGGCCTGGGCGCGATGGGCGAGGCCGGCGTGACCAAGGCGCTGCAGATCATCCACAAGGAACTCGACCTGACCATGGCCTTCTGCGGCCACACCCAGATCGACCAAGTGGACAAGCGCATCCTGCTGCCCGGCACCTATCCCGGCGGCTGATCAACGGGCTGGCAAGCGCTCAGGCATCGGCGGCGGCCATGCCGCGCGCGACGTTCACCGGGCGCAGCAGCAGCAGGCCCAGCACAAAGAACAAGCCGGTGCTGGCGATCGCAATGCGGTGGTTGCCGGCAGTGAGCAGCGTGACCAGGCCGTAGGTCAGCGGCCCGATGATGGCCGACAGCCGGATCGCGAAGGTCCACAGGCCGAAAAACTCGGCACGCCGGCGCACCGGCGCCAGCGCGCCGGCCAGCGCCCGCCCGGCCGACTGGCTGCTGCCCATGCACAAGCCGGCGATCAGCGCGGCGATCCAGAACAGCGTGGCCTCGGTGGCCAGCGCGGCCAGCAGCACCATCAGCACCCAGCCGGCGAGCGTGATCGCCAGTGCCGGCCGGTGGCCGATGCGGTCCTGCACATAACCCCAGCTGAAGGCGCCCAGTGCCGCCGCGATGTTGACCACGAAGATCAACGCCATGGTCTGGGTCTGCTGGAAGCCCAGCACCTGCTCGGCGTACACCGCGGCCAGGGCGATGACCACTGAGATGCCGGCCTGGTAGGCCACGGCGCAGGCCAGCAGCCAGGCGAAATCCTGGAAGCGCCGCGCCTCCTGCCAGGTGCGGCGCAGCCGGGCCAGCGAGGCGGCCAGGCCCTCGCGCTGTGCCGCCGCGGCTTGCGGCACGGCGCGCTCGCGCAGCAGCGCAAAGGTGAACAACGAGGCCAGGCCGTAGATGCCGGCGGTGATCAGCATCGTCACCGGGACAAACTGCGCCGCCGGGATGCCTTGTGACTGCGCCCAGAGCACATAGCCCAGGCTCAAGCCGAGCGTGAGCATGCCGCCGAAGTAGCCGAAGCTCCAGCCCCAGCCCGAGACCCGGCCCAGGCTGTCGCGGCGCGCCAGTTCGGGCAGGAAGGCGGCGATCAAGGATTCACCGTAGGTGTAGAACAGGTTGGACAACACCACCGCGACCACCGCCCAACCGACATCGCCGGGGCCGATACCGGCCAGCGCCGCGGTGGCCAGCACGCAGCCCAGCGTAGACAACACCAGCAGCCGCTTCTTGGCGGCACGCAGATCGGCATAAGCGCCGATGGCCGGCATCGTCAGCATCACCAGCAAGCTGGACAAGGCCAGCGCGGCGGTCCAGGCCAGCGTGGCCCAGGGTGCATTGCCGGCCACACCGCCGACGAAGTAGGCGCCGAACACCGCCGTCAGCACCACCGTGGTGTAGCCCGAGTTGGCGAAGTCGTACATCGCCCAGCCGAACACCTCGCGCTTTTTCACGCCGTCGTTGAGCGCATCCTGCGGGAAGAGGGCCATGCGGGGAATCTCCGTGAGGCTGGCGGGGGACGGTCGCGAGTATGCCGATCAGCCGCCGCGGCCAGTATGCCAACGGGCCTGCCTGGCCCGGCGCGGCGCAGCGGGGCGCGTGGCGACTTTTCTGCCCATGCGCAAGGGCATTGCAGACCTGGACGGAAGAAATCAGGGTAAACCCTTACACTCTTGTCTTCGGCACCTCATGTGCCCTGTTTCGAGGATTCACCCGCATGTCCAGTTCGCTACAAACTACCCTGCCCGCCTTTCCCGCCGCCGCCGCTTCGCAGGCGCCACAGCCTGCCGCCTGGCGGCGCGCTGGCCTGGCGCTGTGGCTGGGCTTTCAGGCGATGGGCCTGTCACACGCCCGTGGTGAGCTAATGCGCCAGGCGCGGCTGCGCGAAGGCACTGACCCGGCGCTGGCCCGCCAGTTGCGCGAGGCGGCGCAGCGCACCGTCTGACGCTTGACCGGCGCGCTGCCGCAGGGCGATCAGTTCACCGCCTGCACCTGCCGCCGACGCTCCACATAACCGCTGCCGGTGGCCTGGCTGGCGTCCGGGCAGGCCGTGGTCGCGCCGGCGCTGGTGCAGGCCACCGCGTCAATGGTGAACACGCGCACCGTGCGCGGCACGCCGGGGCTGGATTCGCCTTCGTTGTAGAGGCGTGAATCGCAGCTCACCGTGACCCGCAGGCCGGCGGTGTCGGCCGCCATGTCCAGCGTCTGGCTGGCGCTGCTGCAAGTCGTCCAGGTGCCCTTGAAGGCCTGGTACAGCCCCCATTCGGTGCCCGATCGCGCGGCGGCCGAAGCGCGGGTGGCCAGCAGGTCTTGCGCGCTGCTGGTTTGCGCCTGCTGGCCCAGCCGCACGATGGCCGCAGCCATCGTGGCCAGACCCACCAGCACGACGATCACCGTGATCGCGCCCAGACCATGTGCTGGAACGGGGTTGCGACGGCGGCAGCGGCTCATGGCATGTTCACCACATGGGCGCCAAACACCAGGTTGGCGGTCTCGCTGTTGCGGGTGAACTCAAGTTGCACCTGCAGGAAGCCGCTCTGTTGCGTCGCGCCCTGGTTGGCGGTGTAGACAAAGCGGCAGCTGCGCAGCCCGGTGGCCAACACATCGGCGCCGACGGTCGACGGGCAACTGCCCGGCACCGCGGCGTTGAAGCCGTAGTTCTTCAGCCGGTACAACACGCCCGGCGCGTTGCCGTTGCCGTCGAGCGTGGCGCTGGCGCCGCTGCAGACGTAGAACACCGCCTTCTGCGCATTGGGCACGGTGTTGAAGCGGCCACCGTCATAACCCAGCGGGAACTGCAGCGCATTGATGGTCAAGCGGTGGCGGCCCAGCGTGGCCGCGGGCGTGTTGACCGCGGTCACCGCGCTGCGGTTGGCGCCGCTGTAGACGTCGCCCGGATTCTGGTTGTCCACCACCACCCAATCGCCCACTGCCGGCACGGTGGACAAGGGGCTCAGCACGTCGAAGCTGCTGGTGGCGGTGGCTGGGTCAGCCGCGGCGCTGCCAGCATTGACCGTGTCGACGGCCATGCGAAAGCGGCCGCCGGCGCTGGTCGGCACCAGTTCGACGCATCTGCTGTCGGGGCTGCGCAATGAGTTGGGCACCGCCCGCTGCACATCGCGTATCAGCCGGCGCATCGCCTGGTCGGCCTCGGCGGCCAGCGCAGTGCGGTTGCGCGTGCCCATCCAGGCCTCGAAGGCCGGCCGGAAGAAGATCGTCAGCGTCGCCGCCATCAAGCCGAACAACACCAGTGTGGCGATCAACTCGACCAACGTGAAGCCGCGCGCTGTGCGCCGCGCGCCAGCAGCAGAAGGGGTGAAACGATGCGCGCTCATGGCGAGGCGTAATCGGTGCGCCAGCCCACCAGCTGCAGGCTGTCGCCGCCCAGGCTGACGCTGACGCGGATGCGCCGCGCCGCGGCCACGCCGCCCAGCGTGCCGGCGCTGACGTTGACGCTGGCGTTGAACTTGGCCAGCGCCGGGATCACCACGCCGTCTACGCTGCAGATGCCGGTACTGCTGTAGCCGTTGTAGTCGAGCAGATCGTTGTAGGTATCGCGTGCGCAGCCGGCCGGCGCGGCATTGGCCGCCACCGCATAAGGCTTGAGCTGGATCTCTTCGAGCAGCGATTGTGCGATGGCCTGCATCTGCTGGCGCAGCAGCGGGTCGGCATTGCTGCGGCTCACCGTGCTGAAGGCCTGCAGCAGCCCGGCCAGGCCGACGCCGATGACGACGATGGCCAGGATGGCCTCGGGCAGCGTGAAGCCGCGCGGCAGGCGCATCGGCAGATGTCGGGTCGAGCGGCTAGCGCACATGGCCGGTCTCGCCGCTGATCTGCAGCGCGGCCTCACCCGTAATGGCCAGGCTGGCATTGACCGCGTTGACACCGGCGCCGTCGCTGGTGACACGGCCGTCGGGCTGGAAGTACAGCATGCCGGCCGGGCTCAGCGCCAGGGTGATGCCGTTGCCATCCACCGCCCAGCGGGCGTCGCCGTCCAGCCCGGTGAGCGTGGTGTTGCAGCGGGTGGCCGGGTTGGCGCTGGCCATGCTCAGCCGCATCTCGCCCGTGGCCACGGTCAGGCAGACCAGCCGGCGATGGCCTTGCGCCAGCACCCGCGCCTGCAGCAGGCCGGCCTGCAACTGGTCGCGCCAGCCGGCGCCACGCAGCGACAGCGCACCGTCCAGCCGCGGCATGGCTACCACCGCCAGCACGCCGACCAGCACCATCACGGTGATCAGCTCGACCAGGGTAAAGCCGCGCTTTCTTGTTGTTAGGGGACTAGAACAGCTCACGCGCATGCACCGTCTTGCGGGTCTCGGGGCTGTAGATGCCGAAGCTGGCGCGCGCTGCAGGGTCGCGGTCGGCGGTGGCGGCACAAGCACCGTTCTGTGCCCGCAACCAGGGCCGCGCCGCGCCAGTCGTGCTCGGGCGCACGGCATTGCAGGACTGGTCGCTGGTGGTGCTGCCCAGGTTGACGGCGAGATCCAGGCTCAGGCCCGTGCCCGCCGGGCTGGGCGCGCTCAGCGTCAGCAGGCCGTTGCCGCCGCTCAGGCTGATGGCCGATGCGGTGGTGCTGGCGCTGGTGGCGCCGCCGGCGGGGCTGCGTGGGTTGGACAGCGCCACACTGGCCACCGGCAGCGTGGTGCAGCTATCGGCGCTGTTGAGCACCCAGCTGCTGGCGCTCCAGTACTCGGCCAGCACCGGCAGCTGCAGCGGCGCGCTGGCCTGGCCAAAGGCGTTCGCCAGGCGCAGCCGGCCGCTGCGCAGCGTCATGCCCGGTTCGGCATAGCCGATCGAGCTGACCGCATCGCTGTCGGTCGCGCGCAGCACCAACGATTGCGGCGCCGTGGTCTTGCTGCTGAAGGCATAACTGGGTGAGCCACTGCCCACACCGGCCACGAAGGCCGTGGCCGCGACGGTGCCGCCGATCAGCGTGCCCAGACCCAGTGGCGCTGGCTCGACCAGCGTCACGGCGCGGGCGAAGCTGGGGCTGGTGGCGGTGCTGCCGTCGTAGTTGACGGTGACGGTATTGCTGGCGCTGCGCGCCGTCACCTGCAAGCTGAACGGCTGACCGGCGTAGCTGAAGGCGCCGCAGGCCGACGTGGCCGCGACATCGAAATGATGCGGGATGAAGCGGCCCACCACCGATCCGGCCGCGCCAGTGCTGCCGGTGGCGCTGAGGCCGCTGCCCAGGTAGCTGCCACTGGCCAGGCTGGCGTTGAGATCGAGCGTACCCACCTCGGTCCAGCGCAGGCTGCTGGCGGTGGCGCTGCCACCCGAGAAGGCGCCCGCGCCGCCGCTGAAGCTGCCGTTGCTGGCGCCTGCGCCCGTGGGCTGGAAGCGGGTGAAGGCAATCGCCACGCCTTCGGGCAGGCTCTCGCGGCCGAAGTTGGGCGTCGCCGCGCCAGCATTGTTGCGGGCGGTGACGGTGGCCGAGAACGGGTCACCCGCCTTGATCAGCCCGGCGGTCACGGCACTGAAGGTGAAGGACGCCGGTGCCGCGATGAAGCTGTCGGTGCCGGTCATCACCAGCCCTGCCTCGGCTGCGCCGCTGCCGCTGTAGCTGGCGTTCAGTGTGATCTGGCCGACGTCGGCATAGGCCACGGTGGTGCTGGCCACGCCGCTGGCGTTGAAGTCCAGGATCAAGTTGCGGCCGGCGCCGTCGCAGGCCGCAGCTGCGTTGTTGGCGGCGTTCAGCGCCGCGCCGCCCATCTGCACGGGCAGCGTGCCGCTGGCCGGATTGGCATAGGCGCACTTGAAGTTGACACGCTTGCTTGCGCTGGCAAAAGCCGGCACGCAGGCCAAGGCGTTGTCGCTCTTGCGCAGCGCGCTGACGGTGACGGCCTGCGACACCGCGCTGACATGGTGGAGCACGTTGAACAGCAGGCCGCTATCGGCGCTGCTGAAGGTGCAGGCGGGGCTGCCGAAGTTGCAGCTCTCCGCCACGGTCGGCGTTGGCGAAACGCCGACGATATCCAGCAACACAGTGCCGGCAGCTGGCGCCTGCAGCCTCACCGTGGTGCTGCTGCTGCCCAACGGGATGCTGTAGGCCGCACCGTCAGGCCAGTTCATGGCGCCGCTGGCAGCCAATGTGCCGCTGACACCGCCGGTGTAGAGCGAGCTGCAGGCCGCATCGAGGCAAGCACGCACGGTGACGGTGGACGGCGTGCAGGTCAGGCCGCTGCCGCTGCCATGCACGATCTCCAGGTGGTGCAGCGCCGTCGAGCAGGGCTGGGTCTCCTTGTACAGCTCGTCCACCTCGGGCTGGGTCAGCGCGCCCAGGTAAACG
>JBBQZM010000040.1:0-21898 GCA_038207685.1 Burkholderiales bacterium
CATCGTGTAATGACCGACCATCCGCTCGAAGATGTGCGACAGTGGAAGGAATGAGAGGCACTCGTCGGTGTCATTCAGGTCGAGGTGCCTCGCGAAGTCTTTTCTTTGTTTGCTGCGAAATGGCGGTCTTCAGCAACAGAAAGAACCACAATTGGCCGATTGGAGAATGAATCATGCTGAAACGAACCAAGCTCGGGAAAACACTGAGCGGTTCGGACGAGACCACCGAGACTGCCGGAGGCTTGCTCGACCGCTACGACGTGCTCATCCTCGATGAGTTGCAACGCGACGCCCGGCTGTCGAATGCCGAACTGGCCAACCGCATCGGCTTGTCGGCGGCGCCCACCTGGCGGCGGGTCAAGGCGCTGGAGGCGCAAGGCATCATCACCGGCTACCGCGCCGAGATCGACCGCCGTCGTATCGGCCTGGGCGCGCTGGCCTTTGTGCGGGTCGACGCCGAGCGCAACAACGCCGCTGCGACGCGGGCGCTGGAAGACGCGATCCGCGCGCTGCCCGAGGTGGTGAGCTGCCACTACATCAGCGGCGCCGGCACCTTCGAGCTGCAGGTGCTGACCACCGACCTCGACGCCTACTCGCGCTGGGCCATGGACACCTTGTTCAAGCTGCCCAACGTCAAGGACATCCATACCAGCTTTTCACTGGGGGAGGTCAAGGCCGGCGCGGCCTTGCCGCTGGGTCACTTGCATGCTGCGCTGCCCTGAGGTCAGCCGGGAGTCGGGCTGCGGTGGGCAGCGTTGGGCTGCAAGGCGGGCCGCTGAACGCGATGCCTCATGATGCAGGTGTGCAACACGGACGTGAACCATGAAGCCGACGATGCCGACCGAGGCCGAGACTGCTGCTGCGCTGGCTGAACATGCGCGCCTGGTGGCGGCATTGCGCCGGCCAGGCGCCTGCGCCGGCCAGCCCCAGGCCGCCACGCTGATCGAGACCCACATTTCTTCGCTGCTGCTGGCCGGCGATCTGGTCTTCAAGCTGAAGAAGCCGGTGGCATTGCCCTTCGTCGACTTCTCCACCGCCGAACTGCGTCATGAAGCCTGCCTGGATGAGTTGCGCCTGAACCGCCGCACCGCGCCGCGCTGCTACCTGGCCGTGGTGCCTGTGCAGGCCGGTGCCGATGGCCCGGTGATCCTGTCGCCGGACGCAGCGGCCAGCGCGCCGGCTGGCGACAGCCTTGACTGGGCGGTGATGATGCGCCGCTTCGACGACCGCGCTCTGTTCAGCCGGCTGGCGTTGGCCGGGCAGTTGCAGGCCGCGCAGGTGGATGCGCTGGCCGCCGAGGTGGCGCGCTTCCATGGCCAGCAGGCACCTTCGCCGCCGGGTTTCGGCCGTGCCGAGGCCACCCGCCATGTTGCGCGCGAGAACATGACCGAGTTGGTGGCGCTGGCAGCGGGCACGGCTGCGATGGCCGAACTGCTCGAACTGCAGCGCTGGACCGAATCGCGCGGCAGCGAGCTGGCCCCGTTGATGGACCTGCGCTGCCGCACCGGCCATGTGCGCGAGGTGCACGGTGACTTGCACCTGGGCAACATCGTCTGGGCCGATGGCGCGCCGATGTTGTTCGACGCGCTGGAGTTCAACGACAGCATGCGCCACATCGACAGCGTCGGTGATTGGGCGTTTACCTTCATGGATCTGGTCGCCGCGGGCTTGCCGCGGCTGGCCTGGCGCTTCATCAGCGGGGTGCTCGACGTCAGCGGCGACCATGCGGCGCTGCCGCTGCTGCGCTGGTGGGCGGTGCACCGGGCGGCGGTGCGGGCCAAGGTGGCCTTGCTGTCGGCAGTGGGGCAGGGTGATGTCTCGCACGCATTGCCAACCGAGGCGCAACGCTACCTGGATGCGGCGAGACGGCTGGCGCTGCTGGACGGTGCGGCCGAAACACCCCGGCTGGTGCTGGCTTGCGGCTTGTCGGGCTCGGGCAAGAGCCTGGTGGCCGGGGCGTTGGCCGAGCGCCTGGGCGCCGTGCGGGTGCGCAGCGATGTCGAGCGCAAGCGGTTGTTTGCGCTGCCGCCGACCGCGCGCTCGGCGCCCGGGCTCTACGCGCCCGAGGCGACACGCCGCACCTACGAGCGGCTGCAGGAGGTGGCCGACGAGGCCCTGGCCGGGAGGCTGTCGATCGTAGTCGACGCCGCCAGCCTGCAGCGCCACGAACGCGACGCGCTGCGTGCGGTGGCCGCCCGCCACGGCGCCCGCTTCAGCCTGCTGACCTGCGAAGCGCCGCCGGCGGTGCTGCGCCAGCGGGTGCAGGCAAGGCTGCTGGCTGGCGACGACCCGTCAGACGCCACCGTCGAGGTGCTGGCGAAACAGCAGCAGTTTGCCGAATGGCCCGGCCCTGATGAGGCCGCCGACACGTTGCGGCTCGACACCGATTGCCGGCTGGATGAACTGGCCCGGCGCATCGACGCCCTGGTGCTCTGAACCGACGCGCCTCAACGGGTCTCCGTCGGGGTCTCAGTCGCGCTTTCAGTCGCGCTTCAGCCGCGCTTCAGCCGCGCATCAACCGCGCATCAACCGCGCTCCAGAATGGTCACCGCGCAGGCCGCCTCGTCAAAACCCATCACGCCGCCGCCGTTCTCGGCCAGGCCGATCCTTGCGTTGGGCTGCTGGCGGGCACCGGCCTCGCCACGCAGTTGCAGCGCCAGCTCATGGATCATCGACAGTCCGGTGGCCCCCACCGGGTGGCCCTTGCTGACCAGGCCGCCCGACAGGTTGATCGGCCGCTCGCCGCCCAGACTGGTGGCGCCGCTGGCCACATAAGCGCCGCCCTGGCCGATGGCGCAGAAGCCCAGCATCTCGGCCTGGTAGAGCTCGCAGAACGAGGTGGCGTCATGCACCTCGGCCACGTCGATGTCCTGCGGCGTCAGCCCGGCCATCGCATAAGCGCGTGAGGCTGCCAGTTGGCTGAGGCCGGGCTCGTCGAGACGGCGGTATTTGCCGCCGGTCAGCACGCTGGCGCGGATGCGCAAGGCACGGGCCTGCACCGCCGCCGGCAAGGTCTTGAGGAAGGCGGCCGAGCAGACCAGGGCGGCGGCGGCGCCGTCGCCGATCGGCGCGCACATGGAGCGCGTCAGCGGCCAGCTCACCATGCGGTCGGCCAGCACCTGCTCGGGCGAGACCTCGAACTGGTACTGGGCCAGCGGATTGAGCGCGCCCATTGCGTGGTTCTTGCTGGCTCCGGCGGCGATCTGCGCGGCGGTGGTGCCAAAGGTCTTCATGTGCCAGGCGGCCTGCATGGCATAGGTGTCCATGAACAGCGTGCCGCCGCCGTCCTTGGGCTTGAACGGCTTGCCTGCCTGCTCGCCGGCGGCGGCGTAGTAGGCCAGCCAATCGGATGGGTCGAGCTGGTCGATGCCGCCGTCGAAGATGGCCTGGGTGCGCGCGGCGGCATCGGGCACGCTGTCGGGCACAAAGGTCTTCTCCACACCGATGGCCAGCGACAGCGCGGCCGTGCCCGACAACACGTCCTTCCAGGCGCCGTGCAGCGCCATGCTGGCGGTGGCGCAACCGCCTTCGACGTTGATCATCGGCACCCGCTCGGGGAACAAGCCCTCGCGCACCAGCGGCGTGAAGCAGACCTGGCCGCGGATGTTGTCCTGGCCCCAAGCCCCCATGCCGCAGTTGCCAAACCAGGCCTGGTCGATGGCGCCGCCGTCCGCCAGCCCGGCGTCGGCCAGCACGGCCAGGTAGGCCTCGCGGCTCAAGTCCTTGAAGCTGGCGCCCGGCTGTTTGCCGAAGCGGGTGCAGCTGGTGGCTATCAGGTAGGCATCGGTCATGGGTGCATCTCAGTTGTCCACGGTGCCATTCGGCACTCGGGAGGAACGAATCCGTGGCAAGCCAGCAGCAGCCGCGGAACCGGCTTTGCCGGGCCGCGGGGGGCCGCCCCCTTGGGGGGAGCGCCGCAGGCGCTTCGGGGGGTCATTCAAGTACCACCGGCAGGGTGGATACGCCGCGCATCATCAACGCGTCGATCCAGTCGGGGGCGCCAGCCTCACCCGGCACACGCGCGATGTGCTTGAAACGCTGCACCAGCCGGCCGATGCACAGCCGGCCTTCCAGCCGAGCCAGCGGCGCGCCCATGCAGAAATGCTGGCCGAAGCCAAAGGTGAGGTGGCGGTTGTCGGCGCGGGCGATGTCCAGCGCCTGCGGGTCGGCAAAGCGGCGCGGGTCGCGGTTGCCGGCATTGGCCATCGCAAACACGCGGTCGCCCGCGCGCAGCGTGCGGCCGGCGATCTGGTGCTCACGCGAGACCACGCGCGAGATCGCGTTGCTGGGGCCGTCGTAGCGCAAAAATTCTTCCACCGCCGAGTCGATCAGCGCCGGCTCATCGCGCAGCCGCTGCAACTGCGCCGGGTGCTCAAGCAGCGCATGCAGCGCATTGCCCAGCAAATGGGTGGTGGTTTCGTGGCCGGCAAACAGCACCAGCATGCAGGTGGCCACCAGCTCGTCCTCGCTCAGCGTGCCGTGCTCGTCGCGGGCGGCGATCATGCGGCTGACAAAGTCGTCGCCCGGCGCGGCGCGGCGCTGGGCGATCACCTCGCGGAAGAAGCTGGCCAGCTTGACCGCGCCGTCACGAGCGCGGGCATAGCGGTCGCCGTCGGCGCGGGCCGAGCCGATGAAGGCCCGCAAGTCATCGGAGGCGGCCTTCAGCTCGGGGTAGGCCTCGTAGGCGATGCCCAGCATGTCCAGGATCACATAGGCCGGCAACGGCATCGCCACTTGCTCGGCCCAGTCGATGGGCTGCTTGGTGGGCAGGTCGTCCAGCAACCGATCGACCACCCGCGTTACCGGCTCGGCCAGGTTCTCCAGCGCCTTGAGGTTGAACACCGTGCCCACCAGCTTGCGCAGCCGGGTGTGCTCGGGTGGATCGCGGAACACCAGCCACAGCGACATGTAGCGCATCACCTCGGCCAGGGTCTCGCGGCGTTCGCCCTGCAGCTGGGCGTAAAACGGTCGCAAGCGGTCGGGTGACATGGCGTCGGACAGCATCACCTGGCGCACATCCTCGTACCGCGTCAGCACCCAGGCGCGCAGCGCCGGGCTCCAGTGCACCGGATCCTCGTCCTGCAGCCGGGCGTAGAGTGGGAACGGGTTGCGCCGCACGGCGGGGTCGGCAGGGTCGTAGGCCAGCAATGTCATGGCGGGCAGGCTAGCGCGGCAGCCGGCTGGCGACAAGCGCCCAGGCGACAAATGCGACCTTGTTCCGCCCCAGACAAGCCCCGATGCCAAAGCCCGGCCCGGATGCTACGGTTCAGCGGCCTATGACCCACTCTGCCAGCCTTGCCACCGCGCCCATGACTCTGCTCGACGACACCAGCGTGCTGATCCCCGATGTATTCGAGGTCCATGCACGTTGCCAGCCCGACAAGGAGGCGGTGGTCTGTGGCGACGTGCGCCGCACCTGGGGCGATTTCAATGCCAACATCAACCGCGTCGCGATTGCGCTGGCGCGGCGTGGCATCGGCCCGGGCCAGCAGGTGGCGGTGCTGATGGGCAATGCGGTGGCGATGCTGGAGATCGTCTTCGGTATCGTCAAGGCCGGCGCCTGCGTGGTACCGCTGTCTGGCCTGCTCACTGGCGAGCAACTGGCCACGCTGATCGATGACAGCGAGGCGGTGATGCTGTTCGCCGACGGGGCCTTTGCGCTGCGGCTGGGCGCGCACAGGGACAGCTGCAGCCAACTTCGGCTCGAGGGCTGCATCGCGGTGGGCCACGCGTCGCCCGGCTGGCTGCCGTTCGAGCGCTTCGCGGCCGACGCCGCCAGCAGCCCGCCGCTGGCGCAGTGCCAGGCGGCCTGGCCCTTCAACATCATCTACAGCTCGGGCACCACCGGCTTGCCCAAGGGCATCGTGCAAAGCCATCGCGCGCGCACCCACTGGGCCTTCAGCAATGCCATCGAGCTGGGCATGGACGAGACCAGCCTTGCGCTGACCACCACCGCGCTCTACTCCAACGGCACCTGGCTGATGATGCTGCCGGTGCTGTTTGTCGGCGGCACCTGTGTGGTGATGCCCAGCTTCGACGCGGCGGGCTTTCTGGCCACGGTGCAGCGCGAACGCATCAGCCACAGTTTCATGGTGCCGGCACAGTTTCTGCGGGTACTGGCCGAGCCGGCCTTGCTCAGCACCGACCTGTCGTCGCTGCGCAGCTTGCTGTGCGCCGGATCGCCGCTGCGCCGCGATACCAAGCGCGAGGTCATCCACCGCTTCGGCAACATCCTGACCGAGCTCTACGGCTTCTCCGAGGGCTTCGGCGCCATGCTCAAGCCGCATCAGCAAGCCCATCGCTTCGACAGCGTGGGCCGACCGGTGCTGGGCTTCGAGGCCGTCGTGCTCGACGACGAGGGCCGGCGGCTGCCGCCCGGCGAGGTCGGCGAGATCGCCGGTTACGGCGCCGGCATGATGACGGCCTACCACCGCCGGCCCGAGCAGACCGCCGAGCTGGTCTGGCGCGATGAACGCGGCCGCAGCTTCATCCGGTCGGGCGACGTCGGCAAGCTCGATGCGCAAGGCTTCATCACCCTGGTCGACCGCAAGAAGGACATGATCATCTCGGGCGGTTTCAATGTCTTTCCCACCGACATCGAGGCCATCGTCGGCCAGCACCCCGAGGTGCTGGATGTCACCGTGATCGGCATCCCGCACGAGCAGTGGGGCGAGACGCCGATGGCGCTGGTGATTCTCCGGCCGGGCGCTGGCAGCGAGGCCGCTGCGCTGATGGCCTGGGCCAACCAGCGGCTGGCCAGGCACCAGCGCCTGGCCGTGCTGGAGTTCCGCGACGACTTTCCGCGCAATGCGCTGGGCAAGGTGCTCAAGCGCCTGCTGCGCGAGCCCTTTTGGTCCGCAACCGGGCAGATCATCTGATGGCTGCGCAGCCGGGAGGCCTGGCAGGCGGCGTGCCCCAGCGGCCCGCTGACGCGGCGGCGGCCTGGTCCTTGTCCGATCGCCGCAACCGGGTGATGTGGCTCAACAACGACCGCGTCTTCTACGCCGGTCTGCTGGGGGCGGTGAGCGTGCGCACCATGGGCGGCTGGCTGGTCTACGTCTCGCTGGGTGCGCCGCTGCGCATCGCGCTGAGCGATGTGCGCAGCGGTCGTCTGGCTGCCGATGCCCCCTGGCAAAGCGGCGCGGTGGCGGTGGTGCCGCCCTACACGCCGCACCGTCTGGCCAGCGACGAGCGGCTGATCTGCAGCGTGATCGTCGAGCCCGAGACGGTGGAGACCGCGTCCCTGCCGCACTGGCTGCGCGACAGTGTGGGCGTGCTGCCGATGGACGGCGGGCCGGCTGCAGACATGCTGGCGCGGGTGCGCGCGGCCCATGCTGAACTGCTGCGTCGACCTGGCCAGCCCATCCATTGGTTGACCGATGGCTTTGACGAGCAGTTGTTCGGGCAACGGTTGCCGCCGCGCCGCATCGATGGTCGGGTGGCCCATGTGCTGGAGCGGATGCGCAATGACCCGGCACAACACATCAGCGCGCAAGACAGCGCCGCGCAGGCCGGCTTGTCGTTCTCGCGCTTCCTGCACCTGTTCAAGGCCGACGTGGGTTCGTCGTTCCGCAGCCTGCGCAGTTGGAAGCGCGCGCGCAGCCTGCTGCACCATGTCACGCGCGACACGCCGCTGGTGCATGTGGCGTTGGATACCGGTTATCCCGACTCCACCCACTTCAGCCACTCGATCCGGGCGGTCTACGGCCTCAAGCCGCGCGACCTGTTCGCCGGGTCGCGCCAGCTCACTGTGCTGGGCGACAGCCCGGCGGCGCAAGCCGCAGCGCGCGCCGAGGCCTGGCGCTGAGCTGCGGCGCCGGCGCGGTCGCCCCGGTTTGACCCATCGCAGGCGCACTATCATGCGCGCTGCGTTCGATTGAACGCGTTTGATCTGTCGCAGACCACACCTGCCCGAGTCGCGCCTCAATGGCGTCAAGCGGGTTTGCCCAGGCGGCTTAACCGGCAACGGGTAATCAGGCTATCAGGCCATCAGGCCTACAGGCAAGGAGAGCGACATGACGAATCACCAGGGTCAGAACGACCGCCGCCGCGGCAGCGCCGAGCGTGGCCAGGGGCCGGTGTCGGACGCCCGTGGCGGCATCCGGCTGGTGGTCAACGGCACCCGCCACGTCACCGGCGTGGTCGAGGCGCTGCACGGCCAGATACAGCGGCTGGCGCCGCCGATTCGCCGTCGTATCGGCGCACTGGTCGGCAGCGAGGATGATGGCCTGCCGCCCAGCCGCGGCCTGACCGGGCTGATCTACCGCGGCATCCAGGGTAGCACCCGGCTGGTGGGCGATGGCCTTGACGGCCTGCTGGCGCCCTTTGACGGCGCGCTCAGCGACACGCAGCCCACACCGCGCCGCGACGCGGTGGTGGCTGCGCTCAACGGCGTGCTGGGCGACCACTTGCTGCGCAGCGGCAATCCGCTGGCGCTGCCAATGCAGTTGCGGCGCGGCGGCCTGCCGGTGCAGCCGCAAGCGCTGGGTGACGCGGCGCGTGGGCATGTGTTGCTGATGGTGCACGGGCTGTGCATGAGCGACCTGGGCTGGTGCCGCGAAGGCCATGACCATGGCCAGGCGCTGGGCCACGCACTCGATGCCACGCCGGTTTATGCGTTCTACAACAGCGGGCTGCACATCAGCCGCAACGGCTGGGCGCTGGCCGAGCAGTTGGAGCAGCTGCTGGCCGACTGGCCGGGCGACATCAAGCGGCTGAGCATCATCGGCCACAGCATGGGCGGGCTGGTGGCCCGCAGCGCCTGCGCGCAGGCCGAGGCGGCGGGCATGCGCTGGCCGTCACGGCTGCGGCAGATGGTTTTTCTGGGCACGCCGCACCACGGCGCGCCGCTGGAGCGCGCGGGCAACTGGCTGCACCGGGTGCTGGAGCTCAGCCCCTACGCCGCCCCCTTCAGCCGCCTGTCGCGGCTGCGCAGCCAGGGCATTACCGACCTGCGGCATGGCAACCTGCTCGAAGCCGACTGGCGGCCGGGTCACCGCTTCGAACATGCCGACCAGCGCCAGCCGGTGCCGCTGCCCATGGCGGTGGACTGTTATGCCATTGCCGGCACTGCCGGCGGCCCGGGTGTGAAGGGATCGCTGCTGGGCGACGGCCTGGTGATGGTCGACAGCGCGCTGGGCCACCATCGCCGCGCGGACATGGCGTTGGGCCTGCCCGACGACCACTGCTGGGTGGGGCATGGCCTGCACCACATGGCCTTGCTGGGCGATCCGGTGGTCTACCGCAAGATGCTGGGCTGGCTGCAGACGCCGACTGCCGTCGAGCACAGGTGACAGGGTGGACGCCGGCCGCGGCGGCACAATCGGGCCATGTCCGATACCCCCACCTCCGACGGTCGTCCTGACGAAGCCGCCGCCGTCGATGCACGGCACGCCCTGAGCTACCCCTGCGGCGAGCCGCCTGCCCCTGGCAAGGCCAAGCAGGTGGCACCTGGCGTGCTGTGGCTGCGCATGCCGCTGCCTTTTTCGCTGAACCACATCAACCTGTGGGCGCTGGCCGACGAGGATGAGCAGGGCCCCGGTTGGGCGGTTGTTGACACCGGCACCAAGACGCCCGAGGTGTTGTCAGCCTGGCGGCAACTGATTGCCGAGGACGGCGGGCTGGCTGCTCACGGCCGCGGCAACCGCATCACGCGCATCTTCTGCACGCACATGCACCCTGACCATGTAGGCATGGCGGGTTGGCTGGCGCGCAAGTTCCAGTGCCGCTTGTGGATGACCCGGCTGGAATACCTGACCTGTCGCACCCTGGCCGCAGATACCGGCCGCGAGGCGCCCGACGAGGCCATCCGCTTCTACCGCCAGACCGGCTGGCCCGAGGAGGCGCTGGATGTCTACCGGGCGCGTTTTGGCGGCTTCAGCAAATACCTGCATGCGCTGCCCGACAGCTTTCGCCGCCTCGAGGACGGCCAGCCGCTGCGCATCGGCAATGCCGATTGGCGCGTGGTCGTCGGCCGCGGCCACTCACCCGAACATGCCTGCCTGGTCAGCGAATCGCTGGGCGTGATGATCTCGGGTGACCAGGTGCTGCCGCGCATCTCATCCAATGTCAGCGTTTTTCCCACCGAGCCCGACGCCGATCCGCTGGGCGACTGGATGGCCTCGCTGACCCACTTGCGCAGCACCTTGAGCGACGATCTGCTGGTGCTGCCGGCGCACGGCGAGCCCTTCACCGGCCTGCATGCTCGGCTGGACCGCCTGACCCACGGCCATGACCGCGGCCTGCAACGCCTGCGCCGCAGCCTGGCCGAGGCACCCAAGCGGGCGATCGACGTCTTCGGCGCGCTGTTCGCCCGGCCGATCGACAGCAAGGGTGAACTGCTTGGCATGGCCACCGGCGAGAGCCTGGCGCACCTGAATTACCTGGTGGCGCGTGGCGAGGCCGTGGTCGAAGCCGACGCCGAAGGCGTGCGGCGTTATCGCGCGGCCTGAGCGGCCTGAGCGGCAGACCAGCCCGGCGGCAGCGCCGGCTTCAACCGCCGCCCAGCACGCAAGACTGGCTGGGTTGCAGCGGGCAGGGCCCGATCCAGCGCAGTTTGCCGCCTGCGCTGCCGGCGGGCAGCGGCATTCGCCAGCTGAAGTCACGCGGCTGGCCGGCCAGTTGACTGTCGAGCACCCGCCACAGGCTGCTGTTCGCGGCCTGCCAATCCACCCGGTAGGCGGCCCCTCGACGCAAGGAGCGGGTGCGGATCACCAACGCGCCTGCTTCGATCGCCGCGTAAGGCTGCTGCGCCCAGGGCCGGGCCAGTGGGTCGCCGACAAACAGGCCTTGGCCGGGCCAGGCCACCGACTTCCAGTAGGCCTCGAGCACGGTGGCGCCGCGCTGGTAGTGATCCACCAGCACCGAGGCGCGCGGAAACTTCTCGAGGTGGTTGCAGGGCTCCTCCACCGTGCCGTAGCTGGCGGTGGCGCCGGCGGCCAGCCAGGCCGTGGCCGGCATCTGGCCCTTGGCGTCTGGCAGAAAGCCGCCAAAGGAGGTCAAGTGGTCGCCTACCGCGCCGGGCAGGAAGCGGTTGCTGGCCAGTTGCGGCAGCTTGGCCGCGCCGGTGAAATAGAACATCAGGTCGGTCTGGCTCACCAACTCTTGCGCCGTGCCGGCCACGCTGGCGTCCAGGTAGCGCATCGCGGTGGCGGGTGCAATCACCCAGGCTGCCGGCACGATGGCGAAGTCGGGCCAGCGCACGCTGCGGGCCGTGTCGGTGGTGCGGATCTGCCAGCCATTGCCGGTTGGGTGGCTGGCTTCGGCCGCCAGGCCGCGCTGGATCAGGGCTTGCGCCTCTTCCAGGCTGCTGGCGCCCAGCATCATCGACGGCCGGATGTGCAGGTCGGTCCAGGGCTGGGTGGTGTCGGTGTCGTAATAGGCCGATGCCTGGGTGCGGTCGCAGCCACCGCACATCGCAGCGTTGTAGCCAAAGGCCAGTGCGCTGGTCAGACCCATGGCACAGCTGGCGCCCTGCACCCGCGAGGGCTGGCGCCAAGTCACCAACGTGGCCTGCACCGTGGCCGGCAGCCGGGCGTCGAGCTGGGCCTTGAGGCTGGCGAATTCGCCGTCGCTGATGCTGTCGCTGCCGGCGGGCACCAGCAGCCGTATGACCCGGTCATCGGGGATGCCCCGGGCCAGCTGATAGGCACGGCCGATGGCTTCGCTGAGCGGGTCGCCCTCGGCCACCAGCACCGCCAGGTCGTCGGCCACCAAGCTGGCGCGGGGCAGCACCGGTGCGGCTGGCGCCTCGGGCTGGGCCTCGGGTGCCGGGTTGACGACCGGATTGACGACCGGGCTGGCGCTGGGCGACGGTGTGCCGGTGTCGGCGGCGGGCAGATCATTGCTGCCCACGGTCACCACCGCGGTATCGCTGCTGGCGCTGGGCGTGGCCGTTGCCGAATTGGCGCCGCCGCCGCCGCAGCCACCGGCCAGCAGCAGCAACCCGACCAGCAGGGCGGGCAGCGGTGTCGATCGCCGGCCGGTAAGCGAAGGTCTCAAATTCATGCCGCGGTTGTACACCCGCTGTCTGCGCTGAATCGTCCGAAAAGCGGCGCTGGGCTTGCGTAGCATCAGGCCATGGCATATCCGACCTTCCCATCGCCATGCCGGTGAGCCAGCACACCGTGGCCGTGCAGCAGGTGCACGCCATCCTGCAGGGCGTGCGCCACCAGGGCCGCGATGTCACGCCGCTGCTGCAACGCGCCGGCATCTCGCCGCTGTGGCTGGAGGCACCGATGGCCCGCGTCTCGCTGGCGCAGTACGCGGCCCTGATCCGGGTGTTGCGCCGCAGCCAGCGCGACGAGTTGTGGGGCTTGTGCAGCCAGCCACTGCCGGTGGGCAGTTTCGGCCAATGCGCCGTGATGCTGCTGCACTGCCGGGATCTGCACGAGGTCTTGCGCCTGGGCTTTCGCCACTATCACGGGCTGCTGGCCGACTTTGCACCGCGTCTGGTGCTGCAAGGCGACGAAGCGGTGGTCAAGATCATCCGCCGCGCGCCTGCCAATGCACGACTGGACTTCGCGCAAAAAGCCTTCTTGCTGTTTGCATTCGGTCTGGCGTCCTGGCTGGTGGCCAGGCGGGTGCCCTTGCTGGCCGTGAACTACACCGAGCCGCAACAGCGCAGCGACAGCTCGCGGGTCTACCAGGCGCCGATCCGCTATGACGCGCCGCACATCGGCCTGCGCTTCGAGGCCCGCTGGCTGGACCTGCCGGTGGTGCAGAACCGCCAGAGCCTGGGCGAATTCCTGGCCAGCGCGCCGGCCAACCTGATGATCAAGTACCGCGATGCGAGCCGGATCTCCGAGCGCATCCGCCGTTTGCTGGGCCGCCGGCTGGGTGCCGAGCTGCCGTCGCTGGAGGCGGTGGGCGAGGCCATGGCGATGACACCGCAGACGCTGCGCCGGCGCTTGCGCGACGAGGGCCACAGCTTCCAGGCGCTGAAGGATGCGCTGCGTCGTGACACCGCGATCGAGGCCCTGGCTCGCCCTGACCTGACACTGATCCAGATTGCCAACCGGCTGGGCTTCAGCGAAGCCAGCACCTTCCATCGGGCCTTCAAGAAATGGACTGGTGTGGCGCCCGGCGAATACCGGCTGACCCACCTGGCCAGGCCGCATCCACCCACCTCAGGACTCCCATGAAAAGCGCCTTGTTTGTTGATTTCGACAATGTCTACACCCAGTTGCGGGCGCTGCAACCGATCGCGGCCGAGCGTTTTGCGCGCCAGCCTATCGAGTGGATACGCTGGCTGATCGAGTCGCTGGAGATTCCCGACGGCCATGACCCGGCGGCCCGCCGCCGACTGCTGGTGCGGCGCTGCTACCTGAATCCGAACTGGTATCAGAACTACCGCCATGCCTTCTTGCGCGCCGGCTTCGAGATCGTCGACTGCCCCCCCGTGACCAGCCAGGGCAAGACCAGCACCGACATCCACATGGTGCTGGACATCATCGAGTTGCTGCAGCACGAGACCCGCTACGACGAGTTCATCGTGCTGTCGGCCGACGCCGACTTCACACCGGTGCTGCGCAAGCTGCGCCGTTATGACCGACGCACCTCGGTGCTGGCGATCGGCTTCCCGTCGGCCGCCTACCAGGCGTCGGCCGATCTGCTGATCGACGAGCGGCTGTTCATCGAGCAGGCGCTGGGCTTGCCGGCCGACGCTGCCGAATCGACAACGACCACGACAGCGACAGCGACGGCAACGGCAACGCCGGCAACCGTCACGCCGCCTGTCGCCTTGAGCGCCGAGGAGTCCAACCGACCCGGGCCTGTTGGCGATGTGCCGCAGCGGCCACCCAGCGCCGTCGAATTGCAGCAGATCGCCGAACAAATCGAAGCCGCAGTGGCGGCATCGGCGTCGCCAGTGCCCGCCAGCACGCTGGCGGCAAGGTTGCGCCAGGCCCACGGGCCGATGCTCGATAACTGGAACGGGCAGGGCAGCTTCAAGGCCTTCTTTCGCTCACTGGGCATCGAGCGCTTGCAGTGGGTCACTGGTTCGGGTGGCCGCATCGCCGACCCGGCCCGCCATGCGCTGGACGGTGCGGCCCCGGACGCCGACGGTGACAGCTTGCCCGGCGAGGCCTGGGATGGCCATGAACTGTTGCTGCCGCTGGCGCGAGAGGTGTGCCAGCTCACCGGTGCACCCTTGTTGGCGCCGCCGGTGGTGCGCGCGGTGCTGGACGCGCTGTGCGATGACCTGCGGCTGCAAGCTTATGAACCCACCGAGACCGCCCGCCGCGTGCGCCAGGCCTGTGCTGAACGCCAGCCGGCGGTGGCGGTGGCGCTGCGTGATGTGGTCTTCCTGTTGCGCGGCATGCAGCTCAATGGCCATGTCTTCGGCCGCGGCCAGGACGATGCCCGCACCCTGGCCCAGCGGCTGTGCAACCAGGTGCTGTTTCTCTGCCAGCGTGAGCAGATGGTGATCACCGACCCGGCCCGGACGCAGATCGCCGGCTGGATCGGCGGCGAGCTGCTGCTGGGCTGAAGTGGCGTCCTGCGTTTCCGGCGGTCGGCAGCGTGCTCTGGTCCAGGCCGGCGCCACCACCTGGCGTGCGCCGCTGTCCAGCGTCACCTTGGACAACTCGCCGGTGGCGGTGTCGACCACCCAGACATTGCCTTTGCCATCCAGACTGGCCGCCGCGGGCGTGTCGAAGCTGGCGCTGATGACGCTGACTGCGCCGTTGGCCGGATCGACCTTGACCACGCTGCGCTTGAACCACAGCCGACCGTAGATCATGCCGTCAGGTCCAACCTCGAAGCCGTTGAGCCCACCCAGGTCCTTGGCGCTCAACCCCGGCAGGGCGGTGCCCGTGGTGTCGATCTCGTACAGCGCGTCGCCCAGGAACACCTGGGTGGCGTACAGATGGTTTGACATGAGGCGCAAGGCCTGTCCAAGGTGGACGCGGACACTGTCAATCGTTTGACCCCCGCAGGCCGTGCAGCCGGCAGTGAATGAAAACTCTGATGAACACTTTGGCCAATCACAAAGCGTGGCTTGGCCATTGGCGCGTCGTGGACCAGGCGCCAACATGACATCCCAGAGGCGCCGCCCACTTTCTATCCATTGCCCATGACAAGCACCGCCGGCGATACGCCGACTACCGCAGACTCAGCCGCCACCGCCGCCGACACGGCCTACCAGGGCCGCGCCCGCCGCATTCCCTTCCTGGAGATGATCGGCTCGCGCATCACCGAGGAAGCCAACGGCGTGGCGGTGATCGAACTCGAGCTGCGGCCCGACCTGCTCAACAACCACGGTGGCGGCCATGGCGGTGTGGTGATGAGCCTGCTTGACAGCGCAATGGCCAATGCCGCGCTGAGCAAGATGGACTACAGCCGCGAGGTGGTGACCATCGACATGCAGATCGCCTTCATGCGGCCGGCAGTGGGCCGGCTCAAGGCCACCGGGCGGGCGGTGGGTGGTGGCCGCTCGGTGTGTTTCTGCGAGGCGGTGATCGAGGACGAAAGTGGCCAGATCACTGCCAAGTCCATGGGTACTTTTCGCTACCGAACGCCAGGGCCATCACGCGCCGGTGAGTGAACGGCCGGCAGCGGTACGGCCAGCGGTGATGCGCGTTTGTGTTCTTCGCGCTGAGCGCAGCGGCCATTGATCCATAGCCAGGCGCCTCGCACACTGGGCGCCAACACAAGCAGGAGAGCAGCATGCAGCAAGCGGTTCATGTGGTGGGCGTGGGCATGATCCCGTTCAGCAAGCCCGGCGCCAGTGAGCACTACAACGTGATGGGCGGCCAAGCCGCGCAGTTGGCGCTGGACGACGCCGGTATCGCCTACAGCCTGGTACAGCAGGCCTATGTGGGCTATGTGTTCGGCGACAGCACGGCCGGCCAGGCGGCGCTGTACGGCGTGGGCCTGAGCGGCATCCCGGTCATCAACGTCAACAACAACTGCGCCACCGGCAGCACCGCCTTGTGGCTGGCGCGGCAGGCCGTGGCCTCGGGCGCGGCCGATTGTGTGCTTGCGCTGGGCTTCGAGCAGATGGTGCCGGGGCCGCTGAAAGGCGTCTGGGCCGACCGGCCGTCGCCGCTGGCGCGCTTCATCGACAGCGCCAGCGAGCACCAGGGCTGGCTACCCGAGGCGCCGCGTGCGGCGCAGTTGTTTGGTGGTGCGGCGCGCGACTACATCGCCGAGCACGGCATCGCGCCCAGCACCTTCGGCCGCATCTCGGTGAAGGCACGCCAGCATGCGGCGCGCAATCCGCTGGCGGTGTTCCGCCAGACCGTCACGCTCGACGAGGTGATGGCCTCGCCGTCGGTGTTCGACCCGCTGACCCGGCTGCAGTGCTGTCCGCCCACCTGCGGTGCGGCGGCGGCCATCGTCTGCAGCGCGGGCTTTGCCCGCCGCCACGGCCTGGACACGCGGGTGCGCATCGCCGCCCAGGCGATGACCACCGATGCGCCGTCCACCTTCGACAGCGCCGACATGCGCCGGCTGGTGGGCGCCGATATGGCACGTGCCGCCGCCAGCCAGGTCTACGAACAGGCGGGCATCGGCCCCGAAGATCTGGACGTGGTGGAGTTGCACGACTGCTTCACCGCCAACGAACTGATCAGCTATGAGTCGCTGGGCCTGACGCCCGAGGGCACGGCCGAGCGCTTCATCCTCGAAGGTGACAACACCTACGGTGGCAGAGTCGTCACCAATCCTTCCGGCGGCTTGCTCAGCAAGGGCCATCCGCTGGGCGCCACCGGCCTGGCGCAGTGCGCCGAGCTGACTTGGCAGCTGCGCGGCCAGGCCCAGCAGCGCCAGGTGGAGGGCGCGCGGCTGGCGCTGCAGCACAACCTGGGGCTGGGCGGCGCCTGCGTCGTCACGCTCTACGAACGGGTGGACGCATGATCGATGTACGCCACATCGGCCACCGCTTTGCACCGTTCAGCGCGGCGATAGAGCCCGGCCGGCTGAAGTTCTTCGCCAAGGCCATCGGCCAGACTGACCCGGTGTATATCGACGAGGTGGCCGCCCACGCCGCCGGTCACCCCGGTCTGCCTGTGCCGCCGACCTTGCTGTTTTGCCTGGAGATGGAAGCGCCCAATCCGGGCGCGCTGCGCGAGTTGCTGGACATTCCGGTGCCCAGGATCCTGCATGGCGAGCAGCACTTCCGCTACCACGCGATGGCCTTTGCCGGCGATTGCTTGCACTTCGAGCAGCGCATCGCCGACATCTATGCCAAGAAGGGCGGCGCGCTGGAGTTCATCGTGCGCGAGACGCGTGTCAGCAACCAGCATGGCGCCCATGTGGCCGACCTGCACGGCATCACGGTGGTGAAACATGCTTGAGCTTGCGGCCTGCAAAGTGGGTGACACCTTGCCCAGCTTCAACACAGCGCCGGTATCCCGGCTGACGCTGGCGCTGTACTGCGGCGCCTCCGGCGACCACAACCCGATGCATGTCGACATCGACTATGCCCGCGCCGGCGGCGCGCCCGACGTGTTCGCCCACGGCATGTTGTCGATGGCCTATCTGGGCCGCTTGCTGACGAACTGGGTGCCGCAGGCGCGTATCCGCGCGTACGGCGTGCGCTTTGTCGCCATCACCCAGGTGGGCGACCTCATCAGCTGCAGCGGCACGGTGACCGAACTGTTTGAAGCCGATGGCGAGCGCCGCGCCCGGCTGAGCCTGCAGACCACCAACCAGCATGGCCAGGTCAAGCTGACCGGCGATGCCGTGGTGGCCCTCTCCTGAACGAAAGCCCTCAGATGATTCCCCAGCCCAAACCCGCCTGGATGGACAGCGACCTTGAGCAGCTGACCGATACCGCCAACCGATTCTTTGACCGCGAGTGCCTGCCCAACGATGCACGCTGGCGCGAGCAGCGCCGCGCTGACCGCGAGCTGTGGACAAAGGCCGGCGCTGCCGGCTTGTTGTGCGCCAGCATTCCTGAGGCATACGGCGGCGGTGGCGGCCACTTTGGCCATGAGGTGGTGCTGACGCAGAGCCATGCCTACAAGATGGCTGGCGGCTTCAGCAACAGCGTGCACTCGGGCATCGTGGCGCACTACATCCTGCGTTACGGCACCGAAGCGCAAAAGCAGCGCTGGCTGCCCAAGATGGCCAGCGGCGAGCTGGTGGCCGCCATCGCCATGACCGAGCCCGGCGCCGGCACCGACCTGCAGGCGATCCGCACCTCGGCCAAGCGCATCAGCAACCCGGACGGTGACCACTATGTGATCAACGGCGCCAAGACCTTCATCACCAACGGCTACCACGCCAACCTGGTGTGCATCGTCGCGCGCACCGGGGCCGAGCAGGGCGGCAAAGGCATCAGCCTGGTGATGGCCGAGACCGACGGGCTGGAAGGTTATCGCCGTGGCAAGCTGCTCGACAAGGTGGGCCAGCACACCATCGACACCGCCGAGCTGTTCTTTGACGACATGCGCGTGCCCTGTGACCAACTGCTGGGCACCGAGGAGGGCCGCGGCTTTGTGCAGCTGATGGAGCAGCTGCCGCGTGAACGCCTGATCATCGCGGTGGGCGGCGTGGCCACCATGCAGCGCGCCATTGACGAGACCCTGGCCTATGTGCAGCAGCGCCAGATCTTCGGCAAGCCGCTGATGGCGATGCAGAACACCCGCTTCAAGCTGGCCGAATGCCAGACCAAGCTGACCATCGCCCGCAGCTTTGTCGACGACTGCATCCAGCGCTCGCTGAACGACACGCTGGACCTGGCCACCGCAGCGATGGCCAAGTGGTGGGTCAGCGAGATGGTCGGCCAGGTGGTGGACGAATGTGTGCAGTTGCACGGTGGCTACGGCTACATGAATGAGTACCCGATCGCCCGGCTCTATGCCGACACCCGCGTCGGGCGCATCTATGGCGGCAGCAACGAAGTGATGAAGGAACTGATTGCCCGCACCATGGACGGTGGCGGGCGCTGAGCGCCGCGCCGCCACTGACAGCACAATCCCGATTCATTTTCACGCCAGGAGAAATACCCCATGAGCCAAGGCCACATGCTTGAAGGCAAGGTTGTTGTTGTGACGGGTGCCGGCGGCGGCATCGGCCGCGACATCGCGCTGCAATGCGCGGCGCAGGGCGCCAAGGTCGTGGTCAACGACATCGGCGCGTCGGTGGCGGGCGAGGGCGGCGACGCCGGCCCGGCGCAGCGCGTGGTGGCCGAGATCGTCGCCGCCGGCGGCCAGGCCACCGCCAATACCGACAGCGTCAGCGAGGCGGCCAGTGCCGGGCGCATCGTGCAGACCGCGCTGGATGTCTATGGTCGCATTGACGTGGTGGTCAACAACGCCGGCATCCTGCGCGACCGCTTCTTCCACAAGATGAGCCTCGACGAGTGGGACGCGGTGATCAAGGTGCACCTGTATGGCGCCTTCTACGTCAGCCGCGCCGCCGCCAACCACTTCAAGGAGCAGGGCAGCGGCGCCTATGTGCACATGACCAGCACCTCGGGGCTGATCGGCAACTTCGGCCAGGCCAATTACGCTGCGGCCAAGCTCGGCATCGCCGCACTGAGCAAAAGCATCGCGCTGGACATGCAGAAGTTCAAGGTGCGCAGCAACTGCATCGCGCCCTTCGCCTGGAGCCGCATGATCGGCAGCATCCCCACCGACACGCCCGAGCAGCAGGCCCGGGTGGCCAAGATCCAGCAGATGACGCCGGCCAAGATCGCGCCGATCGCCGTCTATCTGGTCAGCGACGCGGCCAAAGAGGTGAACGGCCAGATCTTTGCCGTGCGCAACAACGAGATCTTCCTGATGAGCCAGCCGCGCCCCGAGCGCAGCGTGCACCGCAGCGATGGCTGGACGGCCGAGACGGTGGCATCGCACGCGATGCCCGCGCTCAAGTCGGGCTTCTACGGGCTGGATCGGTCCGGAGATGTGTTCACCTGGGATCCGATCTGACGGCCGGCCGGTGCGCATCCGCTGCCTGCCCTGGCGCGCCCTCCGGACCGGCGGCCCGGCAGACCCGCCTCGCACGGCGCCCGCCTGGTTGTTGCCGGCGCCCGCGCTTTGGTTGGCGCCTCACTCACATCGACGCCGCCAACATCGCCTGGTAGTCGTCGCGCGTGGCGATGCGCGGGTTGGTCTTGTGGCAATGGTCGGCCATGGCGCCGTCGATCACGCGTTCGAACAGGTTGTCGGTCACGCCCATCGCGCGCAGTCCGCTGGGCAGGCCCAGCCGGGCGTTCAGCGCGCGGATGGCCTCGGCCAGCTCGGTGCCTTGGCTGTCGCAGCTGCCGATGCCGATGGCATGCGCCATGCGCTGCAGACGGTGCTCTTTCTGGATCGACTCGGCCGGCGCGTTGAACAGCACCACTGCGGGCAGGAACATCGCGTTCAGCGTGCCATGGTGCAGCCTGGGGTCCACGCCGCCCAGGCTGTGGCTCAAGGAATGCACGCAGCCCAGGCCCTTCTGGAAGGCCATCGCGCCCTGCATGCTGGCGCTCATCATGGCCCAGCGGGCGTCGCGGTCCTGGCCGTTGGCGGTGGCGCGCTCGATGTGGGCCCAGCCGCGCGCCAGGCCGTCCAGCGCGATGCCGTCGGCCGGTGGGTTGACGGCCGGCGCCATGAAGGTTTCCAGACAATGGGCGATGGCGTCCATGCCGGTGGCGGCGGTCAGCCAGGCGGGCAGGCCCAGCGTCAGCTCGGGGTCGAGGATCGCGGCCTTGGGCATCAGGTGCCAGCTGTGGAAGCCCAGCTTGCGGCCGTCGTCGACGATGACGATGGCGCCGCGCGCCACTTCGCTGCCGGTTCCCGCCGTGGTCGGCACGGCGATCAGCGGCACCACGCGGTCGGTGATGCGCGGGCTGCCGCCTTCGATGGTGGCGTAGCGGGCCAGCGGCCCTTCATGGGTGGCGGCGATGGCCACGCCCTTGGCCAGGTCGATGCTGGACCCGCCGCCCACGGCGATCAGACCGTCGCAGCCTTCGCCGTGGAAGAGGGCGGTGGCGGTGCGCACCGCGGCTTCCGTGGGGTTGGACGGCGTGCCGTCGAACACCGCATGCGTCCAGGTGCCCAGGGCATCCAGCGCCATCTGCAGCACGCCGGCGGCGCGCACGCCGGCGTCCGTCACCACCAGGGGCTTGCGTATGCCCGTGCGTTCGCATTCGGCGGGCAGCAGGCGCACCACGCCGGGGTCGATGTCGATCTGGGTCAGGTAGAAGATGCGTGCCATGGAGGATGAGCTTCGGCTGAAGAAAGGGCAGGGTGTGGAGAGGGCGTCGAGACAGGCGGCCTGGCCTGCAAAGTATGCTCCCGCCACCTTGCCTGCCCACCCCTTGACCCCCGCGATGGCCGCCCTGCGCGACCGCATCCTGCGTGCTGCGCGGGCGCCCTGGCATGCGATGACGCCGGCCGACGCCCGCCGCGCCTACGTCGCCGCCGCCGAGGTGCTGGACCTGCCGCGCGCGCCCTCGCCGCGTGTCGACGCGCTGACTTGGCCGGGCGGTGACGGCACGCCATTGCCGGCGCGGCTGTATGCGGCCGGGCCCGAGCCGCGGCCCTGCCTGCTGTACTTCCACGGCGGCGGTTTCGTCATCGGCGGCCTGGAGACGCACGACAGCCTGTGCCGCCAACTGGCGCTGCGCAGCGGCTGGGCGGTAGTGGCGCTGGACTACCGCCTGGCCCCCGAACACCGTTTCCCCGCTGCCTTCGACGACGCCTGGGCCGCGATGCGCTTTCTGGCGAACGCCGCACCGGACCTCGGCCTGCTGCCCGGACGCCTGGCCGTCGGCGGCGACAGCGCCGGTGGCACCCTGGCCGCGGCCAGCGCGCTGCATGCGCGCGACAGCGGCCTGCACCTGGCGCTGCAGTTGCTGATCACCCCCGGCACGGCAGCACGCACCGACCGACCGTCGCACCGTTTCTACGGTCAAGGCTATCTGTTGGACAGCGCGTCGATCGACTGGTTTTTCGGCCACACC
>JBBQZM010000041.1:0-21780 GCA_038207685.1 Burkholderiales bacterium
CTGCGCGGCGAGGGCATCGCGCAGGAGTTCCACCGCATCGTCGAGGACTACATCGAGCGCCGTTTCGGCGCCGCGACCGCCGCGCATTGAGGCGGGCAGGCGGCGGCCACTGCCGCTGATCCACGCCCGGGCCGGGCCGAATGCGGCGCCCGGTGCCTTTCCAACTTTTCGACCGGCCCGCCCTGCGGGCCACCACCACATGGCCGATATCCTGCAAGCCGTCAAAGGCATGAACGACATCCTGCCGCCGGACTCGGCGCGCTGGGAATGGCTGGAAGACAAGGTGCGCGCGCTGATGCGCCGCTACGGCTACCAGAACATCCGCACCCCCATCGTCGAGCCGACGCCGCTGTTTGTGCGCGGCTTGGGCGAGGTAACTGACATCGTCGAGAAGGAGATGTACTCCTTCGAGGATTCGATGAACGGCGACAAGCTCACGCTGCGGCCCGAGAACACCGCCGGCGTGGTGCGCGCGGCGATCGAGCACTCGATGCTCTACGACGGCGGCAAGCGCCTGTTCTACATCGGCGCCATGTTCCGCCACGAGCGGCCGCAGCGTGGCCGCTACCGCCAGTTCCACCAGGTGGGCGTCGAGGCGCTGGGCTACGGCGGGCCGGAGACCGATGCCGAGGTGATCCTGATGGCGCGCGCGCTGTGGCGCGACCTGGGCCTGACCGATGTGCGGCTGGAAATCAACAGCCTGGGTGTGCCCGAGGAGCGGCGTGCCCACCGCGCCGCGCTGGTGACCTACTTCGAAGCCCATGCCGAGCAGCTGGATGCCGAGGCCAAGCGCCGGCTGCACAGCAACCCGCTGCGCATCCTGGACACCAAGAACCCGGCGATGCAGCACTTGGTGAACGCCGCGCCACAGCTGACCAGCTTCCTGGGCGAAGGTTCGCTCGCCCATTTGGCGGCGGTGAAGTCGGCGCTCGACGCCGTGGGCCAGGCCTACACCGTGAACCCGCGGCTGGTGCGCGGCATGGATTACTACACCCACACCGTGTTCGAGTGGATCACGTCCAGCCTGGGTGCGCAGGGCACGATCTGCGGCGGCGGCCGCTACGACGGCCTGGTCGAGATGATCGGCGGCAAGCCGGCGCCCGGCGTCGGTTGGGGCATGGGGCTGGAGCGTGTGCTCGATCTGCTGCAGCAAAGCGGCATCACGCCGCCGGCCAGCTTGCCCGACGTTTATGCGGTGCTGCCCGATGTCGCTGCGCTGGCGCCGGCCATGGCGGTGGTGGAAGCGCTGCGCGAGGCCGGCGTGGCGGTGTTGATGCATGCCGGCGGCAGCGCCGGGCTGGGCAGCATGAAGTCGCAGTTCAAGAAGGCCGATGCCAGCGGTGCGCGTCATGCGCTGGTGTTCGGCGGCGATGAACTGGCCCAGGGCATGGTGGCGATCAAGCCGCTGCGCGATGCCGCTCGAAGCCAGTTACTGCGGCCGCTGGTGAGCGTGGCCGACTGGGCGCATGAACTGCGCAACGCATAATCCGACTCTTGGCTGACAGAATATTGGTAACAGGCGCTTCATGGCGAACACACTCGACCTGCAAGAACAGGAACAACTCGACGAATTCAAGGCGTTCTGGAAGCGTTACGGCAACCTGATCACCTGGGTGATCACCGCCTGCCTGCTGGCTTATGCCGGCTGGAACGGCTGGGGTTGGTACCAGCGTGACCAGGCGGCCAAGGCCAGCGCCATGTTCGACCAGCTCGACCAGGCCGCGCTGGCCGGCGACGCCGACAAGGCGGGCCGTGTCTTCAATGACATGAAGGACCGTTTTGCCCGCACCGCGCTGACCCAGCAGGCCGGTTTGCTGGCTGCCAAGCTGCAATATGAGCAAGGCAAGGCCGATGCCGCCAAGGCCAGCCTGGGCTGGGTGGCCGAGAACGCCGTGGAGGATGAATACCGCGCCATCGCCCGCTTGCGCCTGGCCGGTGTGCTGCTCGACACCAAGGACTACGACGCCGCGCTGAAGGCGCTGGACGGCGCCCAGGCCAAGCCTTTTGCCGGTCTGGTGGCCGACCGCCGTGGCGACGTGCTGCTGGCCCAGGGTAAGCAGGACGAGGCGCGCAGCGCTTACCAGGCGGCCTACCAGGCGCTGGGTGAACAAATCGACTACCGCCGTCTGGTCGAGGCCAAGCTGGCGGCGCTGGCTGCCGCGCCGGCGGCCGACAAGGGGGCCGCGAAGTGAAGGCCTTTCCGCTGATTCCTGCCGCCCGGCTACGCGCCTGGCTGGCCGTGCTCGCACTGGCGGCGCTGGCCGGCTGTGCCGCCGACAAACCCAAGCCGACGCCGCTGGAGCCGCTGACGGCCAGCATCGCCGGCCGCCAGGTCTGGACGGCACGACTGAACGCGGTGCAGTTCCCGCTGGCGGTGACGGCACGTGACGGCAACTTCTTCGTCGCCGGCTCCGACGGCGCAGTGCTCGCCCTCGAAGCCGCCAGCGGCCGTGAGCTCTGGCGCGGCCAGGCCGGCGGCAAACTGTCGGCCGGAGTCGGCAGCGATGGCCGCCGCGCCGCGGTGGTGACCACCGACAACGAGTTGGTGGTGATGGACCAGGGCACCAAGCTGTGGAGCACCCGGCTGTCGTCGCGCACCACCACCGCGCCGCTGGTGGCGGGCGAGCGGGTGTTTGTGCTCGGCGTCGACCGCGTCGTGCATGCCTTTGACGCGCTGGACGGCCGCCGGCTCTGGACCGTGCAGCGCCCCGGCGAGGCGCTTACGCTGGCCCAGCCTGGCGTGCTGTCGGCCTACAAGAACACGCTGGTGGCCGGCGTCGGCGCGGTGATGCTGGGCATCGATCCCACCACCGGCAGCGTGCGCTGGGAACTGGCCGTCACCACGCCGCGCGGCACCAACGAGGTCGAGCGGCTGAACGACCTGGTCGGACCGCTGCTGCGCGTGGGCGACCAACTCTGCGCACGTGCCTTCCAGACTGCGGTGGGCTGCGTGGCGGTGGCCGGCGTCGACCGCGCCAGCCTGCTGTGGAGTCGCAATGCCGGCGGCCAGCAGGCGGTGGGCGGCGATGTCGACTTTGTCTATGGCGCCGATGCCTCAGACCGCATCAGTGCCTGGAAGGCCGGCGGCGGCGAACTGGCCTGGACCAATGAGCGGCTGCTCTACCGCGGGCTCAGCGCACCGCTGTCCACCGGCAAGGCTGTGTTGTTCGGCGACAGCGCGGGTCAGGTGCACTTCCTCGACCGTGAAGACGGCAAGACCTTGCTGCGCCTGCCCACCGACGGCTCGGCCGTGGTGGCGCAGCCGGTGATGGCCGGCGGCGTGGTGCTGGTGGCCACCCGCAATGGCGGCTTGTTCGGTTTCAGGCTCGACTGATGCACACCTTTGCCCGGCGCGAGCGCCGCACCGCATGAAACCGGTGATCGCCCTGGTGGGCCGCCCCAATGTGGGCAAGTCCACGCTGTTCAACCGCATCACCAAGAGCCGCGATGCGATCGTCGCCGACTTTGCCGGCCTGACGCGCGACCGCCATTACGGCGATGCCCGGCATGCTGGTCTCGAATTCCTGGTCATCGACACCGGCGGTTTCGAGCCCGAGAAACCCAGCGGCATCGTCGCGATGATGGCGGCGCAGACCAAGGCCGCGGTGGCCGAGGCCGACGCCGTGGTGTTCGTGGTCGATGCCCGCAACGGCGTCTCTGGGCAGGACCATGACATCGCGCGTTATCTGCGCAGCGCCAACAAGCGGGTGCTGCTGGCGGTGAACAAGGCCGAAGGCCTGCTCGATTCACCGCTGCTGGCCGAGTTCCACGAACTCGGCATGGGCGAGCCGCATCCGGTGTCGGCCGCGCATGGCCAGGGCATCCGCAGCCTGTTGGATGCCGCCTTGGGCGACTTTGTGCAGCCCGAGCCGGAAGCCGACGACGAGGCCAGCGGCCCCGACAAACCGATCCGCCTGGCAGTGGCCGGCCGGCCCAATGTCGGCAAGAGCACCTTGATCAACACCTGGCTGGGTGAGGAGCGACTGGTCGCCTTTGACCAGCCCGGCACCACGCGCGACGCGATCAGCGTGCCCTTTGAGCGCGGCGGCGTGAAGTTCGAGCTGATCGACACCGCCGGCCTGCGCCGCAAGGGCAAGGTGTTCGAGGCGATCGAGAAGTTCTCGGTGGTCAAGACGCTGCAGGCCATCGCCGATGCCAATGTGGTGCTGCTGCTGATCGACGCCACCCAGGGCGTCAGCGAACAGGACGCGCACATTGCCGGCTACATCCTGGAGAGCGGCCGCGCGGTGGTGGTGGCAGTGAACAAGTGGGATGCGGTGGATGCCTACCAGCGCGAGATGTTTGCGCGATCTGTCGAGCAGCGGCTGGCCTTTCTGAAGTTTGCGCCGGTGCTGCACATCTCGGCGCTCAAGCGCCAGGGCCTGGGCCCGGTGTGGAAGGCGATTGCCGATGCCCATGCCTCGGCCACCCGCAAGATGCCCACCCCGGTGCTGACGCGCCTGCTGCAAGAAGCGGTGCAGCACCAGGCGCCGCGGCGAGCCGGTGCCTTCACACCGAAGCTGCGTTATGCCCACCAGGGCGGCATGAACCCGCCCATCGTCATCATTCACGGCAACAGCCTGGAGCATGTGACCGACGCCTACAAGCGCTACCTGGAAGGGCGCGTGCGCGAGCATTTCAAGCTCAGTGGTACCCCTTTGCGCATCGAATTCAAGTCTTCACGGAACCCTTTCGACCAGGACTAGTCAGACCGCAAGTCCCACCCGGCAACGGGTATGGCACAGCGCCTACTCGCTTTCCCTGATGTGATAAGGTGAAAGCACACCAACTTTTCAACACGGAGCCATATCGTGAGCAACAAAGGGCAACTCTTACAAGACCCGTTTCTGAACCTGCTGCGCAAGGAGCATGTGCCGGTGTCGATCTATCTGGTCAACGGCATCAAGCTGCAGGGCCACATTGAATCCTTCGACCAGTATGTCGTGCTGTTGCGCAACACCGTGACGCAGATGGTCTACAAGCACGCCATTTCCACCGTGGTGCCCGGCCGCCCGGTGAATTTCCACGCCAACGAGCCGACTGATCCGGCTTGAGTCGCGCCCACGGCCCGACTGGCACCGACACTTCCACCTTGAAGCCCGACTCGCGGGAAGCCTCGGCGCCCACCAGCGGTGCGCCGGCACGTGTGGTGCTGGTTGGCGTCGATTTCGGCAACGGCCAACACTTCGATCCTTCGCTGGATGAACTGGCGCTGTTGGCCGAGAGCGCTGGCGATGTGGCGGTGGAGCGGGTGATCGCCCGCCGCAAGGCGCCCGATCCGGCGCTGTTCGTCGGCAGTGGCAAGGCCGACGAAATCAAGACGCTGGTGCAGATGCACGGCGCCGAATGTGTCATCTTCGACCAGGCACTGTCGCCGGCGCAGCAGCGCAACCTGGAGCGCACGCTGGGCGTGGCGGTGGCCGACCGCACGGCGCTGATTCTCGAGATCTTCGCGCAGCGTGCGCAAAGCCATGAAGGCAAGCTGCAGGTTGAGCTGGCGCGGCTGCAATACCTGGGCAGCCGTCTGGTGCGGCGCTGGAGCCACCTCGAACGCCAGACCGGCGGTGCCGGTCAGCGTGGCGGCCCGGGCGAGGCGCAGATCGAACTCGACCGCCGCATGATTGCCGAGCGTGTGAAGTCGCTCAAGGCGCGGCTGGTCAAGGTCAAGCGCCAGCGCGATACGCAGCGCCAGTCGCGGCGCAAGAGTGGCAGTTACCGTGTTTCCCTGGTGGGCTACACCAACGCCGGCAAGAGCACGCTGTTCAATGCCCTGGTCAAGGCCCGCGCCTATGCCGCCGACCAGCTGTTCGCCACGCTTGACACCACCACCCGCGCGCTCTATCTCGAAGCACTCGGCGGCACCGTGTCGCTGTCAGACACCGTGGGCTTCATCCGCGATCTGCCGCACAAGCTGGTTGAGGCCTTCGAGGCCACGTTGCAGGAAACCGCCGACGCCGACCTGCTGCTGCATGTGGTTGATGCTTCCAGCCCGGTGCTGCAAGAGCAGCGCGACGAGGTCGACCGGGTGCTGCAAGAGATCGGCGCGGCCGATGTGCGACAGATTCTGGTCTTCAACAAGCTGGACCGCATGGACCCACTGCCGCGCGAGCTGCAAGACTGGGTGCCGCAGGCCAGCGGCGGCGCATTGCAGCGGGTGTTTGTCAGCGCCTTGCGCGGCACCGGGCTGGATGCGCTGCGCACATTGATAGCCCGGGCCGCTGGCGGCGACTTGAATCCGCCCGGTCAGTCACCATCTGCGGAGGAGCCGCAGCAGCAGGATGCGACGGACGGCGAAGCGCCGCCTGAAGACACCAAGTTACCATCGGTCACACCATGAATATGCACTCCACTTCCACCCTTGAAGCCTCGACGGCACCACTGCCAGCACGCTTGAGTGTCTTGGCTGCGGCCGCCCGCGCCCTGCTGGCTGGCGTGCTGCGCCGGCCGCGGCCGATGATGGCCGGCAACCGCAATGACGGGCCGCCCGACCTCGACGAACTGTGGCGCGATTTCAACCGCAAGCTCAGCGGTGTCTTCAACAACAAGGGCGGCGGCAACGGCCAGCCGCCGCGGCCCGGTCCGGACGGCGGCGGCGGCCCCTCGTTCCAGCCCGACATGAAGAGCGCCGGCATCGGCCTCGGGCTGATCGGCATGGTGGTGGCCGTGGTCTGGGCTGGCAGCGGCTTCTTCATCGTGCAAGAAGGCCAGCAGGCCATCGTCACCACGTTCGGCCGCTACAGCAGCACGGTGGACGCCGGTTTCCAGTGGCGCCTGCCTTACCCATTCCAGGGCCACGAGACGGTGGCGGTGACGCAGCTGCGCACCGCCGAAATCGGCCGCAGCAATGTGACCCAGGCCACCGGCCTGCGTGACTCATCGATGCTGACGCAGGACGAGAACATCGTCGACATCCGCTTCACCGTGCAGTACCGCTTGAAGGACGCCAAGGACTTCTTGTTCGAAAACCGTGATCCCGACAACGCAGTGGTGCAGGCGGCCGAATCTGCGGTGCGCGAGATCGTCGGCAAGAGCAAGGTTGACTCGGTACTCTACGAGGCGCGTGATGCGATCGCGACCGAACTGGTCAAGTCGATCCAGAATCAACTCGACCGCCTCAAGACCGGCATCCTGGTCGTCAATGTCAACCTGCAGAACGTGCAAGTGCCTGAGCAGGTGCAGGCGGCCTTTAACGACGCGCTCAAGGCCGGCGCCGACCGCGACCGCTTCAAGAACGAAGGCCAGGCCTATGCCAGCGACGTGATCCCCAAGGCGCGCGGTACTGCGGCGCGGCTGATGGAAGAGGCCGACGGTTACAGCCAGCGGGTGGTGGCACAAGCCGAGGGTGACTCAGAACGCTTCCGCTCGGTGCTCACCGAGTACCAGAAGGCACCAGTCGTGACCCGTGACCGCCTGTACATCGACACCATGCAACAGGTTTATGCCAACGTCAGCAAGGTGATGGTGGAAAACCGCAACGGCAGCAATTTGCTGTACCTGCCGCTGGACAAGCTGATGCAGCAGTCAGGCCCCACCGGCACGGTTCAGGTGGTGCCCTCGTCCCCCACAGCCGCCCCCTCCGAAGGCGGCGCCGCTGGCGCTGCTGGCATTGATGCCCGTTCACGCGACGCCGGCCGCAGCCGCGACAGCCGCTGATCAAGAAGGCAGAGAACCCCATGAACCGAATTGGATTGATCGTCGCCGGCGTACTGCTGGCACTGATGCTGTTGTCCTCCACCCTGTTTGTCGTCGATCAGCGCCAGCTGGCGGCGGTCTACGCACTGGGTGAGATCAAGGAGGTCATCAGCGAACCCGGCCTGAAGTGGAAACTGCCGCCGCCGTTCCAGAATGTCGTCATCCTCGACAAGCGGGTGCAGACGCTGGACAGCCCTGAGACGCGGCCGATCTTCACCGCCGAGAAAAAGAGCCTGGTGATCGACTGGCTGGTGAAGTGGCGCATTGCCGAACCGCGGCAGTTCATCCGCAACAACGGCACCGACATCCGCAACCTGGAAAGCCGGCTCAGCCCGGTGGTGCAGGCCGCGTTCAACGAGGAGATCACCAAGCGCCGGGTCGGCGCGGTGCTGTCCACCGAACGCGACAAGGTGATGCTCGACGTGCGCAAGCGGCTCGAAGACGAGGCCAAGGCCTTTGGTATCGAGATCATGGACGTGCGGATCAAGCGTGTCGACTTCGTCGCCGACATCACTGACTCGGTCTACCGGCGCATGGAGTCCGAGCGCAAGCAGGTGGCCAACGAATTGCGCTCCCAGGGTGCGGCCGAAGGCGAAAAGATCCGCGCCGACGCCGACAAGCAGCGCGAGGTGATCATCGCCGAGGCTTACCGTGATGCGCAAAAGCTCAAAGGTACCGGCGACGGCAAGGCATCGGCGCTGTATGCCGATTCCTTCGGCCGCGATCCGCAGTTTGCGCAGTTCTACCGCAGCCTGGAAGCCTACCGGGCGAGCTTCCGCAACAAGACCGACGTGATGGTGGTCGACCCGTCCAGCGAGTTCTTCAAGTCGATGCGCAGCGGCGGCCCCGGCGCAGCGGCGGCCGCGCCAGCCAAGCGCTGAGCACGCGCGCGCCCGACCATGCTCGACTGGGTGATGGGCGCGCTGGCGCTGATGCTGGTGTTCGAAGGTTTGCTGCCGTTTTTGAGCCCCGGCGCCTGGCGCCGCGTGTTCGAGCGTGCGCTGCAGATGAGCGACGGCCAGATCCGCTTCATCGGCCTGTCCAGCATGCTGGCGGGTGTGTTGATGCTGCTGTTCTGGCGCTGATGCGGCAGCCAGTCGGCACCAGCCGGCCGGTACAATGCTGCTTTTAATCCCCTCGGGGTTTTGTTCATGTCTTCTGCTTGGCTGCTGCCGGAGCACATTGCCGACGTGCTGCCAGCCGAGGCCAGACGCCTCGAGGAACTGCGCCGCACGCTGCTTGAAATGGCGCGGGGTTACGGCTTCGAGCTGGTGATGCCCCCGCTGCTGGAGCACCTGGAGTCGCTGCTCAGCGGCACCGGCCGCGCGCTGGATCTGCGCACCTTCAAACTCGTCGACCAGCTGAGCGGCCGGTCACTGGGCGTGCGCGCCGACACCACGCCGCAAGTGGCGCGGATCGACGCCCATTTGCTCAACCGCCGCGGCGTCACCCGGCTGTGTTACTGCGGGCCGGTGCTGCACACCCGACCGCAGTCGGCCCGAGCCACCCGTGAGCCGCTGCAACTCGGTGCCGAGATCTACGGCCATGCTGGCCTGGAGGCCGATCTGGAAGTGCAGGATCTGGCGCTCGACGGCCTGCGGGCCGCCGGCCTGAAGGACCTGGTGCTCGACTTGGCCGATGCGCGCATCGTGCGCGGCGTACTGGCCGGCCTGCCGGTGGATGCGCAGGTGCTCAACGAGGTGGTGGCCGCGCTGGCGGCCAAGGACAGTGCCAGGCTGGCCGTGCTGGCGGCGGGTTTTCCGGCCGAGTCGCGCGCAGCCCTGCGGGCGCTGCCCACGCTGTATGGCGATGCCGCGGTGCTGGAGGAGGCGCGCCGCCGCCTGCCGGCGCGGCCGCTGATCCGTGCTGCACTGGACGACCTGGCCTGGTTGGCGCAGCAGGTGGGCCGAGCGCACCCCGATGTGCGCGTGAGCTTTGACCTCGCCGACATGGGCGGCTATGCCTACTATTCGGGCGCTCGCTTTGCGGTTTATGCGCCCGGCGCCGCCGATGCACTGCTGCGCGGCGGCCGCTACGACGAAGTCGGCGCAGTATTCGGTCGCAACCGGCCAGCGGTCGGCTTCTCAACCGATCTGAAAGTGCTGGCCGCTTGCGTCGCGCCCGACAGCCGCCGCACCGCGATCCGCGCGCCCTGGAGCGAAGACCTGGCGCTGCGCCAGGCCGTGCGCCGGCTGCGCGAGGCTGGCGAGACCGTGGTCTGCATCCTGCCCGGCCATGAGCACGAGGGCGAGGAATTCGACTGTGACCGAGAACTCGTGGCCATCGACGGCCACTGGGTGCTGCGTGCGCTGTGAGCGGCCTGGCCGGTTGCCCGCATTCCCATCACCGCTAACTGGATTTTTTCAAACATGCAACAAGGCAAGACATTGACGCCCGGCCGCAACGTGGTCGTCGTCGGCACCCAGTGGGGTGACGAGGGCAAGGGCAAGGTGGTGGACTGGCTGTGCGACCACGCCCAGGGCGTGGTGCGCTTCCAGGGTGGCCACAACGCCGGCCACACGCTGGTGATCAAGGGTGTGAAGACCGCGCTGCAACTGATCCCGTCGGGCATCATGCGCGACGGTGTGCCTTGCTACATCGGCAACGGCGTGGTCGTTGACCCGGTCCACCTGCTGTCCGAGATCGAGCGGCTGGAGAAGATCGGTGTCGAGGTGCGCTCGCGGCTGTTCATCAGCGAATCCTGCCCGCTGATCCTGCCCTTCCATGTAGCGGTGGACAAGGCCCGCGAGGCGCTGCGCGAGACCAGCGGCGCCGGCAAGATCGGCACCACCGGCAAGGGCATCGGCCCGGCCTACGAGGACAAGGTGGCGCGCCGCGCGCTGCGCGTGCAGGACCTCAAGCACCCCGAGCGCTTTGCCGCCAAGCTGCACGAACTGCTGGCACTGCACAACTTTTCGCTGGCGGGTTACCTGCAGGGCGAGGTGCTCGAGTTCCAGCCGATCTTCGACCAGGCGATGGCGGTGGCCGAGCAGCTCAAGCCGATGATGGCTGACGTGGGCTACCGCGTGCACCAGGCCAGCAGTGGTGGCGCCAACATGTTGTTCGAAGGCGCGCAGGGCACGCTGCTCGACATCGACCACGGCACCTATCCGTATGTCACCTCCAGCAACTGCGTGGCCGGCAATGCCGCCGCCGGTGCAGGCGTCGGCCCGGGCCTGCTGCATTACATCCTGGGCATCACCAAGGCCTACACCACGCGGGTGGGCAGCGGGCCGTTCCCTACCGAACTCGACATCCTGGCCGAGGGCACGGTGGGTCACCACCTGTCCACCGTCGGTCAGGAGCGTGGCACGGTCACCGGCCGGGCGCGGCGCTGCGGCTGGCTGGATGCGGCCGCGCTCAAGCGCTCGATCATCATCAACGGCATCTCGGGGCTTTGCATCACCAAGCTTGACGTGCTGGACTCGCTGCCCGAGATCAAGGTCTGCATCGGCTACATGCTGCGTGGCGAACGCATCGACATCCTGCCCTTGGATGCCGACGACATCATCGCCTGCGAGCCGGTGTTCGAAACCTTCCCAGGCTGGACCGACAGCACCTTCGGCATCACCCAGTGGGACGCTTTGCCGGCCAATGCGCGTGCCTACTTGCAGCGCATCGAGCAGCTGATCGGCGCGCCGATCGACATGGTGTCCACCGGCCCTGACCGCGACCACACCATCCTGCTGCGCCACCCCTACAAGGCATGATCGCCAGCCCCTACGCATGAACCAAGGAGACCTGCATGCTCACCGATGACGGCAAGCACCTGTATGTGAGTTGGGACGAGTACCACATGCTGATCGAGCGGCTGGCGCTCAAGGTAGCGCACAGTGGCTGGGAGTTCGACCAGATCCTGTGCCTGGCGCGCGGCGGCATGCGGCCGGGCGACGTGTTGTCGCGGGTGTTCGACAAGCCCCTGGCGATCATGAGCACCAGTTCCTACCGTGCCGAGGCCGGCACCATCCAGGGCCGGCTGGACATGGCCAAGTACATCACCATGCCCAAGGGTGAGTTGGCCGGCCGGGTGCTGCTGGTCGATGACCTGTCGGACTCGGGCCTCACGCTCAAGGCGGTGGTCGAGCGGCTGCGCGGCGTGCCCGCGATCACTGACCTGAAGAGCGCGGTGATCTGGGTCAAGGGGGTTTCAAGCTACATGCCTGACTACTACGTCGAGATGTTGCCCAGCAGCCCTTGGATCCACCAGCCGTTCGAGGACTACGACAACCTTCGTCCCGACGGCCTGGCGAAGAAGTTTTCCGTTTGACCGCACGCAGCGCCGGCAGGCTGGCCGCGCCGGGCGGCGAGACAGCAGGACAGAGGGGCGCCTCGCGGCGCTGGCTGACCTGTCAACAGCGCTCCGCCCATCTTGACCAAATCACCACGGCTCAGGTTCGAGCGCCCAAAACAAAAGGCCAGCACCGGAGTGCTGGCCTTTATGATTTTGGTGCCCAGAAGAGGACTCGAACCTCCACGCCGCTAAGCGCTAGTACCTGAAACTAGTGCGTCTACCAATTCCGCCATCTGGGCAGGTACAAGCAAGGAGTATAGCATCATAAAAATCAAACTATCAAGTGAGTCGGCGCCTGGCGCCGCTCTGCCGAACGAGATCGAAGGCACCGTGCTGGGCCACCGAGATGGCCACGGATTTGTGCGCCGCGACGACCACGAACCCGACATTTACCTGCCGCCGCAAGAGATGCGCTCGGTGCTGCACCGCGACCGCGTGCGGGTGCGTGTCGTGCGCATGGACCGCAAAGGGCGCCCCGAAGGCCATGTGCTCGACATCGTCGAGCGCCGGCCGGCCCCCATCATCGGCCGCCTGCTGCACGAGAACGGTGCCTGGCTGGTGGCCCCCGAGGATAGGCGTTATGGCCAGGACATCCTGATCCCCAAGAATGCCACCGCCAACGCGGCGGTAGGTCAGGTGGTGGCGATCGAGCTGACCGAGCCGCCGTCGATGTATTCGCAGCCGGTGGGCCGCATCACCGAAGTGCTGGGCGAGATCGACGACCCCGGCATGGAGATCGAGATTGCGGTGCGCAAGTACGAGGTGCCGCACCAGTTCTCGCCCCAGACTTTGGCGCAGACTGCCGCCATGCCTGACCATGTGCGGCCGGTCGACAAGCGCCAGCGCATCGACCTGACGGACGTGCCTCTGGTCACCATCGACGGTGAGGATGCACGCGACTTCGACGACGCTGTCTACTGCGAGCCGATCAAGCAAGGCCGCGGCAAGTCGGCCTTCGAGGGCTGGCGGCTGATCGTGGCGATCGCCGACGTCAGCCATTACGTCAAGCCGGGCGACGCGGTCGACGAGGACGCCTACGAGCGGGCCACCTCGGTGTACTTTCCGCGCCGCGTGATCCCGATGCTGCCCGAGAAGCTCAGCAACGGCCTGTGTTCGCTGAACCCCGACGAAGAGCGCTTGTCCATGGTCTGCGACATGTTGGTGTCGTCGGCCGGCGAGATCAGCGCCTACCAGTTCTACCCGGCAGTGATCCGCTCACATGCGCGGTTGACCTATACCGAAGTCGCAGCGGCCTTGACCAATACGCGCGGCGCCGAGGCGCAGCGCCGCGCCGAGCTGCTGCCGCAGCTGATCCACCTGCACGAGGTCTACCGCGCGCTGCTCAAGCAGCGCGGCACCCGCGGCGCGATCGACTTCGAGGGCACCGAGACGCAGATCATCTGCGACGACAACGGCCGCATCGAGAAGATCGTGCCGCGCACCCGCACCGAGGCGCACCGCTTGATCGAGGAAGCCATGTTGGCGGCCAACGTTTGTGCCGCCGAGTTCATCGAGAGCCACAAGCACCCGGTGCTGTTCCGCGTGCACGAAGGGCCGACGCCCGAGAAGCGCCTGGCGCTGCAGAACTACCTGCGCGCGCTGGGCATAGGCGTCAGCTTGAGCGACGACCCGACGCCTGGCGAGATCCAGGCGATTGCCCAGGCCACCAAGGACCGGGTGGACGCGGCGCAGATCTCGGCGATGCTGCTGCGCTCGATGCAGCAGGCGGTCTACACCCACAGCAATGCGGGGCACTTCGGGCTGTCCTACGACGCTTATGCGCACTTCACCAGCCCGATCCGGCGTTATCCCGATCTGCTGGTGCACCGTGTCATCAAGGCCTTGCTGCTGGGCAAACGTTACCTGATCACTGGCGGCGTGATCGAATCCACCGCCGCTTCGCCAGGCGCCGCCAAGACGGTGCGCAAGAGCAGCCGGCCGGCCAAGCCGCCGACCAGCACGCAGGACGCCGCGCTGTGGGAGGCCGCCGGCGCGCACTGCAGCTCCAACGAGCGCCGTGCCGACGAGGCTTCGCGCGATGTCGAGGCCTGGCTGAAGTGCCGCTTCATGCGCGACCACCTGGGCGAGGAATACAGCGGCACGGTCAGCGCGGCCACCAGCTTCGGCCTGTTTGTCACGCTCGACCAGCTGTATGTCGAGGGCCTGGTGCACATCACCGAACTGGGCGGCGAGTACTTCCGCTTCGACGAGGCGCGGCAGGAATTGCGCGGTGAGCGCAGCGGTGTGCGCTACGCGGTGGGTTCGCGGGTGCGGGTGCAGGTCAGCCGGGTCGACCTGGACAGCCGCAAGATCGACTTCCGCCTGGTGCGCGACGGCGAGACCGATGCCTTGGTGCCACGCCAGCGTGGTGCGGTGGTCGGCAAGGGCAGTGCGGGATCGGCGGGCGAGGAGCTCAAGGCCGTCAAGTCGCGGGACCGCGCGGCCAAGGCCGGGCGTGCCAAGGCGGTGGCCGCGCGCGGCGCACCGGTAGGCAAGAAGAGCCGCGGCGCCAAGCCGGCCAAGCGCAGCAGCATGCGCTGAGCAAGGCGCGGCCCCTGCCGCGTCCTGCTGCGATGTCAGCGGCCCGTGGCTGCTGGCAGTGCGGCCAGCGTTGCGGCCATCGCCTCGATCAGGTCGGCGGCGCGCAGCGGCAGGCGCAAGTCGCCGGCCTCGGCCGCACGCCCGTGCAGCCAGACTGCGGCGATGGCAGCGTCATCGCCCTGCGTGGGAGCCAGCTGCGACCACAGGCCACCCAGCCAGCCGGCCAGCACATCGCCGCTGCCGCCGCTGCCCAGCCGGGCATTGCCGCTGGCATTGATGGCCGGTGGCCGGCCCGGCGCGGCGATCACGCTGCCCGAACCCTTGAGCACCACGGTCGACTGCAGTCGCTCGGCCAGCGCCTGTGCCTGTTGCAGGCGCTGCGCCTGCACCGCCGACGCGGTGCTGCCCTGCAGGCGCGCCGCTTCCAAGGGGTGCGGTGTCAGCACACTGGGCTGGCCGCGCGCCGCGCGCGCAGCCAGAGCGACAGCCAGCTCGGGCGCCAGCGCCAGCGCATTCAGCGCGTCGGCATCCAGCACCAGGCGACCGGCATGGGCCAGCACCTGGGGCAGCCACTCGCGCACGGCCTGGCCGCCGCCGCAGCCACAGACCACGGTGCACTGGCGCAGCAGGTCCGGCGTCAGCGCCGTGGCCAGCGTGCGCGGCATGATCTCGGGGCGCAGCGGGTCGGGCCGGTCGTCACCATCGAGCCGCGCCAGATAGACGCGGCCGGCGCCGGCGGTCAAGGCCGCGCGTGCCGCCAGCAGGGCGGCGCCGCCCATGCCGGGCGCGCCGCCCAGCACCAGCACGTCACCGAAACTGCCTTTGTGCTGGGCATGCGTGCGTGCGGACAGCAGGTTTTGCATGCTGTCGCCGCCGACCAGGTGCGCAGTGGCAGGCTGCGTCGGGGCGCCCAGGCCCAGGTCATCGAACCACACCCGGCCCGCATGGTCGCGGCCCGCCGCGGTGAACAAGCCGGGCTTGAGGGTCAGCAGCGACAGCGTATGCGCGGCCACCACGGCCGAGCCGATCGGGCCATTGCTCAGCCGCTGCCCGGTGTCGGCGCACAGGCCGGTAGGCAGGTCAACCGCCAGTATCGGCGCGGCGCCGCTGTTCATCAGCCGCATGGCCTCGGCCAGCGCGCCTTGCGGCGCACGCCGGCTGCCCAGGCCGAGCAGCGCGTCTAGCGCCAGATCGGTATCGGGTGTGGCCGCCGGCAAGTGCGTGCTGATCGCCACCCCGGCATCGAGGGCCTGCTGCAATGCATGCAAGGCGTCGGCTGGCAGCCGGGCTGCATCGGCCAGCAGGCTGACCGTCACCGCGCAGCCAGCGGCCTGCAGATGGCGTGCGGCAACCAGGCCGTCACCGCCGTTATTGCCGGGCCCGGCGGCCACCCAGATCTGGCGCGCGCCGGGGGCCACCGCCAGCGCCAGCCGCGCCACGCCCAATCCGGCACGCGCCATCAAGGCATGTGGCGCCGCGTCGGCCAGGGCGGTGCGTTCAATCTGCTGGCTCGCCGCGATACCGTGCAGCGGCCAGCTGCGGCTCGCAGGCAGCACGGCGCAGGGGCCATGGATCGGGTGGGGCATGGGTCTCCAGTCAGGGTCTGGGCTGGCAGTGGCCGCGTGGCCAGCAGGCGTCGATTGTGCGGCAGCCGGTTGAGGGCTCGCCGACTGTGCTTGTGCCGTCACCACGGCGCTGGGCGTGCGTGCTCGCCTCGCCAGCCGAGTGACCCTCCGCGGGGACGGCCGCTTGCGCAGGCTCAGCTGGTCAGCCGTGCCATGTCCAGCCCGCTGACATCGATCGCCGGCGCGCGGCCGCCCAACTGGTCGGCCAGCACCCGGGCCGAGCCGCAGGACAGCGCCCAGCCGCTGCCGCCATGGCCCAGGTTGAGCCAGACACCCGGCGCGCCGCTGGGCCCGAGCACCGGCGGCCCGTCGGGCAGCATCGGCCGTGCGCCCTTCCAGTGCTGGGCCTGCGCCATGCGGGCGCAGCCGGGGTACCAGTCGTCCAATACCTTGTGCAGCGTCTCGAGTGTGGCCGGGTCCGCATGGTCGAGCCGGCCGCCCAGTTCGGCACTGCCGGCCACGCGCACGCGCTGGCCCAGGCGGCTGATCGCCACCTTGTATTTCTCGTCCATCACGCCGCTGCGCGGACCCAGGTGCGGATAGCCGTCGACCTGGCGCAAGGGCGCGGTGATCGAGTAGCCATGCACCGCCACCAGCGGCAGCTTCAGCCCCAGCGGCTTGAGCAGCGCCGTCGCGCCCAGCGCGGCGCAGACGAGCACCGCGTCGAAAGCCTCTTGCTGTGGCGCCTCGGCGCTGCCCAGCGCGCGGTGGGTCAGCGTTGGTGTGCTGCCAGCGTCGATGCGATCGACGCTGCGGTTGAAACGGAACACCGCGCCCTGCGCCTGTGCCCGGCTGCGCAGCAGGTGGGCAAACTGCCGGCAGTTGCCGACCTCGTCGTCGGGCAGGTGCACCGCGGCCTGCAGCGCCAGGTCGGGATTGAGTCCCGGTTCGATCAGCCGAGCCTGCACGCCGTCGACCAGGTGGAAGTTCACACCCAATTCGGCCAGCAACTTGAGGCTGACACGTGCCCCCTTGAGTTCTGCTGCGCCGCGCAGCAGCACCAGGTAGCCGGCAGCCTGCTCATGCTCGAGCGCCAAGTCGTGGCGCAGCGCGCGCAGCCGCTGCTGGCTGTAACGCGCCAGCCGGTGCATACGTTCGCGGTTGGCGGCAAACACCGGTGCTCGGCAGGCCCGCCACCAGCGCCACATCCAGCCCAGCTGACCTGGCGCCAGCGGCCAGGCCAGGCGCACCGGCGCGTGGCGGCTGAGCAGGTGCTTGAGCACCTTGGCAGGCATGCCGGGCGCAGCCCAGGGCGTGACATAACCCGGCGCCACGACGCCGGCATTGGCAAAGCTGGTCTCCTCGGCCACGCTGCCACGGCGCTCGAACACCGTGACCTGGTGACCGTCGCTGGCCAGCTCGAACGCGCTGGTGACGCCGACGATGCCGGCGCCGATCACGGCAACTCGCATGCTCAGCGGTTTCGGCCAGGTGCCGCGGCGGGCGAGCCGCCGGCGGCCAGCGCGGCCTCGATGCGCAGCGACACGCCCAGCACCGCGTCGTCGGTCATCGCCGTCCCCCAGACCATCAGGCCCACCGGCATCTGGCCAGGCGCCTGGCAGGGCAGCGACAGCGCGCAGCCATCGAGCATGTTGACCACCGAGGGATTGCGCAGCAGCATTGCATTGATGGCAAAGAAACGGCTGTCGCTGTCGAGCAGCGGCGCGATCGCCGGCGCGACCATCGGCACGGTGGGTGAGAGCAGGGCGTCGAAGCCCTGTGTCTCGGCCTGAACGCTGGTGATCCAGCGTGTGCGGGCTTGCAGCAAGTCGATGTAGTCGGCGGCGCTCAGTGCTTCGCCGCGGCGGATGCGCAGCGCCACCCGGCTGTCGTACTGGGCCTCGCGTTCGGCCAGCCTGGCGCGGTGCCAGGCCCAGCTTTCGGCGGCGGTGAAGCCGCCATTGGCCTGCAGGCCGGCCAGTGCAGCCAGTGGCGTCAGTGGCAGGTCTTCGATCTGTGCGCCGCCGGCGCGCAGTGTGGCCAGGGCCTGTTCGAAGGCGCGGCCGACCTCGGCGTCCAGGCCGTCGAGCATCAGCGTGCGTGGCACACCCAGTCTCAAGCCGCGCAGCGGCCGTGCCAGCGGTGTTGGCGTGCACGCTGCCAGCACGCCGTGCAGCAGCACGGCATCGCGCACGCTGCGCGTGATGGCACAGGCGGTGTCGAGCGTGCTCGACAAGGGCACTGCGCCGGCCAGCGGTGTCAGGCGCTGGGTGTTCTTGAAACCCACCAGGCCTTGCAGCGCCGCCGGGATACGCACCGAGCCGCCGGTATCCGAGCCCAGCGCAGCCCAGGCCGCGCCCGTGGCCACCGACACCGCGCCGCCCGAACTGCTGCCGCCCGGGATACGCGCGGTGGCATTGATCGCCGACGTGGCCGGGTTGACCGGCGTGCCGTGGTGGCGGTTGATGCCCACGCCCGAGTAGGCGAACTCGCTGAGGTTGGTGTGGCCGGTCAAGGTAGCACCGGCGCCGCGCAGCCGGGCCACCACCGGACAGTCGGCGCTGGCGTCGGGGGCATCGGCCATCGAGGCCGAGCCGGCGGTGGTGGGGAAGCCGGCAACGTCGAACAAGTCCTTGATCGATATCGCCAGCCCGCCCAGCGGCAGCGCCGGGGCGCCCGCGGCGTAGGCCGCGTCAGCAGCGTCGGCGGCAGCGCGCGCCTGGGCGTCGAAGTGGCGCAGGTAGACATGGGCGCAGGCCGGCGCATCGGCGGCGGCGGTGGCGGCATCGAGCAGCGCGTTGGCACTGATCTGGCCAGAGCGCAGCGCGGCCAAGGCATCGTGCAGGTCAGACGGGCGGGCAGGGGAGGCGGGGGCGGGGGCGGGTGTCATGTCAGCCGATGCTATGATCGTTGGGTTTATCTGGATGTGAAAGTGCGCCGCGTTGGCCCACGCCATGCAGATAGATCAATCCGCGAACCGGCTGCCGAAAGGTGTCGGCGCAAGCCAATTGGTGGTGTTCGTCACCGCTGATGGCTGCGCCGATTCGCGCCGGATTCTAGATCCAACCTTCGGAGTTAAGACCCATGTCAGTGACCATGCGCGAAATGCTGGAAGCCGGTGTCCATTTCGGCCACCAAACCCGCTTCTGGAACCCCAAGATGGCGCCGTTCATCTACGGCCATCGCAACAAGATTCACATCATCAACCTCGAGAAGACGCTGCCCAAGTTCGAGGAGGCGATGAAGTTCGTGCGCTCGCTCAGCGGCAAGCGCGGCACCATCTTGATGGTGGGCACCAAGCGCCAGGCCCGCGAGGTCATCGCCAGCGAGGCGCGCCGCGCCGGCCAGCCTTTCGTCGACCAGCGCTGGCTCGGCGGCATGCTGACCAACTTCAAGACCGTCAAGGGCTCGCTGAAAAAGTTGAAGGATGCCCAAGTCACGATGGAGAGCGGCGGCCTGGAGACGATGAGCAAGAAAGAAGGCCTGATGTTCAGCCGCGAGGTGGCCAAGCTGGAAAAGGACATCGGCGGCATCCAGGATATGGGCGCGCTGCCGGACGCGCTGTTCGTGATCGACGTCGGGTACCACAAGATCGCGATCGCCGAAGCCATCAAGCTTGGCATACCGATCATTGGCGTCGTCGACACCAACCACTCGCCGATCGGCATCGACTACGTGATCCCCGGCAACGATGACTCAGCCAAGGCCGTGGCGCTGTATGCCAAGGCGGTGGCCGACGCGGTGCTGGAAGGCAAGAACAATGCGGTGAACGACGTGGTCGCGGCCGTGGCCGGCGGCGACGAGTTCGTCGAGGTCAGCGAAGAGTCCTGAGGACTCGCCCCGGGGCCGTGATCCAGGGGCTGTGAAGCCCCTTTTTCGCGCGTTCGAACCGTTTTTCTGGGGCAGCCCCTGGTGGCTGCTCCGCAGCAAAGGAGATTCAAGATGGCAGTTATCACTGCAGGCATGGTGGGCGAACTGCGCGCCAAGACCGACGCGCCGATGATGGAGTGCAAGAAGGCCTTGACCGAGGCCGAGGGCGACATGGTGCGCGCGGAGGAAATCCTGCGCGTCAAGCTGGGCAACAAGGCCGGCAAGGCCGCCTCGCGCATCACCGCTGAAGGCGTGATCGCGATCGCCGCAGCCGGCAGCACCGGCGCGATGGTCGAGGTCAACTGCGAAACCGACTTCGTGTCCAAGAACGATTCGTTCCTGGCTTTCACCAAGAACCTCGCCAGCCTGTTGGCCGAGAGCAACCCGGCCGACGTGGCTGCGCTGGCGGCGCTGCCGCTGTCGCAGGAAGGCTTCGGCCCGACGGTGGAAGACGTGCGCAAGGGCTTGATCGGCAAGATCGGCGAGAACGTGGCGATCCGCCGCTTCAAGTGCTTTGCCGGTGACAACCAACTGGCCAGCTACCTGCACGGCGTGCGCATCGGCGTGGTGGTGGAGTACACCGGCGACGACGTGGCGGCCAAGGATGTGGCTATGCACGTGGCGGCGATGAAGCCGGTGTCGGTATCGTCGGCCCAGGTGCCGGCCGAACTGGTCGAGAAAGAGCGCAAGATCGCTGCCGAGAAGGCTGCCGAGTCGGGCAAGCCTGCCGAGATCGTCGCCAAGATGGTTGAAGGTTCGGTGCAGAAGTACCTCAAGGAGGTCTCGCTGTTCAACCAGTCTTTCGTCAAGAACGACAAGCAGACCGTCGAGCAGATGCTCAAGGCCGCCAACACCCAGGTGTCCGGCTTCACGATGTACATCGTGGGCGAAGGCATCGAGCGCAAGGTCGACGACTTTGCCGCCGAAGTGGCGGCGCAGGTTGCCGCTGCCAAGGGCGCCTGACGCTCGGCGGGCCGCCTCAGCGGGCGGCCCGCCGTTGCACTTTGGCGCCGATCGCGCCAGCCGCGCCGCCTGACACCTTACGGTGACACGCGGGCACAAGCCGAGCAGCGCCCTTAAACTCACTCTTCCCACCAGGAGCACCTGCATGCCCGCCTACAAGCGCATCCTTCTCAAGCTATCGGGTGAGGCCTTGATGGGCGACGACGCCTACGGCATCAACCGGGCCACCATCGTGCGCATGGTGCGCGAGGTGCAAGAGGTCACGGTGCTGGGCGTCGAGGTGGCGGTGGTGATCGGCGGCGGCAACATCTTCCGAGGTGTGGCCGGCGGCTCGGTGGGTATGGACCGCGCCACCGCCGACTACATGGGCATGCTGGCCACGGTGCTGAACGCCCTGGCCCTCCAGGACGTCCTCGAGCGCCTCGGCCAGCCCACCCGGGTGCAGTCGGCGATCACCATGTCGCAGGTCGCCGAGCCCTACATCCGACGTCGGGCGATCCGGCACCTAGAGAAGGGCCGCATCGTCATCTTCGGTGCCGGCACCGGCAACCCGTTCTTCACCACCGACACCACCGCCGCGCTCCGGGCCGTCGAGATCGACGCCCAGGTGATGCTGCGCGGCACCCACAGCGGCGTCGAGGGCATCTACTCCGACGACCCCCGCACCAACCCGGACGCCGTCCTCCTCGACGAGATCGGCTACGTCGACATCATCAACCAGAGCCTGAAGGCCATGGACCCGACGGCGGTCACCCTCTGCATGGAGAACCGCCTGCCCATCGTGGTGTTCGACCTGATGACCCCTGGCAAGCTGAGGTCCATCCTCCAGGGGGAACGCATCGGTACCCTGGTCCGGTG
>JBBQZM010000042.1:0-21362 GCA_038207685.1 Burkholderiales bacterium
CAGGTGAAGAACCTGGTCAAGCATTTCCCGGTCAAGGGCGGCTTGCTGTCACGGGTGGTCGACAAGGTGCATGCGGTGGATGGTGTCAGCTTCGACATGGCCGCCGGCGAGACGCTGGGCGTGGTCGGCGAAAGCGGCTGTGGCAAGAGCACGATGGGCCGCAGCATCCTGCGGCTGATCGAACCGACCTCGGGCGAGGTCTGGTTCGAGGGCAAAAACGTCACCGCCGCCAGCAAGCACGAACTGCGCGCGCTGGCGCGCGACATGCAGATCATCTTTCAGGATCCGTTTGCCAGCCTCAACCCGCGCATGACGGTGGGCGCCATCGTCGGCGAGGCGCTGACCATCCACAAGCTGGCCAAGACCGCGCGTGAGTACGAAGAGCGCATCGTCCACCTGCTCGAAACGGTAGGCCTGGCATCCGACCACATGCGCCGCTATCCGCATGAGTTCTCGGGCGGCCAGCGTCAGCGCATCGGCATCGCGCGCGCGCTGGCGGTGAGCCCCAAACTGATCGTCTGCGACGAGGCGGTAAGCGCGCTCGATGTGTCGATCCAGGCCCAGGTGATCAACCTGCTGGAAGACCTGCGCAGCCAGTTCAACCTGACCTACATCTTCATCGCCCACGACCTGAGCGTGGTCGAGCACATCAGCCATCGGGTGGCGGTGATGTACCTGGGGCGCATCGTCGAGATTGCCAGCTCGCGGGATCTCTACACCGACCCCAAGCATCCCTATACCGAGGCCTTGCTGTCGGCGGTGCCCATCCCCGACCCCAGCATCAAGCGCCAGCGCATCCCGCTGCAGGGCGATGTGCCGAGCCCGATCCGGCCGCCGCCAGGCTGCCATTTCCACACCCGCTGCCCGATCGCGCAGAAGGGCTTGTGCGATGTGCAGTCACCGGTGCTCAAGCGCGCCGGCGAGGGCCACTGGGTGGCCTGCCACCTGCGGGGCTGAGCGTGCCCCCAGACCTGCCGCTGCGCGTCAGGCCCCCCAAGGGGGATGAGAAAACTTGGGAAGGGCCCGGCGTTTCCTCATGAGGCTCCGCGCCGTTGCTGTGCTGGCTGCGCCCGGCGGCATGGGGGGCGGGATCAGGTCAATTTGACTGCCATGGCGATGGGTCATACTGGCCGGCGTCGATCCGGCGGCTGCGCCAGACGACGCATCGAAGGAGGAGACCCCCATGGACGCAGTTCAACCCCAGGCGCACCAAGCCGTTGACGAAGGCGGCACGGCCGCCCTGATGGACCAGGTGATCGAGCGCCTGCATGCCCGGCTGGCGCCGGACCAGGCACCCCAGGTGGCCGAGTTCGCCCGCCAGTACTTCCGCCATGTGGCGAGTGATGACCTGGCCGAGCGCAGCGCCGACGACTTGTACGGTGCCGCGCTGTCGCACTGGCAGTTTGCGCGCAGTTTTGCCGGTGGCCGCGCCAAGCTGCGGGTCTACAACCCGAGGCTGGACGAGCATGGCTGGCAGTCCACCCACACGGTGGTCGAGATCGTCAACGAGGACATGCCGTTCCTGGTCGACTCGATCACCATGGAGGTGAACCGCCAGGGCCTGACCCTGCACCTGATCATCCACCCGGTGATGAAGCTGCGCCGCGACGCCGAGCACCGGCTGCAGGAGCTGGCACACGACCAAGACGAGGGCGAGGGCCGTTATGAATCGCTGATCCATGTCGAAGTCGATCGCCGCAGCGACCCCGCCAAGCTGGCCGAACTGGACGCCGGCCTCACCCGCATCCTGGGCGATGTGCGCACCGCGGTCAGCGACTGGCAGCCGATGCGCCAGGGCCTGCTCGACGCCGCGGCCGAACTGCGGCAGAGCGCGCCGCCAGCGTTGGCCGACGACCTGGCCGAGGACCTGGAGTTCCTGGAGTGGCTGGCCGACGACAACTTCACCCTGCTCGGCCAGCGCGACTACGATCTGGTCGAGGAAAGCGGCGAGGACGCACTGCGCGTCGTGCCCGGCTCGGGGCTGGGCATCCTGCGCAGCGAGCGCGGCGATTCGCCGGCTTCGGCCTCCTTTGCCTCGCTGCCGGCCGAGGTGCGGGCGCAGGCGCGCGAGGTGCGGGCGCTGCTGTTGACCAAATCCAACGCCCGCTCCACGGTGCACCGCAGCGGCCACCTCGACTACATCGGCGTCAAGCGCTTCGACGACCAGGGTCAAGTGGTCGGCGAGCGCCGCTTCCTGGGCCTGTTCACCTCGATTGCTTACCACGCCAAGGTGTCCGACATTCCGCTGCTGCGGCGCAAGGTGCAGGCGGTGAAGGAACGCGCTGCGCTGCTGCCGGGCGGCCACACCGCCAAGGCCTTGGCCGCCGCGCTGGACCAGTACCCGCGTGACGAGTTGTTCCAGATCGAGGTTGACGAGCTGTTCACCACGGCGATGGGCATCCTGCGCCTGGGCGAGCGCCAGCGCACGCGATTGTTCCTGCGCCGCGACGCCTTCGGCCGCTTCACCACCTGCCTGGTCTACGTGCCGCGCGAGAACTACAACACCGACGTGCGCGCACGCATGCAGGCACTGCTGACCGAAGCGCTGAACGGCGAGTCTTCGGAGTTCTCGGTGCAATTCTCCGAGTCGCCGCTGGCCCGCGTGATGATCATCGTGCACGCGCGCACTGGCACGGCGCCGCAGGTGGACGTGCCCGCGCTCGAGCAGCGGCTGGTACGCATCGCCCGCCGCTGGGAGGACGAATTGCGCGAGGCCCTGCTCGACGCCTGCGGCGAAGAGCGTGGCAACGCCTTGTACGAGCGTTATGCCGGCGGCTTTGCGCCGGGTTACCGCGACGAGCATTCACCCCGGCTGGCGGTGCACGACATCCAGTTGATGGAGTCGCTGACCGACCCCGATTCGCCCGGCATGTCGCTGTACGTGCCGCTGGAAGCACCGCCCGGGCGGCTGCGCTTCAAGCTCTACCGCGCCGGCGAGTTGTCGCCGCTGTCGCAAAGCCTGCCGATGCTTGAGCACATGGGCGTGCAGGTGCTGGAGGAGCGGCCCTACGAGGTGCGCCGCGCCGACGGCGAGCAGCTGTGGCTGGACGACTTCGGCATGTGCGTGCCGGGCGCCGTGGAGCTCGACATCGAGCGCCTGCGCGACCGCTTCCAGGAGGCATTCCTGCGCACCTGGCGCGGCGACAACGACAACGATGACTTCAACCGCCTGGTGCTGCTGGCCGGGCTGGACTGGCGCAGCGTGGGCGTGGTGCGTGCTTATGCCCGCTACATGAAGCAGGCTGGCTTCACCTTCAGCCAGAGCTACATCCAGCGCACGCTGGCCGGCCAGCCGGCGATCGTCGGCCTGCTGGTGGCGCTGTTCAATGCCCGTTTCGATCCGGCGCTGGCCGGCGACCGCGACGCCGAGCAGGCGAAGCTGGTGACGGCCATCGAGGCGGCGCTGGAGGGCGTGTCCAACCTCGACGAGGACCGCACCCTGCGCCAGTACCTGGCGATGATCCTGGCCACGCTGCGCACCAACTGCTTCCAGCACACCAGCGACGGCGGCTTCAAGCCGGTGATGTCCTTCAAGCTCGACCCGTCCAAGGTGCCCGGCCTGCCCGAGCCGCGGCCGATGTTCGAGATCTTCGTCTGCTCACCGCGGGTTGAAGGTGTGCACCTGCGCGGCGGCTTTGTGGCCCGTGGTGGCCTGCGTTGGTCCGACCGCATGGAGGACTACCGCACCGAGGTGCTGGGCCTGGCCAAGGCGCAGCAGGTGAAGAACGTGGTCATCGTGCCGGTCGGCTCCAAGGGCGGCTTCGTGCTCAAGCGGCCGCCGCCGGCTGGCGACCGCGAGGCGCTGATGAAGGAGGGCGTAGCCTGCTACCAGGCCTACCTGCGCGGCCTGCTCGACATCACCGACAACCTGGTCGGCGGCACCGCGGTGACCCCTGACCACGTGGTGCGCCACGACGGCGACGACGCCTACCTGGTGGTGGCGGCCGACAAGGGCACAGCCACCTTTTCCGACATCGCCAATGCCACCGCCGCCGAGTACGGCTTCTGGCTGGGCGACGCCTTCGCCTCGGGCGGCTCGGTCGGCTACGACCACAAGAAAATGGGCATCACCGCGCGCGGCGCCTGGGAGTCGGTCAAGTACCACTTCCGCAGCCTGGGCGTGGACACGCAGAGCCAGGCCTTCAGCGTGGTGGGCGTGGGCGACATGAGCGGTGATGTGTTTGGCAACGGCATGCTGCTGTCGCGCCACATCCGGCTGCAGGCGGCGTTTGATCACCGGCATATCTTCATCGACCCCGACCCCGACGTAGCGCTCAGTTTTGCCGAGCGTGAACGCCTGTTTGCGCTGCCGCGCTCGGCCTGGACCGACTATGACGCGGCCAAGATCTCGGCCGGCGGCGGCGTCTGGCCGCGCAGCGCCAAATCGATCCCGCTGTCGGCCCAGGCGCGCGCCGCGCTGGGCATCGCCGACGGTGTGGAGAGCATGACGCCGGCCGAACTGATGCACGCCATCCTGTGCGCGCCGGCCGACCTGTTCTACAACGGCGGCATCGGCACCTACCTCAAGGCCAGCACCGAAAGCCACGCCGATTGCGGCGATCGCGCCAACGACGCCATCCGCGTCGATGCCCCCGAGCTGCGCTGCAAGGTGGTGGCCGAGGGCGGCAACCTGGGCTGCACCCAGCGCGGGCGCATCGAATTTGCGCTGCGCGGCGGCCGCATCAACACCGATGCGATCGACAACTCGGCGGGTGTGGATTGCTCCGACCACGAAGTCAACATCAAGATCCTGCTCAATGCGGTGGTCGCCGAGGGCGAGATGACCCTCAAGCAGCGCGACCGGCTGCTGGCCGAGATGACCGACGACGTGGCCGCGCTGGTGCTGCGCGACAACCAGTTCCAGAACCAGGTGCTGTCGGTCACCTGCTGGCGCGGCGCCGACCTGCTGGACGTGCAGGGCCGCTACATGCGCCACCTGGTCGCCAAGGGCCGGCTCAACCGCAAGCTGGAATTCCTGCCCAGCGACTTGGTGCTGGCCGAGCGCCAGCAGGCCGGCATCGGCCTGACCGCGCCCGAACTGGCGGTGCTGCTGGCTTACAGCAAGATGGAGCTGTTCGACCTGATGGTGGCCTCCAACCTGCCTGAAGACCCCTACATCGCCAGCACGTTGGCGCGCTACTTCCCGGCGGTGCTGCGCGAACGCTTCGAGCCGCAGCTGCAGCGCCACCCGCTCAAGCGCGAGATCATTGCCACCCATGTGGTCAACAGCATGGTCAATCGGGTTGGCGCCAGCTTCGTCCACCGCTTGCGTGATGAGACCGGCGCCGACGAGGTCGACGTGATGCGTGCCTACCTGGGCACCCGTCAAGTCTTCGACCTGGTGCCGCTGTGGGATGACACCGAGGCCCTGGGTGCGCAGATCGATCTGCTGACGCACAACCAGATCACCCTGGCCAGCGTGCGCCTGCTCGAACGCAGCACGGTCTGGCTGCTGCACCAGCGCGAGGCACTGCGCGATCTGGACGCCACCATCCGCCGCTTTTCGCCCGGCGTGGCCGAGGTGGGCCAAGGCATCGAGCGCTGGCAGGTGCCGATCGAGCGCGAAGCCCTGGAGGCCGAAGCCAGGCGGCTGGAGGGCCTGGGTGTGCCGGCGGGCCTGGCGCTGCGGGCTGCGCGCCTGGACGCGCAGGTGGCCGGGCTGGACATCGTCGAGCTGTCCGAGGAGATGGCGGCAACGATCGAGACCGTGGGCGGCGTCTACTTCGGTGTCGGCGGCCAGCTCAGCCTGGGCTGGCTGTCGGAACAGATCGTCGGCCTGGCCAGCGACAGCCACTGGCAGGGCCTGGCCCGGGTAGCGATGCGCAACGACTTGTCGGCACTGGCGCGCGAACTCACCTGCTCGGTGCTCAAGTCGGCCACCAAGTCGACCGACCGGCCCGCCGACGCCCAGGCGCTGATCGCCACCTGGCAGGCCCAGCGCCCGTTCAAGCTGGCGCGCTGCCACCAACTGCTGGCCGACCTGAAGCCACTGACCACGCTGGACATGGCGATGTTGTCGGTGTTGTTGCGCGAGTTGCGGGCGCTGGTTTAAGCCCCCCCGAAGCGCCTTCGGCTGTCCCCGCCCTCGCAGAGCTCGGCCGGTTCGCCTTGCCCGAGAATGCGGGTTCTGCGAGCGGCATAGCCGCCGGCATGCATCAACCGCCCTGGCTCGAACGCTGACTGATGAACGAAAGCGCTACACCCCTGGAAAACAACACCCGCCCTGCCGACGCTGCACGTCGCAGCTGGCTCCAGGGCAGCTTGGGCGCGGCGCTGGCCCTGGCCTTCGGACCGCTGGCCGGCTGCGCCGTTGCGCCCACCGGGCGCGGCACAACGCGACTGGGCTTCCAGGCCATCAGTACTTCGACCGCCGATGCTGTGCGTGTGCCCGCAGGCTATGTGACCGAGGTCATCGCCCCCTGGGGCGATCCGGTAGGCATCGCCGGCGCGATACCGGCCTTCCGGCCCGACGCCAGCAACAGCGCCGCCGAGCAGGCGCTGCAGTTCGGCATGCACCACGACGGCATGCACTACTATCCGCTGGGCGTCGGGGCCGAGGGCAGCCGCCGCGGCCTGCTAGCGATGAATCACGAGTATGTGGATGACGGCCTGCTGCACCCCGGCGGCATCGCCGACTGGTCGGCCGAGAAGGTGCACAAGGCGCAGGCCGCGCATGGTGTTTCGGTCAGCGAGGTGGCACTGCAGGACGGCCGCTGGCAGGTGCAGAAGCCCTCGCGTTATGCCCGGCGCTTCACCGCCAATACGCCGTTTGCGCTGGGCGGCCCGGCTGCCGGCCATGCGCTGATGCAAACCGCCGCCGACCCGGCCGGCCGCACCGTGCTGGGCACCATCGCCAACTGCGCCAGCGGCATCACGCCCTGGGGCACCTACTTGTCGGGCGAAGAGAACTGGGCCGGTTATTTCGAAAGCGCAGAACAGCCCGACGCCGACCAGCGGCGCTGGAACATGCGCAAGAACAGCTGGACCCGCTGGGCCGCGCACGACGAGCGTTTTGACGTCAGACGCCATCCCAACGAGTTCCACCGTTTTGGCTGGGTGGTCGAAATCGACCCGATGGATCCGACCAGCACGCCGGTCAAACGCACCGCGGTCGGCCGCGCCGCGCATGAAGGCGCCTGGGTGGCCGTCACCCGCGACGGCCGGGCGGTGGTCTATTCCGGAGAGGATGCCGCCTTCGAGTACATCTACAAGTTTGTCAGCCGCGACCGCATCGCGCCGGCCGGCCCGGGGCTGACCGCCGCCCAAGCCAACCGCGAACTGCTGGACCACGGCACGCTGTACGTCGCCCGTTTTGATGCCGACGGCAGCGGCCGCTGGTTGCCGCTGGTACAAAGCCGCGGTCCGCTGACCGCCGCCAACGGCTTTGCCGACCAGGGCGAGGTGGTGATCAAGGCCCGCCAGGCCAGCGATGCGCTGGGCGGCACGCGCATGGACCGGCCGGAGTGGATCGCCATCGATCCCGACAGCCGCGAGGTGTTCTGCACCCTGACCAACAACCGCGACCGCGGCGCCACCGGCCGGCCCGGTGTGGACGCCGCCAACCCGCGCGCCAACAACACCATGGGCCACATCATCCGCTGGGTGGACGACGTCGACTTCGACGGCGAGACGATGCGTTGGAGCCACCTGGTGTTGGCCGGCGACCCCGAGAACAGCCGGCCCGAAGCACGCGGCAATGTGCAAGGCGACCGTTTCGCCTGCCCCGACGGCCTTTACCGCGATGCGCGCGGCGTGCTGTGGATCCAGTGCGACATGTCGACCTCGGCGATGGGCAAGGGCGAGCTGGCGCGACTGGGCAACAACCAGATGCTGGCCTGCGACCCGGTCACCGGCGAGGTGCGACGCTTTCTCACCGGCCCGGTGGGCTGCGAGATCACCGGCTGCACGGTCACGCCCGACGGCCGCACCATGTTCATCAACGTGCAGCACCCCGGTGAAACGCCCAGCGAGCGCAGCGATCCGGCACGGCCCACACGCAGTTCCAGCTGGCCCGAAGGCCCGGGCGCCGCGCGGCCACGCTCAGCCACCGTGGTGATCCGCAAGCGCGACGGCGGCTTGATCGGCACCTGAGCGTGTGAGAGGTCATCCAGCCACATGCGTATCGCCGACATTCACCAGCGCCTGCGCGCCCTGGGCGCCAAGCCCGAGCATGTGCAGCGTGTGCTGCGGCACTGGCTGCATGCGCTGCCGCATGACGCCGGCAAGCGCCCGCTGCAGCACTGGCTGCCGCTGGCAGTGCGCGAGGCGCTGCCGGCATTGGCCGCCGAACTGGCCGGCCTGGCCCGCTTGCGCAGTAGCCATCCGGGCGAGGACGGCTCAGCCCGGCTGCTGGTGACGCTGGCCGACGGCCAGGCGGTGGAGGCGGTGTTGCTGGCGCCGGGCCGCATCCCCGGCTTGTGTGTCAGCACGCAGCTGGGCTGCGCCGTCGGCTGCCTGTTCTGCATGACTGGCCAGGGCGGCTTGCTGCGCCAGCTGGGCAGCGCCGAGATCGTCGCCCAGGTGGCACTGGCGCGCAGCCTGCGGCCGGTGAAGAAGGTCGTCTTCATGGGTATGGGCGAGCCGGCGCACAACCTGGACAACGTGCTGGAGGCGATCGAGCTGCTGGGCACGGTGGGCCAGATCGGCCACAAGAACCTGGTCTTTTCCACCGTGGGTGACCCGCGCGCCTTCGAGGCGCTGCTGGCGCTGACACCGGGCCAGGTGCGGCCGGCGCTGGCGCTGTCGCTGCACAGCAGCGATGCCGCACTGCGCGAGCGGCTGTTGCCCCGCGCGCCACGGCTGAGCCCCGAGCAACTGGTTGCCCAGGCCGAGGCCTATGCGCGCGCCAGCGCCTACCCGGTGCAATACCAGTGGACGCTGCTGGCCGGTGTGAACGACAGCGAGGCCGAGATCGACGGCATCGTGCGCCTGCTCACCGGCAAGTTCGGCGTGCTCAACCTGATTCCCTACAACGCGGTCGACGGGCTCGACTTCCAGCGCCCCAGCTGGGAACGCGCCGCCGAAATGGCCCGCTCTCTGCACCGCCGCGGCGTGCTGACCAAGCTGCGCCACTCGGCCGGCCAGGATGTCGACGGCGGCTGCGGCCAGTTGCGTGCGCGCGCGATCGACGGGGTGAGCACCGTGGCAATGCCGGCGCGCCGGCGCGCCAGCGGAGCGGCAGTGGGTGCCGCCCTCACCCGGCCAATCAATCCGCCAGCTTGAGCACCAGCTTGCCGAAGTTCTCGCCCGAGAACAGCTTGTTCAGCGTCGCCGGAAAGGCCGCAACACCGCCTTCGACCACGTCCTCGCGGCTGTGCATTTGGCCGGCCTTCAGCCAGCCCGACATCTCGGCGATGGCCTGCGGGTAACGGTCGGCATAGTCGAAGACGACGATACCTTCCATGCGCGCCCGGTTGACCAGAAGCGACAGGTAGTTCTTCGGCCCGGCCACCGCGCTGGTGGCGTTGTACTGGCTGATCGCGCCGCAGATGATGATGCGCGCCTTGCGCTTGATGCGGGCCAGCACGGTGTCCAGGATCTCGCCGCCGACGTTGTCGAAATACACGTCCACGCCATCCGGGCAATGCTGGCGCAGGCCCTCGCGCACCGCATCCCAGCGCTTGGCGCCAGCGGGTGCGGCGGCCTTGTAGTCGATGCAGGCGTCGAAGCCCAGTTCACGCACCACCCAGTCACACTTGGCCTGGCCGCCGGCGATGCCCACCACCCGGCAGCCCTTGAGCTTGGCCACCTGGCCCACGGTCTGGCCGACGGCGCCAGCCGCACCCGAGACCACCACGGTCTCACCCGGCTGCGGCTGACCGACGTCGAGCAGACCAAAGTAACCCGTCATGCCGGGCATGCCCGGCACATTACGCCACTGGGTCACGCTGCCCAGGCTGAGGTCGATCTTGTGCAGGCCGGCGGCGCGCACGCCGGCGGCGTCCAGCGTCAGGTAGTCCTGCGCGTTGGTCATGCCGCTGACCAGATCACCGGCCGCAAAACCCGGCAGGCGCGAGGCCAGCACACGGGCGATGCCGCCGGCGCGCATCACCTCGCCAATGGCCACCGGTGCGATGTAGCTGCGGCCTTCGTTCATCCAGCCGCGCATCGCCGGGTCCAGCGACAGCGCCAGCACCTGCAGCAGCATCTGCCCCTCGATCGGCTCGGCTACCGGCTCTTCGGTGAATTGCCAGTCGCTGGTCTGGGACAGGCCTTGCGGCCGGGCCGCCAGGCGCACCTGGTGGTTGATGCGCTGGGCGATGGCGGTGCTGGCAGTCATCAAAAGCTCCTGATGGGGCCGACGCGGCCCGGCGCCGCATGCTAGCGGCTGCGGCGGACGGCGTCTCGTCACCGCCGGGACTGGGCCGGCCGGCCGGCCGCGTCGTGACCTGGCCGCCGGCCGATCAGGCAGCGCGCAGAAAATCCAGCAGCAGCCGGTTGACCACCTCGGGCTGCTCTTGCTGCACCCAGTGGCCGGCGCCGGGCAGCAAGTGGATGCCGCGCAGGTCGAGGCAGCCCTTGCCCTGCATGGCCTCAAACGCCCCCGGCTTCTGGTGGATGCCCCAATCACTGGCGCCGGCGATGAACAGCGTCGGCACCGTCACGCCGCGGCCGGCAAACAGTTGCAGCAGCGATTGCTGGCGCTCGTCCAGCCCGCAGCGGTACCAGTTGAGCCCGCCCTGGAAGCCGGTGCGCCGGTATTCATCGCTGTAGACACGCAAAACGGCCTCGGGCAGCCAGCGGCAGGCGCTGACCTGCTCGGGTGATGGCATCACCGCCGCCACCGTCTCGGCCATGCCCTGCTGCAGCTTCATCACGTAATAAGTCGGCAGGCGTGCCAGTTCGGCGGCGGTCCAGCCGGCCAGCGGCTCGGGCTGGTTATGTGGCCAGTCGGCGCTCTTGTGGTGGTAATAGGCACGCAACATCTGGTGCACCCCCTGCGGTGCTTGCAGCAGGTCGGCATTGGCCTCGCGCTGGCTGTAGTGCCACTGGTAGTGCTTGCGCGGCTGCGGCAAGGCCGCCAAGGCCTGGTGGATGTCGGGACCGGCCGGCCGGGGCGCGGCGGCGGCGGTGTTGAACGGCAGTGCCGGCGGGCCGCCGAAGGGCGCGCTCATCAACACCAGCCGGCCGAAGACATCGGGCCGCAGCAAGGCACACCAAGCCGCCAGCGGCGCGCCAAAGTCATGGCCGACCACCGCTGCCACGCGGTGCCGGCCCAGCGCAAACACCAGGCCCAGCGCGTCGCGCACCAGGTTGAGCATGCCAAAACCAGAGAAGTCGGCGTCGTAGTCGGCATCCCAGCCCGTGGTGCGGCCGTAACCACGCTGGTCGGGCGCCACGGCGTGAAAACCCGCCGCCGCCAGCGCCGGCAGCAGATGGCGCCAGCTGTAAGCCAGCTCTGGAAAACCGTGCAACAGCAGCACCAGCGGCCGGCCGGGTGGCTCGTGCCCGGCCTCGAGCAGATGCACCCGCAGGCCGTTGATGCCGGGCACAAAGCGGCTGCGCACGCCCGGCGGCAGCACGGCTGGGTCCAGCGGGGGCAACAGCGTCTCTGGCATCGGCAGCAGTCTCCTCGGTGTCGGATTGTGGGCGGGCAGCGGGCTTAGCATGGTCGCCTTCCGGACCACCCCACCGTCAACTTCGCCATGCCCATGCCGCTGACCGATGCCGAAATCGCCCTGATCGCGCAAACCGCCGCGCTGGCGCGCGACACCGTGGCGCCGCACGCCGCACGCTGGGAGCGTGAACGCCGCATCGGCCACGAGGCGCTGGCCGCCGCGGTGGCGCTGGGCCTGACCCGGCTGCAGGTGCCACGCGCCGCCGGCGGGCTCGACCTGTCGTTCAGCTGCAAGGCGCGTGTGACCGAGGTGCTGGCGGCGGCCGATTTCGGCTTTGCGATGTCGCTGGTCAACACCCACAACGTGGCCGCCAATCTGGCGCGCAACGCGGCGCCGGCCGTCGCCGCGCGTTACCTGCCTGAGCTGATCGCAGGCACGCGGCTGGGCTGCACCGCGCTCAGCGAGCCCGGCGTGGGCTCGGACTTTGCCGCCATCAGCACCACCGCCACGCGGGTGGACGGCGGCTGGCGCATTGACGGCGCCAAGGCCTGGATCACCAATGCCGCCGAGGCCGACGTGGTGGTGCTGTATGCGCAAACCCAGCCCGGCAGCGGCGGGCGTGGCATCGCCGGTTTTGTGGTCGATGGCCGGCGCGCCGGCTTCATCCGCGAGCCGGCGTTTGCCCTTGGCGGCCAACACAGCATCGGCACCGGCGGCTTCCGACTCGACGGTTATCTGGCCAGCGATGAGGAAATACTGTTCCCACCCGGCCAGGCCTTCAAGGCCGCGCTGGGGTCGATCAACGGCGCGCGCACCTACATCGCGGCGATGTGCAACGGCATGGTCGGCGAGGCGCTGCGGGTAGTGCAGGCCTACGGCCAGCAGCGCCAGAGCTTCGGCCGGTCGCTGGCCGATCACCAGGGCTGGCGCTGGCGGCTGGCCGAGGCTGCCACCGAACTTGCCGCCAGCCGGCTGATGGTGGCCCAGGCCGCGACGGCCATCGACGCCGGCGAGGACGCCCAACTCGTCGCCGCCCAGGCCAAGCTGCTGGCCACACGCATGGCCGACCGACAACTGCCCGTCCTGGCCCAGGCCATGGGCGCCGAGGGCTTGCGCGAGCACCACCCCTTCGCCCGCCACTTGATGGGCGCGCGGGTGGCGGGTTTTGTTGACGGTTCGACCGAGATGCTGCTCGAGCGCATCAGTGCGGTGATGGCGCGGTGATCAGCGCGGTGATCGGCGCGGTGATCAGCGCTACGCGCGCCGACACTCAGCCGATGTGCGCGGCTGAACTGCGCAGCCGCAGCAGGCTGGTGGCGCTGGCAGCAGCGGCGCACAGTGCGGCCAGCGCCAGCGCCCAGGTCGGCACCCGGGGATCGGCCGGCAAACCCAGACTGAACAGCAGCGCAATCGCCACCGCGCCCAGGGTCTGACCGGTCAGCCGTGCGGTGCCCAGCAGCCCGCCGGCGGCGCCGGCGCGCGACGCGGGCGCCGAGGTGACGATGGTGTGGTTGTTGGGCGACTGGAACAGCCCGAAGCCGGCACCGCACAGCGCCAGACATCCCGCCAGTTGCGCCAGCGAGGCCGGCTCGGGCAGCAGCGCCAGCAGCGCCAGGCCGGCGGCCAGCGCCGCCAGGCCGATGCCGCCGAGCAGGCCGTCGGCGACGCGGCCGATCAGCCGGCCGGCCAGCGGCGCGACGATCACGGTGGCGATCGGCCAGGCGGCAAGCACCAGCCCGGCGTCGGCGGCGCTGCGCCCCATGCCCTGCAACAGCAGGAAGGGCAGCGCGATCGAGGCCAGCATCTGCGCGCCGAACGCGGCGATCGAGGTCAACATCGACAGCCGGAACACCGGAATGCGCAGCAGGTCGATCGGCAGCAAGGGCACGGCCGCCCGGCGCTGACGCCGCAGGTAGACCCGTGCCACCGCCAGGCCGGCGATGACCATGGCTGCGGCCCAGGTGGGCGGCAGGCCGCTGCCGCGGTGCAACTGCCGCGGCAGCGCGCCGGCCAGGCCCAGGAACAGCAGCGAGAACATCGCCGCGTTGAGCGCAGCGTCGGTCAGCGAAAACCGTTCGCCGGCAGCCGGCGAGGCGCCGCCGAATGGCAGGCTGCGCCGCCCGAGGACGAACACGGCCAGGCCCAGCGGCAGATTCATCGCGAACAGCCAGGGCCAGGACGCCACCGACAACACCAGCGCCGCCACCGGCGGCCCGGCCACCGAGGCCACCGCCACCACCGCCGAGTTGATGGCGATGCCGCGGCCCAGCAGGCGCCGCGGGTAGATCGCCCGCACCAGCGCTGCATTGAGTGCAAACATGCCGGCCGCGCCGGCGCCCTGCAAGGCCCGCGCTGCACTCAGCTGGGCCAGGCTGGTGGCGAACAGGCAGGCCAGCGAAGCCAGGGTGAACAAGGCCAGCCCGGCCAGATAGATGCGCCGGTAGCCGAACAGCTCGCCCAGCCGCGCCAGCGGCAGCAGCAGCGTGAGGATGGCCACCTGGTAGGCATTGACCACCCAGATCACGTCAGCGGCGCTGACCCGCAGGTCGTCGGCAATGCCAGGCAAAGCGAGGTTGAGCACCGTGCCGTCAAGCACCGACAGCGCAATGCCGCCGATCACCGTCGCCATGGCCCAGCTGCGCTGCGGTGTGGGCAGGCCGTCAGGCGGCGCCGCGGTGCTGGGCGCTGGGGAGTGGGAGGGGCGCAAGAACGGTTGGGCCGCGGCAAGAGGAAGCGGCGGATTGTCGGTGGCCGGCTGCAGTGCGGCTGGCGCTGCCGCGACACCGGGTGCCCCTGCAGCCGCCCCTGGCTTGGCTGGATGGCAGGCGTGCCAACCCGGTCCATACTGGCGGTTGTGGCGGGTTGAAGCGGCCGACCGGCATTCTCAGACGCATTTGGACATGACATCCGCGGCCGCCGCGACTATGATGTTTTGTTGCGTTGCGGCCTTTCAATCGGACAATCCGGCCCCATGTGCCCCCATCTGCCCCTCAGACGCGGGTGGTCAATGGCGACGCCATACGTCCCGCCCGACACTGCAGTTTCCCTGGCGACCGCCACCAACCCGTCGCGCGACTGGCTCGTCGGCGGCCTTCCGCCAGCGCTTCAACCCTTTCCAGGCCACCCATGAGCACCAAGACCCCGAAATCCAGCGCCGCGCTGCCGAAAGACCCCTCAGCGTCCAAGCCGGCGTCGGCGTCCAAGGCCAAGCCGGCGACCAAGCCGGCGACCAAGGCCGCTGCCAAGCCTGCCGCCACCCAGCCCGTCGCCAAGGTCGCCGCGAAGCCTGCTGCCAAGCCCCCCGCCACTCAAGCCGTCGCCGCCAAACAGGCTGCTGGCAAGCCCGCCGCGCCAGCCAAGGCCCCGGCGGCCAAGAAGCCCGCCGCCAGCCCGGCCGTGGCCGCAACGCCCGCCGTCGTCATCGCCGGCAACGAAGCGGCTGACGCCGCGTCGGCGCCCAAGGCCAAGCCGCTGCGGGTGAAGGTGCCCAAGTCCAAGGAACGGGCGCTGATCCGCGAATTCGGGCTCGATGTCACCACGCTGACCGAAGAGCAGGCGGCGCGCCGCCGCGAAGAGCTGACCACCCTGGTCAAGATGGGCAAGACCCGCGGCTTCCTGACCCAGCACGAGATCAACGACCACCTGCCCGAGAAGCTGGTCGACCCCGAGGCCATCGAAGCGGTGGTCAAGATGCTCAACGACATGGGCATCGCCGTCTATGAGCAGACGCCCGACGCCGCCACGCTGCTGGTGGCTGGCGGCACCGGCACCGCGTCGTCTGACGAAGAGGCCGAGGAAGCTGCCGAGTCCGCGCTGTCCACCGTCGATTCCGAGTTCGGCCGCACCACCGATCCGGTGCGCCTGTACATGCGCGAGATGGGCTTGTTCGAACTGCTCACCCGCGAGGGCGAGATCGAGATCGCCAAGCGCATCGAGTCCGGCCTGCAGGCCATGATGCTGGCGATTTCGGCGTCACCTGCGGTGATGGCCGAGATCCTGGCGCTGGGCGACCGCGTTGCCAGCGGTGATCTGGGCATCTCCGACGTGGTCGATGGCTTTGTCGTCGAGGACGAGGCCGACGACTATGTGGCCGAAGAAGATGTCGACTCCTTCGACGTCGACGACGAGGAAGACGAAGACGACGAGGCCGGCGGCAGCCGCGCAATGACACTGCGCCTGGAAGAGATGCGCCAGGACGCGCTCGACCGTTTTGCGGCGATGCGTGTGGCCTTCGACAAGCTGCGCCATGCCTACCAGAAGAGCGGCTATGGCTCGTCGGCCTACCACAAGGCGCAGGCCGCGCTCAGCGACAAGTTGATGACGATGCGCTTCACGGTGAAGACCATCGACGCGCTGTGCCAGTCGATGCGCGGGCAGGTTGATGAGGTGCGCCGCCATGAGCGCGAGATCCGCCGCCTGGCGGTTGACCGCTGCGGCATGCCGCAACAGCACTTCATCACCCATTTCCCGCCCAACGCGCTGAACCTGGCCTGGGGCGAAGAAGAGACCGCCGCGCGCAAGCCCTACAGCGCGATGCTGGGCCGCAACCTGCCGGCGATCCAGGAGCGCCAGGCCCGCCTGGCCGAGATCCAGACCCACAGCGTGATACCGCTCGACGAGCTCAAGGCCATCCACCAGCGCATGAACGAGGGCGAACGCAGCTCACGCGACGCCAAGCAGGAGATGATCGAAGCCAACCTGCGGCTGGTGATCTCGATTGCCAAGAAGTACACCAACCGCGGTCTGCAGTTCCTCGACCTGATCCAGGAAGGCAACGTCGGCCTGATGAAGGCGGTGGAAAAGTTCGAATACCGGCGCGGCTTCAAGTTCTCGACCTATGCCACCTGGTGGATTCGACAGGCCATCACGCGCTCGATCGCTGACCAGGCGCGCACCATCCGCGTGCCGGTGCACATGATCGAGTCGATCAACAAGATGAACCGCTTCAGCCGCGCCCACCTGCAGGAATTCGGCTTCGAGCCTGATGCCGCCACGCTGGCGCTCAAGCTGGAAATGCCCGAGGCCAAGGTGCGGCAGATCATGAAGATCGCCAAGGAGCCGATCTCGATGGAGCTGGCGGTGGGCGACGATGGCGATGCCACGCTGGGCGACTTCATCGAAGACACGCACAACGTGGCGCCGATGGAAGCGGCAATGCAATCGGGCCTGCGCGAGGTGGTCAGCGAACTGCTGGACGGCCTGACGCCGCGCGAAGCCAAGGTGATGCGCATGCGCTTCGGCATCGACATGAGCAGCGACCACACCCTGGAGGAAGTGGGCAAGCAGTTCGACGTCACGCGTGAACGCATCCGCCAGATCGAGGCCAAGGCGCTGCGCAAGCTCAAGCACCCCAGCCGCTCGGAAAAGCTGCGCAGCTTCGCTGAATCGATGTAAGTCAACGCGGGCCGCCCAGGCGGCTCGCGCCGGGGCTCAGCGCAGGATCAGCGCCGGCACGTTGCTCAACCGCAGCAGCGAGGTCGTCAGGCTGCCGCGCAGCCACTGGCGCAGCCGCGAGTGGCCAAATGCACCCATCACCAGCAGGGAAGGCGCCTGCGCCTTGACCAGCGCCGGCAGCGCCAGCTGCGGCTCGCCGGCCAGCAGCGTGGTTTCCACCTGATGCTCGTCGGCCGCCAGTTGTGACTGCGCCTCGGCCAGTTGCAGCCGGGCGCCGGGGGTGTCGGCACCGACCATCGCCACCAGCACCGGCAGGCCGTGCAGCAGCGGGTGGCGGGCGATGACCGCCAGGGCACGCCGGGCGCGTGGGCTGCCGTCAAAAGCCAGCACCACACGCGCGGGCGCCTCGAAGCGCTCGGTGGTGGCCACCAGCACCGAGCGCGCCAGGCCGCGAATCACCTGCTCCAGGTGGTGGTCGGCACGCCGCCGCGAGGTGCCGGCCGGCGGATGGTGTTCACCCAGCACATAGAGGCCGGCCTCGGCCTGCAACTCGATCGCCGTCTCGACAAAATCGCCGTGCCGCAGCCGCGCATCCAGCTGCGCCACACCGGCAGCACCGGCCCGGCTGCGCGCATGGGCCAGCAATAGGCGGCCGGCTTCGCGCTGGCGCCGGCTGCGCTGGGCGTCGTCGTCGCTGAGCTGCTGCAGCAGCGCCTCTTGCGCACCCAGGCCAATCGCGCCGCTCAGGTCAGCGCTCGCTGCGCGCTCGGGGTGGCGCTCCAGCACATGCAGAAATTCCAGCGGCGCAGCCAGCCGCAGCGCGGCCCAGGCCGCCCAGTCGATGACGGCGTCGGTATTGCCCCGCGGGTCGATGCAGGCCAGGATCTTGTTCATGGTTTGCCCCTTGCTCAGTGCATCAGTTGTTCGACGGCACCGGGCTTGTCATGCACCGCCAGCTTGTCGACCAGGGTGGCGCTGGCCGCGTTCAGGCCCAGCACCTCGACTTCGGCGCCCTCGCGCCGGAACTTCAGCACCAGCTTGTCGAGCGCGCTGACGGCGGTGATGTCCCAGAAGTGGGCGCGGCTGACGTCGATCACCACGCGGTCGACCACTTCCTTGAAGTCGAACGCGGCGATCAACTGCTCTGACGAGCCAAAGAAAACCTGGCCGACCACACCATAGGTGCGGCTGCGGCCGTCGGCGCTCAGGCTGCGGTCGACCCGCAGCACGCGGCCCACCTTGTGGGCAAAGAACAGGCCCGATAGCAGCACGCCGACAAACACGCCCTGCGCCAGGTCATGGGTGAAGACGGTGACCACCACGGTGGCCAGCATCACGATCGACGAGCTTGGCGGATGTTCGCGCAGCTTGCGCACCGAATCCCAGCTGAAGGTGCCGATGCTGACCATGATCATCACCGCCACCAGCGCGGCCATCGGGATGCGGCCCACCCAGTCGCCCAGGAAGACCACCATCAGCAGCAGGAAAAAGCCGGCGACGAAGGTCGACAAGCGGCCGCGGCCACCCGACTTCACGTTGATCACCGACTGGCCGATCATGGCGCAGCCGGCCATGCCGCCGATGAAGCCGGTGGCGATGTTGGCCACGCCCTGGCCGACACATTCGCGGTTCTTGCTGCTGGTGGTGTCGGTCAGTTCATCGACGATCGATGCGGTCATCATCGACTCCAGCAAGCCCACCACCGCCAGGGTCACCGAGAACGGCAGGATGATCTTCAAGGTCTCCAGCGTCAGCGGCACATCGGGCAGCAGGAAGATCGGCAGGCTGTCGGGCAGCTGGCCCATGTCGCCGACGGTGCGGATGTCCAGGTCGAGCGCTATCGCCACGATGCTGAGCACGACGATGGTGACCAGCGGCGAGGGCACGGCCTTGGTCAGGGTGGGCAGGCCATAGATGATGGCCAGGCCGGCGGCGGTCATCGCATACACCACCCACGACACGTTGGTCAGCTCGGGCAACTGGGCCATGAAAATCAGGATCGCCAGCGCATTGACAAAGCCGGTGATCACCGAGCGCGAGACAAAGCGCATCAGCCCGCCCAGGCGCAGCGCGCCGGCGGCGATCTGCAGCACGCCGGTGAGCACGGTGGCCGCCAGCAGGTACTGCAGGCCATGCTGCTTGACCAGCAGCACCATCACCAGTGCCATCGCGCCGGTGGCTGCCGAGATCATGCCCGGCCGGCCGCCGGTGAAAGCAATGATCACCGCGATGCTGAACGAGGCATAGAGGCCGACTTTGGGGTCGACGCCGGCGATGATGGAAAAGGCGATGGCCTCGGGGATCAGGGCCAGCGCAACCACCAGACCGGCGAGCAGATCGCCGCGGACATTGCCCAGCCAGTCGCGGCGCCATTGAGAAATCGACATGGTGATGGCCACAGCGCCCGACAGACGCGCAGCAGGAAACAAGCGGTGAGTGAGGCTCCGGCCCGGCGGGCAGGGCGCGAAGCCGGCGCAGCCGGCAGCGAGGCAGGCCAGCGCGACAACAGGCGGGATCGCCTGCCGCTAGGGCGGCGTCACGGCGCAGAAATAGCCGCGCGGCAGGTCACGGCCGACCGGAGGGGTCGCGCGTCGAGCTGGCGCGTTGATATGCTGCACCGCAACATTGTAACGCCCGGGCCAGCTCGGGCAAGCCCAGGCGCGGCGGGTCAGGCAGGCGCCTGGTAAACCAGCACCTTGAGCGAGCGCTGGTCCGAGACATCGGCAAAAGCCGGCGGGTTGGCCAGCCGCTCGACAAAACGCAGCGCGGGTGCCTGCGCCAGCATCGCCTCCTGCAGAAACTCCAGGCCCAGTTCGGGTGCGTTCAGGCACAGCAGCGCCTGGCCGCCCGGCGCCAGCAGATCGGGCAGGCGGCGCATCAGCCGGGGATAGTCCTTGGTGGCGACAAAGCTGCCCTTCTGGTAACTCGGTGGATCGACGATGACCAGGTCGTACGGGCCAGCGCGGCCCAGCTTGCCCCAGGTCGAGAACACGTCGTGCGGCAGGAAGCTGGCGCCGCCAGTGATGCCGTTGAGACGGTGGTTCTGCTGGCCGATGGCCAGCGCGCCGGCGCTCATGTCCAGGTTGACCACTTGTGCGGCGCCGGCCTGCAGCGCCACCACCGAGAAGGCGCAGGTATAGGCAAACAGGTTGAGCAGCTTTTGCCCCGGGCGGGCGGCCATCTGCGCGCGCAGCCAGCGGCGGCCCTCGGCCATGTCGAGGAACAAGCCATGGTTCTGGCCCTTGAGCACATGCACCCGGAAGCGCCTGCCGCCCTCGCTGACCTGATGCGGCTCGGGCACTGCGCCAGCCATCAGCCGGGTGCTGCTGCGGCCTTCGTGACGGCACTGGTAGACCCAGTTGAGTGGCTGATCGGGCGCGATCTGCTGCCAGCGATCGGCCAGTGCGGCCTGCAAAGCCGCCAGTTCGGCGTCGTCCACCGGCCGGAAACTGGTCAGCAGCCAGACCGGCGGGTAGGCGTCCAGCGCCCAGTGTTCGCAGCCGGGATACAGGCCGCCACGGCCGTGAAACACCCGCTGCGCCTGTTCAGGCAGCGTCAAGGTGGCGATGGTCTCCAGCAGGGCTTGCATCGTGGCATTGTCGGGCGGCGACGGCCCCACCCGCCGCTGCTCAACCCGGTGCCGGCACCGGGCAGGCCTCGCGGTCGATCAGCGGCTGGATCGCTGGCGCCAGCGCCTTCAGCAACTGCGACGGCAGCGCGCTGGTGAAGCGGAAGTCCTTGGCATAGGGCTCGTGCACATAGGCCATCAAGGTGCCGTAGAAGCGGTCGCCGATCAGGAACACCAGCGTCGCCGAGCGGTTGACGACACGCGACGAGATCAGGCTGCCGCCGGGGCCGTGGATGTCGAAGCGGTGGTCGCCGGTGCCGGTCTTGCCACCGATGGGTATGTCGCTGCCGTCGGCCCGCTGCAGCGCACCACGCAGCCGGCGCCCGGTGCCCTCTTCGACCACGTTGATCAAGGCCTGGCGCACGGTGGCGGCCACCGCCGGATCGAGCAGCTGGCGCGGCGCTGGCGGCGCGCGCTGCAGCCGGGTCTCGTAGGGCGTGTCGCGGGCGAACACCAGCGACTGCAGGCGTGTCACCGGCAGCTGCCGGCCGCCGTTGACGATGATCCCCATCAACTCGGCCAGCGCCGACGGTCGGTCACCCGAGGCGCCCAACGCGGTGGCATAGGACGGTGTCAGCGCCTGGAACGGGTAGCCCAGCCGCGCCCAGGACTGCTGGATCAACTCGAAGGCCAGTTGCTCGAACTGGTCGCGGATGCGCCGGTCCTGCGCCGACTTGCGGCTGGTCTTGAACAACCAGGCATAGACCTCCTGGCGCTGCGCCGGGCTGGCGGCCAGCACCTCGGCCAGGCTGGCGCCGGGATGCTGACGCAGATAGCCCACC
>JBBQZM010000043.1:0-21124 GCA_038207685.1 Burkholderiales bacterium
CATCACGGTGATCGGCCGCCACACCGCGCTGGGCGATGCGCTGGTGACCGCCGAGGTCTTTCTCAAGCTGGTGCCGCTGCTGGCTGAGCAAGGCATCCACACCTTGGGCCAGGCCCGCGAGGCAGCACAAAAAACCTACTACGCGCGGCTGAAGTACTGAGCTCGCGCCGGGCTCAGGGGCCCGCTTTCGTGGAGGTATTCGGCGGCGTTGGCGGCGTCGGTGGCGTCTGTGGCGTCGGTGGTGCCGCCTCGGCCGGTGGCTTGGGCGCCTCGGTCTCGGGCTCGGGTGGCAGCATCAGCATCATCGCCAGCTCCGGGTAGAGCGGCTTGCTGATCAAGCGCGAGACGCCGCTGGCCAGCAGCGAGCAGGTCATCAGGCTCAGCACCATGGCATGGCCCGAGACCATTTCCATCACGATGATGAAAGCGGTGATCGGCCCCTGGGTGGTGGCCGACAGAAAGCTCACCATGCCCAGCGCGATCAGCGGAATCGCGGCCTCGCTGCCCAGGCCGGTGAGCAGGGTCACGTCATGGCCGATGCCCGCGCCGATGGCCAACGACGGGGCAAAGATGCCGCCCGGCACGCCGCTCCAGGCCGACAACCAGGTGGCGCAGAACTTCAGCAGCGTGTAGACACCGGGCAGGTCGCCCTTGCCCTCCAGCAAGGCGCGCGTGGTTTCATAACCCGCGCCGGCGGTAGCACCGCCGGTGGCGATGCTGATCACCGCCACCGCCAGCCCGCAGACGCCAGCAAAGCGCAGCGGGTGGCTGCGGCGCCAGCGGCTGAAGCGGTCGGGCAGGCCGCGCACCGAGACCACCAGCAGCCGCGAGAACAAGCCGCCAGCCAGGCCCGCCGTCAGTGCCACCAGCAAGCCAGGCAGCAGCATGTTGGCGGTCAGCGTCTGCACCCGCAGCTGGCCGAAGTAGGTCTGGTTGCCGAAGAACGCCACCGACACCAGACCGGCCAGCACGATGCTGGTGATCACCAGCGCGCTGTGTGAGATGCCGCGCCGGCGCGACAGCTTCTCGATCGCGAACATGATGCCGCCCAGTGGCGTGTTGAAGGCCGCGGCGATGCCGGCGGCGGCGCCAGCGACCATCAGGTCATGGGCATCGATGCCCGACTTGGGCGACAGCCAACGCCGTGCATGCACCATCACGCCGGCGCAGATCTGCACCGCCGGGCCTTCGCGGCCGATCGACAGGCCGGCCAGCAGGCCGCCCGAAACCAGGCCAACCTTGGCCAGCGAAAGCTTCAGCGATACCAGCCAGTTGCGTTGCTTCTCGGGCAGGTCGTCGTCCAGCGCGCGTATTACCTGCTGGATGCCCGAGCCGCCGGCGCCCGACGCAAACCGCCGCGTCAACCAGAGCACGCCCATGGTCAACAGTGGCGTCAGCAGCAGCGGTGTCAAGCGCCACCAGCCGCCGCCGCCCTGGATCGTCGCGAAGGCATGGCTGGCTTGCTCGGCCACCAGCGTGAACCCCACGATCAGCAGGCCGGCGGCGGCAGCGAAGACCAGCACCACGCCGCGGTCCAACCATTGCCGGCCGGCAGTCAGTTCGGTTTGCAGGTTGCGCCAGAACTCGGGCTCGACATCGCGCACCGTGTGCCAGCCGCCACGCAAGGCCAGCCGCAAAGTTCGCCACAGCGCCGCCAGCGAGATGTGCTGTGGCCGACTGTCGTCGTCTGGGGGCGGAGGACTGGGTTCCGTGGGCATGAGGAAATTCAGCAGATTGTGACAACCCGCCGGCCATGCGCGGCATGCGGCTAAAGCGCACCGCGTCACGGGCGTGCACCGGAGGCAGTGCGAGCAAAAAAACGGGGCCCACGCGGGGCCCCGAAAAGTCTTTGCTCCTGACCGCCCACCGCTGCCAGGCAAGTGGACGGACAGCCGCATTGTATTTGTGTGAATGAAGAGAGTCCAGCACAGCGGTACATCCAATTGGCAAAAGCGTCACGAACGGCGGCAACCGGGCTGGCAATTGGCGGTTAAACCACCGTCAGATGAGCCGATGAAGTCGGCAGGTGACGCAGAAAATTCAGCATGACTTCGATCGATGTCCTTGACCTCGCACTGCCGGCGGCTGCCAAACCGGCACGACGGCGCCGTACTGCGACCGCGGCGGCTACGCCAGCGTCGCTGGTCAAGGCAACGTCGGACCGCACGGTAGAAGCCGGCGCCGCCGAGGCGCCGGCCGCAGCCGTACCGATCAAGCGCCAGCGCCTGCCCCAGGCGGCGGCATCCCCGCCTGTTGTCGCCATGCCGTCGCCGGCTGTGCCCCTGGCGCCGGCGGCACCCTCGGCTCCAGCCCTGCCGGCGAGCCAGGTCGCCGTAGACCTGTATGCCCAGGTACTGGGCGCCAGCACCCTGGCGGCTGCCGCGCATCGGCTGGTGGCGTCATTGGCGCTGGCCATGGGCTTTAGCCGCGTCAGTTTTGGCCTGCGCGACCAGGGCCGCACCCGCTTGCTGGCCAGTTCCAGTGGCGACATCAGCAACCGCCAGGCTGATCTGTCCGAGCACCTGCTTGGCGCGATGGACGAGGCGCTGGAGCAGGCGGTGCCGCTGGGCTGGCCGTCGGCGCAGCCGCTGGTTGCCGGCGTGGCCGAACACATCTGTCTTGAACAAGCCGCGCTGCAGGCCTTGTGCGGCGGTGTGGTGGCCACGGTGCCGCTGGGGCAGGGCGGCGAGTGCTTCGGCGCCATGTGTGTGCAACGTGAACAAGGCCCGCCGCTGAGCGAAGCCGAACTGCAGCAACTGGTGACTTGGCTGGGTTTGGCCACACCGGCACTGCGCTGGATGATGCAGGCCCAACTGCCCTGGCACCGGCGCACGCTGCGCGATCTTCAACTGGGCTGGGCTGCCTGGCGCCAGCCCGAGCGGCGCATCGGCCGGCGGCTGCTGGCCGGCGCAGCGGCGGCCATGTTGCTGCTGGCGCTGCTGCCGCTACAGCACGAGGTAGGTGGCCGTGCGCGCATCGAGGGTGCCGAGCAGCGCCTGCTGGTGGCGCCTGTCGACGGCTTCATCAAGACCGCCCATGTGCGGCCGGGCGACCGGGTGTTGGCCGGTGCGCCGCTGCTCGACATGCTGGAACAGGATCTGCGGCTGGAGAGCGAGCGCTGGGGCAGCCAGCTGGCCCAGCATGAAAACGCCTATGCCGCAGCAATGGCCACGGCCGACCGGGTGGCCGCGGCCACCAGCATGGCGCGGGTGCTTGAGGCCCAGTCGCAGCTGGCGCTGGTTGATGGCCAGATCGAGCGCGGCCGCCTCACGGCGCCGTTTGATGCATTGGTGACGCAGGGCGACTTCAGCCAGTCCATCGGCGCCCCGGTGCGCCAGGGCGATGTGCTGATCACGCTGGCGTCCACCGGCCAGTACCGGGTGATCGTCGATGTTGATGAGTCCGACATCGCGCGGGTGTTGCCCGGCCAGAGTGGGCGGCTTGCGCTGTCCTCACTGCCCTGGGGCGGGCAGGATCTGGTGGTGGAGCGCATTGCGCCCATGGCCAAGGCCGTAGAAGGCCGCAACGTCTTCGAGGTCGAGGCCCGCCTGCCCACGCCCAGCGATGGGCTGCGCCCCGGTCTGCTGGGCCGTGCACATCTGGTGGTGGGCCGCCAGCCGCCGCTGTGGGTGTGGCTGCAGCAGGCTGCCAACCGGCTGCGACTCTCCTACTGGTCCTGGCTGGGATGATGGTCCCCCCCCGAAGCGCCTACGGCCGTCAACGCCCTTGCGGAGCTCGGGCGGTTCGCGAAGCATTCGGGCCTGCGCAGGCAGGCCCTCGTGTCAGCGCTCACCCCCCCCGGGGGGGCGACCCCAGCGGGCCGGCAGAGCCGGACCCGCGGCGTCCGCTGGGTTCGTGCGCTTGGCGTGTGCAAGCGGCGCTGCGCCGTTTTGCAGCTGCTGCGCCATGAGCGCTTTGTACAGCCCGCGCTGGTACCGGGTGGCCGGTCTCAAGCCGCGCTTGTCGTCCGATTTGCGCGTGCGTCGCCAGCATATCCGTGGCGAGACCTGGGTCCTGCTCGCCGAACCGGTGACGGGTCGCAGCGTGCGCCTGAATGCCGCGGCCTATGCGTTGGCCGGTCGGCTTGACGGCCGCTGCAGTCTGCAGCAAGCCTGGGACGCGCAACTGCAGCGTCCAGGTGATGCCGCCACCCAGGACGAGACCCTGGACCTGTTGGCCCAGCTGCGCGAGGCCGGGTTGCTGCAGTTCGACCGGCCCGCCGATTTCGACACCTTGCTGCCCCACCTCGACCGCGTCGAGCGGCCGGCTGGCCGCAACACCTTGCTGGCCTGGCGGCTGCCACTGGCCAACCCTGGCCGCTTGCTTGACAGGCTGGCGCCGCTGGCGATGCTGCTGTTCAGCCGCCACGTCGCCTGGCTGTGGGGCTTGGCCATGTTGATGCTGGTGGTGTTGGCGGCCCAGCACGCACCAGCGCTGTGGGCCCATGGCCAGAGCTGGCTGGGCACGCCACGGTTTGTGCTGCTGGCCACACTGCTGTTTGTGCCTATCAAGCTGCTGCACGAGCTGTCTCACGGCTTGGCGGTGCGGCGCTGGGGCGGCCGGGTGCGCCAGGCCGGCGTCACCCTGATGCTGGGCATGCCGGTGCCCTTTGTCGACGCGTCGGCCGCATCGGCCTTTGCGCAGCGCCACCAGCGCGTGGTGGTCAGCGCGGCCGGCATGATGGCCGAGCTCAGCCTGGCCGCGCTGGCCTTGCCGCTGTGGTTGTGGCTGGACGACGGGCTGCTGCGCGACATGGCCTTCGTCACGCTGGTCATTGCCGGCGTGTCAACGCTGTTGTTCAATGCCAATCCGTTGTTGCGGCTGGACGGTTACTACATCGCCAGCGATGCCTTGTCGCTGCCCAACCTGGGACCGCGCAGCCGCCGCTGGTGGCTGGATCAACTCAGCCGGCGGCTGCTGCGCTTGCCGCAGATGGAGCCGATGCCGGTGGCCCGCGGCGAGGCGCCCTGGCTGGCGGTTTATGCCCCCTTGTCCTGGCTGAACGCACTGACCGTGGCGGCGCTGGCCACCGCCTGGCTGGGCCAGTTGTCGCTGGTGCTGGGGCTGGGCTGCGGCCTGCTGCTGGCCTGGCAGATGGGCCTGCGTCCGGTCTGGCGGCTGCTGTTGCAGCTGCGCCGCACGGCGCTGGGCCTGGTCAGCACGGCCCAGCGCTGGCAGCGCCTGGCCCTGGCTGGCGTGGCCGCCCTGCTGCTGGTCTTGCTGATGCCGCTGCCCGAGCGCACCTTGGTGCAGGGCGTGGTCTGGCCGCCTGACGATGCCCAGTTGCGCGTCGAGACCGAGGGCCAGGTCGAGGCCGTGCTGTTGCAGGACGGCCAGGCCGTGCAGCCGGGTGACGTGGTGCTGCAGCTAAGCAATCCGTCGCTGCGTTCCGCGCAGGAGGGCCAGGCTGCCAAGGTGGCGGCGCTGGAGACCAGCTTGTTCAAGGCCTTGCCGGGTGAAGGCGTTGGCGCAGGGGACGCGCGCGCCGAGCTGGCTGCGGCGCTGGCCGAATTGACGCGACTGGACGAGCGTTTGGCGGCGCTGCAGGTACGCGCCGGCGCGGCGGGCCGGCTGGTGCTGCCGCAGGCGGTGGATCTGCCCGGCCGCTGGCTGCGCCGCGGCAGCCTGCTGGGCCAGGTAATCACCGATGCACCGCCCACGGTGCGGGTGGCGGTGCCCGAGTCGCAGGCGCTGGATTTGCAGCGTCAGCAGGGCGCGGCCAGCGTGCGTTTGGCGGGCTCATTGCAGCAGGCGCATGCCGCGCAGCTGCTGGGCGAGGGTGGTGGCGCCGGCCGGCGTCTGCCCAGTGCGGCGCTCAGCGCACGCCATGGCGGCAGCGTGCTCACCGATCCGCAAGACAAAGACGACCTGCAACCGCTGCAGCCGGTGGTGCTGCTGGACTTGCGCCTTGATCACTGGCCTGCCGAGCTGGCCAGCCGCATCGGCGAGCGTGCCTGGGTGCGCTTTGACGGCGGCTTGGCGCCGCTGGCGCTGCAGGCGGCGCGCGCCCTGCAGCGCCAGGGCATGCGCCAACTCAACCCGCAGTTCTGAGCCATGACCCTGCAGATGCCCATCGAAATCAGCCGCCTGTTGCCGGTGCCCGGCCCAGTCTGGGGCCATTACCCGCTGCGCCCGGCCGAGGACACCGCGCAGGCGCCACGCCGCTGGTCATGGCGCAGCGCCCATGCACACTGCCAGGCCGTGGCCGATGCGGCGCCCGCCCATGCGGCCGCCTGGCTGGCGCTGGATGCTGAGGCCCGGCACTTGGCGCTGGCCGCATTGCGCCGCCGCTTGCGCCGCGATGGCCTGCAGGCCGATGCCGTGGCGCAGGCCCTGGGCCTGGTGTCGGCGGTGGCCGAGCAGGTGCTGGGCCAACGCCCCCGGCCCAACCAATGTTTTGCCGCTGCCGCGTTGCTGGACAACCGCCTGGCCGAGATGGCCACCGGCGAGGGCAAGACCCTGGCCATCGCGCTGGCTGCGGCGGTGGCGGCGCTGGCCGGCGTGCCGGTGCATGTGATCACCGCCAACGACTACCTGGCCGGGCGTGACGCGACGACCATGGCGCCGTTCTTCGGCGCGCTGGGCCTGGCTGTGGCCACGCTGGCCGGCCTCGATGCAGGTGCCTGCGACGACACCCGGCGCGCGGTGTATGGCCATGCGGTGGTCTATGCCACGGCCAAGGCGCTGGCCTTCGACCATTTGCGCGACCGCCAGGCGCTGCCCACGCTACGCGAAACCGCATGGCTGGCCGGCCGCCTGGCCAGCGCACAGGGTGCGCCGTCAGCGCCCGCGTTGCTGCAGCGTGGCCTGTGCCTGGCCTTGCTCGACGAGGCCGACAGCATCCTGCTCGACGAAGCCGAGATGCCGCTGATCTTGTCGCGCAGCGTCACCCAGGCGGCGCGCCGCGCCTTCCTCTGGCAGGCGCTGGCGCTGGCCCGCCAGCTGGTGAACGTTGTGCACTTCAGCGTGCATCCGGCCGACAAGCGCGCCAGCCTCAGCGAGGCCGGCGACGACCGCCTGGCAGAGCTTTGCGCAGGCCTGGGTGGCCCCTGGCGCCGGCCGCGTTACCGCCGCGAGGCGGTCGGCATCGCGCTGGCGGCCTTGTTTGTGTTTCGCCGTGACGAGCACTATGTGGTGCGCGATGGCGCCATCGAACTGCTCGACGAGGTGACCGGTCGCAGCGCGCCGGGCCGGGTCTGGTCACGCGGCTTGCACACCGTAGTCGCCCTCAAGGAAGGTTTGCGGCCCGCGGCCGAAACCGAGACCCTGGCGCAAACCACCTTCCAGCGCTTCTTTCAGCGCTATTGGCGTTTGTGTGGCATCAGCGGCACGCTGTGGGAGGCGCGCGGCGAGATGCGCCGAGTCTACGGCCTGTCCACGCTGCGCGTGCCGCTGCACCAACCGAGCCAGCGGCTAAGGCTGCCGCCGCGGCGCTTTGCCGACGCCGAGTTGCTGTGGCCCGCGGTGGCCGAGCGGGTGGCCGCGTTGCAGGCCGCCGGCCGCCCGGTGCTGGTGGGCACCGACAACGTGGCCCATTCGCAGCGGCTGTCGGCGCTGCTGCAGGCTCGCGGCATCAACCACCAAGTGCTCAATGCGCTCAGCGATGCGCAGGAGGCCACCATCGTGGCGGCCGCCGGCCGTGCCGGCATGGTCACCGTGGCCACCCGCATGGCCGGGCGCGGCACCGATATCGTGTTGGACGACGCGGCGCGCGCTGCGGGCGGCCTGCATGTGCTGTCTTGTCAGCACAACAGTTCACGTCGGCTTGACCGCCAACTGGCCGGCCGTGCTGGCCGACATGGCGACCCCGGTAGCACAGAAAGCTGGTCATTGACCGCCTTCTCTGCGTCTTGCCCACCGGGGGCGCTGCCTAAGCTCCGGGCATGGAATCTCTCAACTCTGGGCGGGGTATTGCCGTGGACATCAACAGTCTCTCAACGTTGGCCGCAGTGGCGCGAAGAGCAGCGGCGCACTCAGGTGCGCCACAACCTGCTGCAGCAGGATCTGGACTGGGAGCGACGGCTGTCGTTTGCCGGACCCATGGCCTAGCCCTAACCCTAACCCTAGCCCTGGCGCTGGGCGCGGGGGCGGCCCTGGCCGCGCCGGGTGCCGGACCGCGTGCCGTCGACAAACCCCTGGGTTGTCTGATCGAGCCCGACCGCGTCGCCGAGGTCGGCTCGCAGGTGGTGGGCGTGGTCGAGCAGGTGCTGGTTGAACGCGGCGCGGTGGTCGCCGCCGGCCAGCCGCTGCTGACGCTGCGCGCTGGCGTCGAGCGGGCCAATGCCCACGTGGCCGAGACCCGCTCTCGGGTGGATGCCGACGTGCTGGCGGCCACCGCCAGCGTCGACCTGGCGAAACAAAAAGTGCATCGCGCCGAGGCCTTGGTCGGCCAGGGCTTCATCTCCGAGCAGGGCCTGGACCAGGCGCGCGGTGAAATGGAACTGGCCCGGCAGAAGCTCAACCAGGTGCGCAGCCAGCAGCAGATCTGGGTGCAGGAGCGCCGTGTGGCCGAAGAACAGCTGGCGCTGCGCACCGTGCGCAGCCCGTTTGCCGGCGTCGTGGTGGAGCGTTATGTCAACGCCGGCGAGCGTGTCGAGGAACGGCCGCTGCTGCGCGTGGCAGTGATCGACCCGCTGCGGGTGGAGCTGATGGTGCCCACCGCGCAATACGGCAACTTCAAGAACGGCGATCAGCTCACCATCCGGCCCGAGTTGCCCGGCGTCGACAGCGTGTCTGCCAGCGTGCGCCAAGTTGACCGCGTGCTCGATGCCGCCAGCAATACCTTCCGCGTGCGGCTGACGCTGCCCAATCCGCGCTACGCATTGCCCGCCGGCCTGCGCTGCAAAGCCGATCTGCCCGTCACCCACGCGGCCGCGCCGCTGGCGCCGGTCAAACCCGGCGCCGACGCGGCCAAGCCCACCCGCCTGAAGCCGGCCGCACAGCGCACGCTGACGTCCGGCGGCAAGCCCGCCCCCCTTTGATGCATTGAATGGCCATGTCCCGCAGCCGCCGCACCACCACGCCGGTGGTCGAACGCATGGAGGATCGCATCCTCCACAGCGCCGACCTGTTGCCCGCCGCCGGCCTGGACAGCAGCGGCTGGGGGGCCGCGCAGCAGCAAACCCTGCCCAGCCAGGCCACGCCCGGCGCCGTGCAGGCGCAGCGCCATGAGATCGTCTTTGTCGATGCCAGCCTGCCCGACGCGCAAACGCTGCTGGTCGGCCTGGCGGCCAACGGCGTGCAGCGCGAGCTGGTGTGGATTAGCGCCGACAGCGACGGCCTGGCCTTGATCAGCCAGACCCTGGCCGGGCGCCAGGACATAGCCGCGATCCACCTGATCACCCACGGCAGCGCCGGCCAGGTGCAACTGGGCAGCAGCCAGCTCGATGCGGCAGCGCTGCTGGCGCGTGCTGACGAGGTGGCAGCCTGGGCCGATGCCCTCAGCGCCGATGCCGACCTGCTGATCTACGGCTGCGACGTGGCCGGCGATGAGGCTGGCTTGCAACTGGTGCGTGACCTGGCGGCGCTGACCGGCGCCGACGTGGCGGCCAGCACCGACCTGACCGGCGCCGCCGCGCTGGGCGGCAACTGGACGCTGGAGACCAGCACCGGCGGCATCGAGACAAGGCTGGCGCCCAGCCTGGCGACGATGTCGTCGTGGCAAGGCACGCTCGCGCTCTACGTGGTTGACAAGACCACTGACTTCACCGGCGCTGCGCTGCTGCCCGGCACGCTGCGCTGGGCCATCAGCCAGGCCAATGCCAATGCCGGGACCGACACCATCGTCTTCCAGGGCAATGGCACCTACAACATGGGCGGCCTGTTCAGCGGTGACGACAACAACTCAGGGGGCGACTTCGACATCATCGGCAGCCTGACGATCATCGGCAACGGCAGCGCCAACACCATCATCAATGGCAGCGGCGTGGACCGCGTGTTCGATGTGCGCAGCGGCACCGTCAGCTTCACCGGCCTGACGATACAGGGCGGCCGCAGCAACACCGGCGCTGGCGTGCGCATCGGCAATGGCGTGACCGTGACGATGGACGATGTGATCGTGCAGAACAACGTCGGTAGCGGTGGCAGCAAGGGCGCCGGCATCTACAGCGACGGCAACCTGACAATGACCCGTAGCCTGGTGCGCGACAACGGCCTGGGTGGGTCGGGCGAGGCCGACGGCGCAGGCATTTATTCGAAGAGCGGCCAGCTCAACCTCAGCTACGTCGAGTTCAGCGGCAACATCGCCCGACTCGGCAAGGACGGCGGCGGCCTCTACATCGACGGCGGCGATGCGACGCTGAACAACGTCACCTTTGCCAACAATCAGGCCAAGCGCGGTGGTGGCCTGTGGAACAACGACTCGAGCACCCAGCTCAGCAACGTCACCTTCAGCAGCAATGTCGCCACCCAGGAAGGTGGGGCGATCTACGTCGACAAGAACATCGCGCTTGACCATGTGACGGTGGTTGGCAACAGCGCACCCAGCGGCAAAGGCGGCGCCATCTACGACACCACCGGCCAGGTGACGATGAGCAACACGCTCATGGCCCAGAACGCCGGTGGCAACTTCCGCGGTACGGTCGTGTCCCTGGGCTACAACCTCAGCGACAGCAACACCGCCGGCCTGTCTGCCGTTGGCGATCGCCGCAACACGGCCGCGTCTGTGCTGCCGCTGGCCAACAACGGTGGCTTCACCCGCACCCACGCGCTGGCGGCGGGCAGCCTGGCGATCGATGCCGCCAATCCGATCACCACCCTGCTGTCTGACCAGCGCGGTATGCCCTACTACGGCGCGGCGGCCGACATCGGTGCTTACGAATACAACCCTTACGGGCTGCGGCCCACCATCACCGGCGTGACGCCGCAAACGATGGACGAGGACACGCTGTTGCCGCCGGTCGGTTTCAACATCGCCGACAACGAGACGGCGGCTGGCGCTTTGGTGGTCACCGCCACCTCCAGCAATACCGCGCTGGTGCCGAATGTCAACCTCGTGCTGGGCGGCAGCGGCGCCACGCGCAACATCAGCCTGACGCCTGCCGCCAACGCCAACAGCGCCATCAGCGGTGGCAGCACCACGATTACCCTGACCGTCTCTGACGGCGGCAACACCAGCAGCACCAGCTTCACGGTGACGGTGAATGCCGTCAACGATGCGCCGACGATTGCGCTGCCCGCCAGCCAGAGTGTTGACGAGGACACCTTCCTGACCCTGGCCGGCGCGCTGGCGCCGGTGATCGGCGACGTGGATGCCGGCAGCGCCCCGGTGCAATTGACGCTGTCCGCCAACCAGGGCTTGCTGTCGCTGAGCACTGCCGCGGGCCTGTCGTTTGTCAGCGGCAGCGCTGTCAACAGCACCAGCATGGTCTTTAACGGCACGCTGTCGGCCATCAATGCAGCGCTGAACGGCCTGCGGTATGCGCCGACGCCGGACTACAACGGACCGGCGCAGATCAACTTCAGTGTCAACGACCTCGGCAACCGCGGCAGCGGTGGTGCCAGCACAGCCAGCGCGATCCTGGCGCTGACGGTGCTGCCGGTCAACGACGCGCCCACGCTTGACCTGCCTGGGGCGCAGAGCACGCCGCAAACCGCGCCGCTGGCCTTCTCGACAGGGCAGGGCAATGCGATCACGCTGGGCGATGTGGACGCGGCCAGCACCGTGATGCAACTCAGCCTGACGACCACCGGTGGCAGCGGCAATGGCACATTGGCCTTTGGCAACTTGAACGGCGCCAATGTCACCGGTGGTAACGGTAGTACAACGATCGTCCTGCAGGCTAGCCTGGCCCAACTCAATGCCGCGCTGGACACCCTGGTCTTCAGCGCCACTTCGGCGGCTCCAGCGCAGATAGACCTGACGCTGGACGACCTGGGCAACAGCGGCAGCGGCGGCGCGCGGCAGGTTGTGGGCAGCGTACAGATCACCGTCGGCGCGAACCTGGCACCCGAGGTGACCCTGGTGCAGACCGCGCTGACAACCACCGAAGGCGCGGCGCCGGTGCCGCTCGATGCCAACCTTGGCGTCAGTGACCCCGACGCCGCGCCCGGCACGCTGGCCGGCGCCACAGTGCGCATCAGCGCCGGTTATGCCGGTGCGCAAGACCAGTTGTTCTTCTCGCCCGGGCCGACCTTCGGCGACATCTCGGTGACGAGCAACACGGGCGGTGTGCTCAAGCTGAACTCGGCTGGCGCCACCGCCACGCTCGCCCAGTGGCAGGCTGCCTTGCGCACGGTCAGCTACCAGAACACCAGTGAGTCGCCGTCCACTGCCACCCGTAGCGTGATCATCACGGTCAACGATGGCATTTCGACCAGCGCTGTTCAGGTGATCAGCCTTGACGTCAGCACCGTCAATGATGCGCCGCTACTCAGTGGCATCGACAACCTGGAGGCCATTGACGAGGACGACACCCAGTCGCCAGGCACCTTGGTGTCGACGCTGCTGGCGGGCCACCTGAGCGATGTCGACAACGGCGCACTGACCGGTGTGGCCATCACCTGGGTCGATAGCAGCAACGGCAGTTGGCAGTACACGCCGGATGGCGGCACCAGTTGGGGCGATCTGGCCGGAGCCAGCGAAAGCGCTGCAATGCTGCTGAAGGCCGATGCGCTGACGGCGGTGCGATTTTTGCCCAGTGCCGACTGGAACGGCACGGTGAGCAACGGCTTGCGCCTGCGTGCCTGGGATCGCACCAGTGGTCTGGCTGGCACCTCGGCCGATACCAGCGTGAATGGCGGCAACAGCCCATACAGCACTGCCCAGGCCTTCAGCGGCATCACGGTGCGTCCTGTCAATGATGCGCCGGTCGCCACCGGCAGCGCCAGCCTGACGGCGGTGCCGGAAGACAGCCTGAATCCGCCTGGCGCCAAGGTGTCGGTGCTGGTGGCAGGCAAATTCAGCGATTTGCGAGACGCCGATCAGCCGGGGCAAAACCAATTGGCGGGCGTGGCGGTGGTTGGCAATGCCAGCACGGCTGTGCAAGGCCAATGGCAGTTCAGCGTCGATGCTGGCAGCAGTTGGCAGAATTTCGCCGCGCTGGCCGACGCCACAGCCCTGACGCTTGGCCTCAACGATCTGCTGCGCTTCCTGCCGGCAGTGGACTTCAACGGCACGCCAGGCGGTTTGTCGCTGCGCTTGTTGGACAACGCGCAAGCCGTGGCGTCGGGCGCGGTGGTCGATGTGCGTGGCGTGGGCGGCAGTTCGGCAGTCAGTGCTGGCGTGGTCGAGTTTGGAACCTTGGTCACCTCAGTCAACGATGCGCCTACGGGCGCAGACAACCGGGTCAGCACCGATGAGGAGGTCGCCTATGCCTTCACGGCCGCTGATTTTGGCTTCTTCGATGGCCGGGATGATCCCAGCCACCTGTTGCGCGCGGTGCGCATCAGCAGCTTGCCGCTGGCCGGTGTGTTGACGTTGAGTGGCCATGCGGTGACGGCGGGAGACTTGATCAGCGAGGCGGCCATCAACAGCCAATTGCTGGTCTTCACACCGGCAGCCGATGCCAACGGCATGGGTTACACGAGCTTCGGTTTCCAGGTGATGGACGATGGCAGTAGCGCTGACGGCGGCGTTGATCTCGACCCTGTCGTGCGGACGATGAGTATCGACGTGAATCCGGTCAATGACGCGCCTGTCGTGGCGGCTGCCATCGGCCCGCGGTCGGCTACGCAGGGCAGCTTGTTCTCCTTTGCCGTGGCGTCTGGCGCCTTCACCGATGTCGACATCGGCGATGCGCTGAGCTACAGCGCCAAGCTGAGCAGCGGCGCGGCGCTGCCGGCCTGGCTGAGTTTCAATGCCGCGACACGTACGTTCAGCGGTACGCCGGCCAATGCTGATGTGGGTCTGATCAGCGTGCGGGTGACCGCAACCGATGGTTTGCTGGCCAACGCCTACGACGATTTCAATCTCACGGTGGCCATCGTCAACGATGCGCCGACGCTGGTGATGCCGCTGGCCGACCAGGCCGCCACGCAAGACCAGGTTTTTGCCTACACCGTGCCGGCAGGCAGTTTTGCCGACATCGACGTCGGTGATGTGCTGAGCTACAGCGCCAAGCTGAGCAGCGGCGCGGCGTTGCCGACCTGGCTGAGCTTTGATGCCAGCACGCGCAACTTCAGCGGCGCGCCGGCCAACGCCGACGTGGGCTTGATCAGCGTGCGGGTGACGGCGACCGATGGTTCGCTGGCCAGCGTCTACGACGATTTCAACCTTAGCGTGGCCAATATCAACGACGCGCCGGTGCTGGTGGTGCCGTTGGCCGACCAGGCCGCGACCCAGGGCCAGGCCTTTGTTTACACGGTGCCGGCCGGCAGCTTTGCCGACATCGACGTCGGTGACGTGCTGGGCTACAGCGGCAAGCTGAGCAACGGCGCGGCGTTGCCAGCCTGGCTGAGTTTCAACGCGGCCACACACAGCTTCAGCGGCACGCCGGAAAACGCCGATGTGGGGATGATCAGCGTGCGGATAACCGTCAGCGATGGTTTGCTGGCCAGCGCTTACGATGATTTCAACCTAACCGTGGCCAATATCAACGACGCGCCGATGCTGGTGACGTCGCTGGCCGATCAGGCCGGGACCCAGGATCTGGCCTTTGTCTACACCGTGCCGGCCGGTAGTTTTGCCGACATCGACGTCGGTGACGTGCTGGGCTACAGCGCCAAGCTGAACAGCGGCGCGGCGCTGCCAGCCTGGCTGAGTTTCAATGCGACCACCCGCAGTTTCATCGGTACGCCGGCCAATGCGGACGCGGGCACGCTCATCGTGCGGGTGACGGCCACCGATGGTTCGCTTGCGACCGTCGACGACGACTTCAACCTCACGGTGGCCAACGTCAACGACGCGCCGATGCGGGTGACGCCGCTGGCCGACCAGGCCGCGACACAGGACCAAGCCTTCGCCTACACCGTGCCGACGGGCAGTTTGGCCGACATCGATGTGGGTGATGTGCTGAGCTACAGCGCCAAGCTGAGTAGCGGTGCAGCACTGCCGGGCTGGCTGAGCTTTGATGTCACCACCCGCAGCTTCAGTGGTACGCCGGCCAATGCCGACGTGGGGCTCATCAGCGTGCGGCTGACGGCCACCGATGGCTCGACGGCCAGCGTCTACGACGATTTCAACCTCACGGTGGCCAACGTCAACGATGCGCCGACGCGGGTGACGCCGCTGGCCGACCAGGCCGCGACACAGGACCAAGCCTTCGCCTACACCGTGCCGACGGGCAGTTTTGCCGACATCGATGTGGGTGATGTGCTGAGCTACAGCGCCAAGCTGCGCAACGGCGCATCACTGCCGGCCTGGCTGATTTTTGACGCCAGCACGCGCAGCTTCAGCGGCACGCCGACCAATGCCGATGTGGGGATGATCAGCGTGCGGGTCACGGCGACAGACGTCGCGGGCGACAGCGTGCATGGTGACTTCCCACTCGCGGTGCGGAACGTCAACGACGCGCCGCTGCTGATGACCTCTTTGGCCGATCAGGTCGCGACCCAGGGCCAGGCCTTTGTCAACCCCGTGCCTGCGAACAGTTTCGCTGACCGCGACGTCGGTGATGTGCTGAGCTACAGCGCCACGCTGAGCTACGGTGCGGCGCTGCCGACCTGGCTGAGCTTCGATGCCGCTACGCGGACCCTTGGCGGCACGCCGGACAATGCCGACGTCGGTGTGATCTGCGTGCGGGTCACGGCGACAGACGTTGCGGGTTTGAGCGTCCAAGACGACTTCCAACTCACGGTGCTCAACGTCAACGATGCGCCGACGTTGGTGACGCCGCTGGCCGACCAGGTTGCGACACATGACCAAGGCTTTGCCTACACCGTGCCGACGGGCAGTTTTTCCGACATCGATGTAATTGATGTGCTGAGCTACAGCGCCAGGCTGAGCAGCGGCGCAGCGCTGCCGGCCTGGCTGAGTTTTGATGCGACGACCAGGACGTTCAACGGCACGCCGGCCAATGCCGATGTCGGCAGCCTCAGCGTGCGGGTGACGGCCACCGATGGCTCGGCGGCCAATGTCAGCGGCAACTTCCAACTTGTCGTGGCCAATGTCAATGACGCGCCCAGGCTGAACGGACCGATCGCGCCGCAGTCAGCCACCCGCCTCCAGCCCTTCGGTTTCAGCCTGCCGGCGGGCAGTTTCGGTGACATCGATGCGGGCGACAGCCTGCGCTACAGCGCGACGCTGGCCGATGGCAGCGCCTTGCCTGGCTGGCTCAGTTTCGACGCCGCCAACCAGCGTTTCAGCGGCATTCCCCTGCGCAGCGACTTGGGCACGCTGGACATCCGCATCACCGCCACTGACCTGGCAGGCGCCAGTGCCAGCGCTGCTTTCCCACTGTCGGTGGATCTTGGCAATCGAGCTCCAATGGTGGGCCAGTCCATCGCCGAGCGGCAGGTGGTCGACAGCCAGAGTTTCAGTTTCAGCCTGCCGGCCGGCACCTTTGCCGACCCGGATGGCGATGACCAGCTGCAACTCAGCGCCAGCTTGGCCGACGGTTCAGCCCTGCCGAACTGGCTGCGTTTCGACGCCGACAGCGGCCGCTTTGTCGGCACGCCGAGCGGCGCAGACATGGGCCGCCTCGTTCTGCGGATCACGGCCACCGATCTGGCCGGCGCGCAAGCCCAGACGGCTTTTGCGCTGTTGGTGGTGCCCCAAGTGCCGGCGGCGCAGGTGCCGCAGGCCCTCTCGACGCCTGAGGCCTCAGCGGTGGCGGCGACGCAGGCTGCCGAGCCGGCGGCCAAGCGCGCCGACGCCGAGCCGGCCGCCCGCGCAGCCGCGCCGCTGGCCGAGGCCGAGCCAGCGCCACCCTTCCTGGATGCGCTGCCCGCCACACCCGAGCCGGTGGGCACACCAGGCGCTGGCGGGCGCAACGCAGCGCTGGCCGAGGTCTCGCTGCGGTCGCGCGTGAGCACTCCGGTGTTCGTGGTGCAAGATGTGGCGCTGGTGGCCGAGACGTCCGAGATCAGCCTGGCGCCCATGCTGAGAAGCTTCAGCGTCGACAACATGATGCGCCGATTCGACGAGTCGGCCTTGCAGCGCCGCCTGCTCGACCATGAGGACTTGCGCGGTACGTTGATGGCGTCATCCACTGCGGTGGCCAGCAGCCTGTCGATCGGTTATGTGGTCTGGTTGGTGCGTGGCGGGGTGTTGATGAGTTCGATGTTGTCGGCACTGCCGGCCTGGCAGATGATGGACCCGCTGCCGGTGGTGACCGCACGCAGCGCGGTGCGCATCGGCGGTGAAGGGGATGCCCCCGACGACGATGTCGAGCGCCTGTTTGACGCGCCCGGTCAGCAGCCCGGCCCGCCACCGCCCTCTGATGCCGTGCCGGCCCAGGCCGCCGCGCCCATCGGCGCCAAGGAGATCTCTTGATCAAGAACTTGCCCCTTCTGCGCTGGATGTCCACGCGCATTCATCTGGCCATCGGCCTGGCGGCGCTGGCGGTCAGCGTGGTGCTGGCTGCCACCTGGCTGGGGCTGGTGCCCGATGCCAACCAGCCCATACTGCAGCACCGGGCGGTGCTGGCCGAGACCCTGGCCGTCACCGCCTCTGCCACGCTGGACGACAGCCAGCCCGAGGCGCTGCAGCAACTGCTGGAGGTGTTGCGCCAACGCGACCCCGACTTGCGCTCGATCGGCCTGCGCACCAGCGACGGGGAGTTGCTGATCGATGTCAATGCCCATGCGGCGCATTGGAAGCCGGGCCCACGTGAGGGCTCGACCGATGCCGAGCTCACCGTGCCGGTGTACCAGGCGGGTGTGCCCTGGGGCCGGCTGGAGCTGCAGTTCAGCCCGATCGGCGCGCCGGGCTGGATGGGCACGCTGCAGCAACCGGCCGTGCTGTTGCCGGTGTTTGTGTTCTTCGCCTGCCTGAGTTCGTTCGCGTTGTTCCTGCGCCGCATGCTCAAGGAGCTTGACCCGGCCCGCGCGGTGCCGGCCCGTGTGCGCACCGCCTACGACACCTTGGCCGAGGGGCTGATGGTGGTTGACCGCCGCGGCATGGTGGTGCTGGCCAACAAGACCACCTGCACGCTGCTGGGAGTGGACGAGCACAAGTTGGTCGGACGATCACCTTCGTTGTTCGGCTGGCAGCTGGCCGAGCGCGCACCGGGTGAAGCGACAGCCGCCGACGCGCTGCCCTGGGCCTTGGCCCTGGCCAGCGGTGAGGCGCAACGCGATGTGCCGCTGACCGTGACCGGCCAGCATGGCAAGCGTTATGCACTGCGCGCCAACTGCTCGCCGATCGCCGACGAGCGCGGCCATCTGCAGGCCCTGGTGGTCAGCCTGCAGGACGTTACCGAACTTGAGCACCGCGGCGCGGCGCTGCAGGCGGCCAAGGAGCAGGCCGACGCGGCCAGCCAGGCCAAGAGCCAGTTCCTGGCCAACATGAGCCATGAGATCCGCACGCCGATGAACGCCATCCTGGGCTTCACCGAAGTGCTCAAGCGCAGCGCGTTGCTGGAGTCGACCGACGCCTCGCGTCACCTCGACATCATCCATTCCAGCGGCAAGCATTTGCTCAGCCTGATCAACGACATTCTCGACCTGTCCAAGGTCGAGGCCGGTCGGCTGGAAGCCGAGCTGACCGCCATTGCCCCGCACCAGGTGGCGCGTGACGTGTTGCAGACGCTGGCCGAGCGCGCCGAAGCCCGTGGCCTGACGCTGAGCCTGCACTTCGATGCGCCGCTACCGGGCGCCATCCAGGGTGATCCGGCACGGCTGCGCCAGGTCCTGACCAACCTGATCGGTAACGCGATCAAGTTCACCGAGCGCGGCGGGGTGACCCTGCGGCTGCGTACCGAACCGGCCACGCCGGAGCGCGGCGCCCGCTATCTGATCGATGTGCGCGATACCGGCATAGGCATCGCTGCCGACAAGATCGACAGCGTGTTTGAGCCCTTTGTGCAGGCCGAGGCATCGACCACCCGCCGCTTTGGCGGCACCGGCCTGGGCTTGACCATCAGCCGGGGTTTTGCACGGGCGATGGGCGGCGACATCATCATCAGCAGCGTGCTGGGTGAAGGCACGACCTTCAGCCTCTGGCTGGAAGCCGGTGACCTGAGCACGGCCACGTTCTTGTCCCAAGAGGAACTGGCCACACCGCTGCAGGCACAAACCGCGGCGGCCGTGGTGCAGTGGCAGTTCCCGCCCGCGCGCGTGCTGGTGGTGGACGACGGTGTCGAGAACCGGCAGCTGGTGCGGGTGTTGCTGGAGGAGGTGGGCCTGCACATCGAGGAGGCCGAAAACGGCCAGGTGGCCGTCGACCGCGTGGCCGCCGAGCGCTTCGACCTGGTGCTGATGGACATGCAGATGCCGGTGCTCGATGGCTATGGCGCCACCCGTGAACTGCGCAAGCGCGGTTTCGACCGGCCGATCATCGCGCTCACCGCCAACGCCATGGCCGGCTACGAAAAAGAAGTCCTGGCCGCCGGCTGCAGCGCCTACATCACCAAGCCGGTGGATATCGACCTGCTGCTGGCAACCATCGCCGGCTACCTGGGCGGTGAGCAGATTGCCGAAGCCAGCGCCGGTGCTGCGGGCGTATTGCCTGATGCGCCGGCCGCGCTTCACGCATCCGCCGCTGTGCCCGCTACCACCGCAGCGGCCGCGCCCGCGGCGGTCGCCGACCCCGCACCGCCGGCTGCGGGCGCGCTGCCGCACCCCAAACCGATCGCCTCGCGCCTGGCCGCCAAGCCGCGCCTGGTGCCGGTGATTCAACGCTTCGCGCTGCGCCTGCAACAGCAGGCCGGCGTCGCTCGCGAAGCGCAGCAATGCGGCGACTATGCGACGCTGGCGCGTTTCGCGCACTGGCTGGCGGGCTCGGCAGGTACGGTCGGCTACGACGCCTTTACCGAACCCGCACGCCGGCTCGAGCATTGCGCTTTGCAAAGCGATGCCGCCGGCAGCGCCGCAGCGTGCGCAGAAGTACTCGCCATGGCGGCGCGCGTGGTGGCGCCGCAAGCGCAGGAAGACGCTGTCGCCGCCTGAATTCGCAGATCAACCACTTGCCGCAACCGACCTACCCGAAGGTGAAATCATGAACGACCTGTCATTGGCTCCACCAGCCCGCGCCGCGCGCGCCGCGGCAGATTTGGCAGGCTGCGACGCCCGCCGCGAACAGCCGCTGGTGCTGGTGGTCGACGACGAACCCCTGATGCTCGAAATGCTCGAGATCACTCTCGAGGACGAAGGCTTCGCCGTCGAGTGCGCCGCCGACGGTGTCCAGGGTCTGGCCGCGTTCGAGCGGCTGCGCCCCGACCTGGTGCTGACCGACGCCAACATGCCGCTGATGAACGGTTTCGAGCTGTGCGCGGCGCTGCGCGCGCACCCGCACGGCAGGCATATACCGATATTGATGCTTACCGCGGCGGGCGACGCGCAGTCGATCCGGCGCGCCTTCACCAGCGGGGCCACCGACTTCGCCACCAAGCCGCTGCAGGAAGACCTGATCGGCTATCGCCTGCGTTACCTGCTCGAAGCCAGCCGCAACATGCGCGAACTGGCGCGCAGCGAAGGCCGGCTGGCCAATGCGCAGCGCATCGGACGCATCGGCCACTGGGACCTGGAGCTTGGCAGCGACCTGATGACGGTGTCAGACGAGGTGTGCAGCATCATCGGTACCACGCGCTCGAAAAGCCCGCGCACCGGCAAGACCTTCATGCGGTTCGTGCATCCCGAGGACCGCGCGGCTGCGCTGCAGTGGCTGCTGGGTGTGCTCACCGGTGCCGCCCCCGCCCGCTTCGAATGCCGCATCATGCGAGCGGATGGCGACGTGCGGCACGCGGTCATCCAGACCGAGGTTGCGAGCGCTGAAAATGGACGTGCGGTGCGTCTGGAAGGCATCCTGCAGGACATCAGCGACCGCCGGCAAGCCGAGGAGCGTATCCGCTACCTGGCGATGTACGACGGCTTGACCGGCCTGCCGAACCGCCGCCTGTGCGCCGAAAAGCTCGACGGCGCGCTGGCGCGCGCGGCGCGCCACAGCACCCCGCTTGCGGTGATGATCGTCGGCCTCGACGGCTTCAAGCAGATCAACGAAGCGCGCGGCCACGCCGCCGGCGACAAGCTGCTGATGAAGGTCGGTGGGCGGCTGCTGCGCTGCATGCGCGATAGCGATCAGGTGGCG
>JBBQZM010000044.1:0-21112 GCA_038207685.1 Burkholderiales bacterium
GCCAGCGGCATCCTGCTGATCGCGCCCAGCGTCGAGCAGTTGCTGCACCGGCTCGCGTTCGACGACGCGCTGCTGCACGGCATGCTGGGCATCCTGCTGTTCGCCGGCGCCCTGCACGTCGACCTCGGCGAGCTCGCCGAGCAGAAGTGGCCGATCACCGCGCTCGCGCTGCTGGGCACCGCGCTGTCCACCGCGCTGGTCGGCGGGGCGACGTACGCGGTGCTGCCGCTGCTCGGGATCGAGCTGCCGCTGGTCTACTGCCTGGTGTTCGGCGCGCTGATCTCGCCCACCGATCCGATCGCGGTGATGGGCATCGTGAAGTCGGCCGGCGCGCCGAAGAACCTCGAACACGTGATCGCCGGCGAGTCCTTGTTCAACGATGGTGTGGGCGTCGTCATCTTCGCGCTGTTCTTGGGCATGCTGGTCAGCGGCGACGCGCCCACCACCCACTCCGCGCTGGCGCTGCTGGCGCGCGAAGCTGGCGGCGGCATTGCCTTCGGCCTGGTGCTGGGCTACGTGACTTTCCGGCTGCTGAAGAGCGTCGATGAGTACCAGGTCGAGGTGCTGTTGACCCTGGCCGCCGTGACCGGCGGCTACGCGCTGGCCAGCCGCCTGCACATCTCCGGGCCGCTGGCCATGGTGGTCACCGGCCTGATCATCGGCAACCAGGGCCGCGCGCTGGGCATGAGCGACACCACGCGCCGCTACGTCGACATGTTCTGGGAACTGCTGGACGAGATCCTCAACGCGGTGCTGTTTGTGTTGATCGGCATGGAAGTGCTGCTGATCAGCTTCTCGGTGCCGCTGCTTGTTGCGGGTGCGGTGGCCATCGTCGTCACACTGCTCGCGCGATGCCTGAGCGTGGGCCTGCCGGTGGCCGCGCTGGGGGATCAATTCGGCCTGCCGACAGGTTCCTGGCGCGTCCTGACCTGGGGCGGATTGCGCGGCGGCATCTCGGTGGCACTGGCGCTGTCGCTGCCGGTCGGTCCGCACCGCGACACCGTGCTCGCGCTGACCTACTGCGTGGTGGTGTTCTCGATCCTTGTGCAGGGCCTGACCATCGGACGGGTGGTGCGCGCGTCGTGATGCGCTGCTTCAGGCCGTTTGTCATGGCAGTGCGGGCTGCTGCGCCAGCTGCCTTGGCGAAGCCGGGCGGTTTCAAGACCGAAGTGCAACACCCGGCTGATCGGACCGAGCGGCCGGCGGCCTCAGACCAGCCGCTGCCGGCCGCGAGTCACCGCGCCCGGCAACGGCATCGAATGCGCGGGCCCGGCAGATCTCATCAGGCGGCGGTGCGGTCAACAGGACATGCGGCCACATTCGGCGCAGCGCCGATGCTCGGCCGAAAAAACCCAGAGCTGGCCCGCCACGGTCGATGCCGGAACGAGTGCGAAGTCAGAAGACCAACGTTCCCAGGAGGACGCCGAAGACGAGAACGATGAGGAAGATCACGATCGCGATCACGAACAGGACCTTCGCGATCGACTTGGCACCCGAAGCGACGCCGGTGAAGCCGAAGAGGCCGGCTACAAGAGAAACAACGAAAAAGATGATGGCCCATTTCAGCATGAAGACTCCTTGTTGGTGAACGCGGCACCCCACGGCGGACGGATCGTTCCCGTCCTTCCGCTGACGCTCAGCGTGGGGTGTGCTCCGCGCCTATTCCAGGGCAATCCACGTGCCAGCCCATCACCTGAGGCGACTGCTGGCTGTGGCGGAAGGGCTGCCCGACTCCGCAAAGGCTGCGCTTCTGGCTTAAGGGTGGCTTCAGATGCGTTGCGTAACCTACCAATGGTGTTCCCCGCCCCGTGAGCTTGCCGTTGAAGAAGCGCCTGACCGCTGTCGCCTTGCTGATGTGCCTGATGGTACCGTTTGCCACCCGGGCACAAGATGGGCAGCCGCCTGCGGCAACTCTGCCGGGTTGGGCCGAGCTCGAAGCGGCCGGTGCGCGCATCGGCGAGATCCGCATTGCCAGCGGTGACATCTTCGACCTCACCCATCCCAAGGAAGACAAGTGGCTCTTCCGCGTAGCGAACCGGCTGCACATCCAGACGCGGCCGAGCGTCATCGAGCGCCAGTTGCTCTTCAAGCCAGGCGACCGGGTCTCGGTGCGTGTGCTCGAGGAGACGGAACGTCTGCTGCGCAGCAACCGGTATCTGTACGACGTGCACTTCCGGGCCCTCGCCTGGCACGACGGTGTCGTCGACATCGAGGTCGCGACGCGCGACACCTGGACACTCGACCTCGGCGCCAGCGCCGGGCGCGCTGGTGGCGCAAACACCAGCGGCATCCATCTGCGCGAATACAACCTGTTCGGTACCGGCAGCACGGTGAGTTTCGGTCGCTCGAATGGCGTCGACCGCTCAGGCAATGAGTTCGAGTTCTCCAACGACCACGCCTTCGGCACCGCCGCAGCGCTGCGCTACAGCCACGCGTCGAACACCGACGGCCGCAGCGACGCGATTTCGGCACAACTGCCCTTCCGTTCGCTTGACACGCGCTGGGCGGCTGGGGTCACGGTGGCCAACGACGACCGTATCGACTCGGTCTACAACGGCGGCGACATCGTCAGCCAGTACCGCCGTCGCCAGAATCAGCGTGAGGTCTTCGGCGGCTGGTCACCGGGCCTGCGCGACGGCTGGGTGCAGCGCTACTCGATCGGGCTGCGAAGCGAGGACGATGGCTACGCGCCCGAACCCGGGCTCGTGCCACCGCCGCTGTTGCCCAGCGATGAAAAGCGTGTCGGCCCGTTCGTGCGCTACGCCTTGATCGAAGACCGTTTCGAGAAGGAACAGAACCGCAACCTGGTCGGACGGCCGGAGTTCTTTGCGCTCGGCCTGGCGGCGTCGGTGCGATTGGGTCGCGCCACCACTGCGTTCGGTTCAACGCGCAACGCCTGGCTGTACGCCGCGTCGATCAGTCGCGGCTTCGAGCCCGTTGCCGGCCAACAGCTGATTGCCGCGGCAACACTGTCTGGCCGCAGCGGCGCCGGCCAGCCGCAGCGCATGGCGGGCGGTCTGCAGGCGCAGTACTACCTGCCGCAGGGCCCGCGCTGGCTGTTCTTTGCCTCGGGCGCGATCGACATGCTGAAGAACGCCGACCCGGCCGAGGCGCTGCAGCTCGGCGGCGACAACGGTCTGCGCGGCTACCCGCTGCGTTACCAGAGCGGCACGCGCCGCGCGCTGGTCACGGTGGAAGAGCGCTTCTACACCGACATCTACCTGTGGCAGCTGTTCCGCATCGGCGGCGCCGCGTTCTTCGATGCCGGCCGCGCGTGGGGCAACGCCGGCAACAACGCGCAAGACCCGGGCTGGCTGCACAACGCCGGCTTCGGCCTGCGCATCGTGAGCGCACGCGCGGCCTTCAGCAACGTGTTGCATATCGACCTCGCATTCCCGCTCGGCGCGCCGGCCGATATCAAGAAGGTGCAGTTCCTGGTCAAGACGAAGACCAGCTTCTGACGCCGGGCGCAGCACGGCGCCCATGCGCGGGCCTGAATCGCTTCCCGTCGTGAGCGCTCGGCCGCGGCACCAGCAGCACAAGCGGCACACGAAACCACCGTCGTCTCGATTAGACGGGCGGCGTAGGTTCTGCCGGTTCGAGTGAAGGCTGCCGACCCTTCTCGCGCCACTTGCCTGCCTACGGCAGCAAGTGCGGTTACCGCGCCGGCATTGGCAATCGACACATCCAGAGGCACAGCGGACAGCCGCCCTGGGAGACGGTCAAAGTCAGGTATCGGCAGCCGCGGTCATTCGGTGGCCGAACCTGAACGACGGTATCCACCGTCTGCAAGTGTTGTAGGCGGCGTCGGCCTGAACGGCTGTTGATGACCCGCACCGGGTTTCCATGGCGGGCCGCTTACTGGCAATTCGATCCTGATGCTGGCGAGCCTTGTGCGTCTGTTGATGCAACCGATGCGCAACCTGCTGGACCGCAGCCCAGCCAAATGCACCGGCACAGCGAAGCTGGTGCTGCAGGCCATGCCGTGGCATGCCGGCAATGTCCATGCCTTGTCGCAGCTGAAGCAACGGGCCAATGCAGGTCAATTCGCGGGCCAGATCGCTGCGATCGTGAAGTATGCCGACGAGGTCGAACTGCTGCGCAGCCTGGGAGCCGACGAGGTCTTCGTTGTCGACGCCGAAGCTGGCAGCGCGCTGGCCGACGATGCGGGGGCTGGCTGGCGAGGCAAGCAGGCGCGCGCGCCGGCCTGAGGCTGAGGGGGGCCAAGCAGTCTTCGTCGACCATGGCCATCACCTCTTGGGCGCTGGTTGACGGAACGGCTGCGTGTGGAGGATTGGCCCACTTCACTCGTGTTCCTCCTGCAGGAAGACCTCGGAGCTGCCGGTCATCGCAGCGGAAGCCAGCACGCTGCTGTGCTCGCCGACCGCCTTCAACAGGCGGCCGCAGTCGGCGGCGGTTGTGCAGAGCGCCGGGGTGTCCGTGCAAGGCCTGCCGGCGTTGAGCGCCGCGCGATAGGTCGGTACGGTGCCGAACCTTTCGCTGATCCCCGCGCTGCTGTACCAGACCAACCTGCTGGCGACGATGACACCCCTGGTGACGGATGGCGCGATGGCGCGCTACGGCCTGGTGGCGCTGGCAGCATCGATGCCGATCGCACCCAGCGCGTTTTCGTTGCTCGAGAGAACAGTTTGAGGGTTGGCCGAGCGCACTGCCGCGCGAACGAGTTCGGTGCGTATCCCAAGCGCAGTTGGCTGCGTAGCCCGCGCTGGAGCCGGCACGCTCCGTTCACCGGGCCCGAAGGCGCGCTCATCTATGTCACGGTCGGGCACCTTGATGCCGCGCTGATTGGCGACTGAGTGAAGCGGCGGTGCTCAATGAGCCGCTCGATGAGCACATCGACATGCAATCCCGACCGCAGCGATCGGTCCAATGGCTGGCACGCGCCGATGATGATGCCCAGGCATTTGCCTGTGACGGCATGCCGCGCAGGCGCGGACCGCCGCGCTTGACGGCGCTTTCCTCGCGAGGCGATCCTCTGGTTGTGGCAAGCACTTCGTCAGTCGCGATGCCCTGGGCTGCTGAAGAACCGAAGGAACGGCAAGCCAAGCTTCTTGGACGTGATCACGCTGCCAGCGCAGCGGGTGGCGCCGGCGGCTGCTACAGGCGAGCCCTTGGCCATCCAGGCCTTCGTGCTCATCTCGCGGTCTGGCGCGCAGAGGCCGCCTTGGTGCCAAGTCGAGCCAGCCAGCCAGCCGGCCCGGACGGCCTGCTTGCGCGAACCGCAAGGAGACGCGCTGACTTCAATCGCCAAGTGGCAGGCCGCCGCAGCGCCAACTTCGCTGTCGCAGCCGGCAGGGCGCTGTCATCCACCCGGCAGGTCGAGTTCAACACGCAGCCCCCCGAAGGTCGAGTAAGCCAGCGCAACCTGGCCACCGTAAAGCGTGACCAGCTCGGAGACGATGGCCAGACCCAGGCCGCTGCCTTGTACCGATTCATCCAGTCGGGCGCCGCGCGCCATCACGCTGGCCCGGCGTTCGGCGGCAATGCCCGGACCGTCATCTTCGATGGTGATGCGCAGCCGGCGACCCTCGGGCCCGGGCTCGGCAGTGGCAGCCACATGCACGCTGCTGCGTGCCCACTTGCAGGCGTTGTCGATCAGGTTGCCAACCACTTCCTGCAGGTCCTGCACTTCTCCGGCGAAGTGCAGATCGCTGGCGATGGGCGCGCACAGCACACGGACATCGCGCTCGGCATGGACACGCGCCATCACCCGGATCAGGCCCGTGATGGCTGGCTCGACGGCCGCACGCGCGCCGGGGATGCCGTGGGCAGCGGCGGCGCGTGCCCGTGCCAGGTGCCAGTCGACATGGCGCCGGGCGAGATTTGTCTGTTCGTTGACCAGCGCCGCCAGCTCGGCAGCAGCCTGCGGGCTTCGTCGGGCCGAAGCGGCCGCCTGAGACAGTGCCGCCAGCGGCGTCTTGATGGCATGCGCCAGGTTGCCGGCCTGGGTTCGTGCCCGCGTGACGATTTCGGCATTGCGGTCGAGCACCCGGTTGAAGTCGTCCACCAGCGGCTGGACCTCGGTCGGAAAGTTGTCGTCAATGCGCTGCGTCCGGCCTTCATGCACCGCCGCCAGGGCCTGCTGAAGCCGCCTCAGCGGCGCCAGACCGATGGCGACCTGGGCCACGGCCGAGGCGCCGAGCAGGACCAGCAAGATGGCCAGCGAACTGGCCAGCACCGTGGTGAACCGCGCGATCGCCACGGCCGTCTCTGCCATGTCCGCCGCAACCATCAGCCGCCAGGACGTTGGTGCCGACCCGGCGTGGGCCACGGTACGCTCCACCAGCATCAGCTTCGCGTCCTGCGGTCCGGGTACCTCGTGCACGTGCACTTCGCCGTCGGCCAAGGCGTCCTGCGGTGGCTTCAGCGTGGCATCCCACAACGACCGGGAGCGCAGGACGTCGGCAGGCTGCACACCATCGACACGATCGATCTGCCAGTACAGGCCCGAGTAGGGCCGCGACCAGCGTGGGTCGGTGAGCAACTGGCCATCGAGCTGCGGTTGGCCCGCCGTGTCGAACTCCAGTCGGGCCGTGACCTGGTCGAGCTGCGCCGTCAGCGTCTGGCTGAACTGACGCATCACATGATCGCGAAACAGTCCGGACAGCGTCAGGCCCGCCAGCACCAGCGCCACCGCCATCGCCAGCAGCGTGACGGCCAGCAGCCGGAATCGCAGCGAGCGCTGCCTGCGCGGGCCGGCCATGGGTGTCAAGCCGCCGAGGCCAGCCGGTAGCCCATGCCGCGCACGGTCTCGATGACCTCTGGCGGCAGCTTGCGGCGCAGGCGGCCGATGAAAACTTCGATGGTGTTGGAGTCGCGATCGAAGTCCTGCGCGTACAGATGTTCGGTCAGCTCGGTGCGTGACACCACGGCGCCCGGACGGTGCATCAGGTAGGCGAGCAGGCGGAACTCGTGGCTGGTCAGGTTGACGGGCTGCCCGTGGCAGGTGACACGGCCGCTGCGCGTGTCCAGTGTCAGCGGTCCGTGTTGCAGCAGCGGTGACGCCAGCCCCTGTGCGCGCCGGATCAGCGCCCGGATGCGCGCCAGCAGCTCTTCCATGTGGAAGGGCTTGGCCAGGTAGTCGTCGGCGCCGGCGTCAATGCCAGCCACTTTTTCGTGCCAGCTGTCGCGGGCGGTGAGGATGAGCACCGGCATGGTCTGTCCTGCTTGGCGCCAGCGCTTGAGCACGCTCAGGCCGTCGATCTGCGGCAAGCCCAGGTCCAGGATCACGGCATCAAACGGCTCGTGAGCGCCGAGGTGGTGGGCGTCTTGGCCGTTGTCGGCTTCGTCCACCGCATAACCAGCCTCCAACAGGCCGGCGCGCAACTGCGCTCGCAGCGTCGGGTCGTCTTCAACCAGCAGCAGCCTCATCGGCTCGGCCGGTGCAAACCGGGGCTCATCTTGACGCGTCCTTCGGCGGCTTGGGCGTGTCGGTCTTCTTGCGCTTGATCTCCAGCACCTGGCCCGTCGCCGCATCCACTTCCAGCTTCAGCAACTGGCCGCCGGCCTGCAGCAGCTTGACCTCGTAGATCCAGCGCCTGTCATGGCGCTCGAGTTCCAGTTCCAGCACCTGTCCTGGATGCGTGCGCTGAAGCCGTTCCAGCAGCGTCGGCAGTGGCAGCACTTCACCGGCCTGGACGGCTGCCCGCGCAAGCTCGTGGTCGCGCTGATCGCTGGCCCCTGCGTCGGTCGCCGCCAGCAGCAGCGCCATCACCCCAACGACGAGTGCGGGCAGCGCAAACCGGTCACGGACCTTGAACGGGCGAGGGTTTGGGCGAGCGAACGGGGACACGACCGGATTGTCGGCGCTCGAAGCTGAACGCCCCATGAACGCGCCCTTCAGTCTGGGTTCAGGGCGCCGGCCGAAGAATCAAGTCAACGATTTCCGAGGAGCATCCATGACCGTCAAGCGTTGGTTCGTGACAAGGTCGCCCCGGGGCAGGCCCCAGGGCAGGTCCCAGTTTGAGCCGTGGCGCAGGCCGCTGGGCAGCATCGCCTGTGCCACTGCCTGTGCCATGGCCCTGGCGCTGCCGCTGCAGGCCGCCTGGGCGGCAGACACGTCGGCTGCCCAGCAACTTGAGCGCTGGAGCACGCAGGCCGGCTCAGCCGGTCAAGCAGACCGTGGACGCGCTTTCTTCACCGGCCGCCATGGCGGCGAGTGGTCTTGTGCGTCCTGCCATGGCAACCCGCCCGTGCAGCAGGGCAAGCACGCCAGCACCGGCAAGCTGATCGAGCCCATGGCGCCGGCGTTCAACCCACGTGCCTTCACCGACACCGCGAAGGTCGACAAGTGGTTCCGGCGCAACTGCAAGGACGTGGTGCAGCGCGAGTGCAGCGCCAGCGAGAAGGCGGACGTGCTGGCCTGGCTGCTGAGCCTGAAGCCATGAACCGACACCCCCACCGACGCCCGGAGACGACCAAGATGACACAACTGCCCCAACTTCTACGCGGCTTGCTTGGGGCCCTGCTGGGCCTGGGGCTGGCTGCCACAGCCCTGGCCGACGGCGGGCGACGGATGCCGCCGAATGTGCCCGCAGCCTATACCCAGGAATGCGCGGCCTGCCACCTGGCCTATCCACCCGGCCTGCTGCCCGCACGCTCCTGGGGGCGCCTGATGGGCGGGCTGGAGCGCCACTACGGCACCGATGCCTCGCTGGATGCCAAGCCGCTGCAGCAGATCAATGCCTGGCTGCAAGCCCATGCCGGCAGCTACAAGCGTGTCGTCGAGGAACCACCGCAAGACCGCATTACCCGATCTGCCTGGTTCGAGCGCAAACACCGACAAGTCGACGCTGCTGTCTGGATACTGCCCAGTGTCAAGAGCGCGGCCAACTGCGCTGCCTGCCACACCGGCGCCGACAACGGCCGCTACGACGACGACAGCTTGCGAATGCCCGCAGGCCTCGAGGCCCGCCAACGCCGCGCCTGGAACGACTGACCAAGACAAGGACAAACCATGACTACCGCTTCCGCCTACCCACCGGCTGGCGCCGCTTCGACCGGTGACGTGAAACACGCGCCACGTCGCCGTGTCGTCGATGCGCCCACGCGCATGTTCCACTGGCTGTTCGCCCTGAGCTTTGTTGGCGCCTACCTGAGCGCCGACGGCGAGCGCTGGCGCGTTTTGCATGTCAGCTTGGGCTATACCCTGGCAGGTCTGCTGATGTTTCGTGTGCTCTATGGCCTGGTCGGGCCGCGTCACGCCCGGCTTGGCCTGATGTTTCGCAAGTTGGGCAGCGCGCCGAACTGGTGGCGTTCCCTGGTCGATGGGGCCCGGCGTGGCACGGCCCGGGGCGTCAACTGGCGGCAGGGCCAGAACCTGCTGATGGTCCTGGCCGTAGTGGCGCTGCTCGGGCTGGCCGTGCCACTCACCCTCAGCGGCTATGGTGCCTACAACGAGTGGGGTGGCTCGCTCGGTGGCGACTGGCTGGAAGAACTGCATGAGTTCTTCGGCGAGGCGATGCTGGTCATCGTACTGGCCCACGTGGGGCTGATCGCCGGGCTGAGCGTGCTCAGGCGCAAGAACCAGGCCCTGCCGATGTTGACCGGCCAGGTGGTCGGGGTCGGCCCGAACCTGGCCAAGCGCAATCACCTGTGGTTGGCCGCCGCGGTGCTGCTGGCCGTCATGGTCTTCCTCGGCTGGGCGTGGCAGCAGTCGCCGGGCGGGCTGATCCCGGCGCAGGGCTGGGCGCAGTCTTCGCATGACAGAGACCATGACGATGACGACTGACGCTGACCAGTCCCCACCCGGCCCACCCGGCCCACCCGGCCCATGCCGGCCGTGTGCATGACCCGTCAGGCCCGGGCCTGCTTACATCTTCACAAGCGCAGTCCGCCCCGGCCAGCGCCCGTCGCAGTTCGGCGAGATCGGGCGGTTTGCTGGGCAGGACGTCGACGCGCTCGGGGCGTTCACCGTCCTGCTGCATGCGGCGGCCCCAGCCGGTGAGCTTGAGCACACGCGTGTCAGAGCGTGCGGACTTGACGGCTTCGGCGACCTGGCGGCCGTCGACAAGGGGCATGCCCAAGTCGGTGATGACGACGTCGAAGTGCTAGCCTTGGTCGATCGCGCCAGCGAAGGCATCAATGCCGGCGGCGCCGCCCTGGGCGGTGGTGACCCGGTGCGCGTCGATCCGCAGGATATCGGCCAGCGAGGCCAGCACCCGTGTCTGGCGGGATGACGCTGGCGGCTTCCATGACGCATATCGGCAATCTGATCTGCCAATCCGGCAGTTCTCAGACGATTTGCAGGCCGAGTGCCGGCTTCTGCCTGACATGCCCCCGACGCAGACTGGGTGACCGCCACAAGAGGAGCCCCGCCATGCGTCTGACCCAGCCACTGACCACCACCACCTACATCGGCGTGCCCGACATGGTTCGCCTGGTGCAGCGCAAGGGCCTGCCGGCCTGCATCCGCGAGGTGGCAGCGCGCATCGAGCGCGATTTCCGGCGTTGGACCGCGTTCGACAAATCGGCGCGACTGGCCTGCCACTCGCAACACGGTGTGATCGAGTTGATGCCCATTGCCGATGCCAGTGAGTTCGCGTTCAAGTATGTCAACGGCCACCCGAACAACACCCGCGAGGGCCTGCCCACGGTGATGGCCTTTGGTGTGTTGGCCGATGTGGCCACCGGCGCACCGCGGCTGCTGGCCGAATTGACCCTGGTCACCGCGATCCGCACCGCCGCCATGTCGGCGCTGGCCGCGTGTTGGCTGGCGCGCCCGGAGAGCCGCTGCATGGCATTGATCGGCAATGGCGCGCAGGCCGAGTTTCAGGCCCTGGCCTTTCGCGATCTGGTCGGCATCCGCAGCCTGCGGCTGTTCGACATCGACCGCGCCGCCACCGACAAGCTGGTCAACAACCTGGCGGGTCAGGGCCTGGAACTGGTGGTCTGCGGCAGCACCGCCGAGGCAGTGCGTGGCGCCGACATCGTGACCACGCTGACCGCCGACAAGTCCCAGGCAACCATCATCACGCCCGGGATGGTCGTGCCGGGCATGCATTTCAATGCGGTGGGCGGCGATTGCCCGGGCAAGACCGAACTGCACCCCGCGGTGCTGGCTGGCGCAGCGGTGTTTGTCGAGTACGAACCGCAGACCCGCATCGAGGGCGACATCCAGCAGATGCCGGCCGACTTCCTGGTCACCGAGTTCTGGCGTGTGCTGCGTGGCCAGACGCCGGGGCGCGGCAGCGTCAACCAGGTCACGGTGTTCGACTCGGTGGGCTTTGCGCTGGAGGACTACGCGGCGTTGACGTTCGTGCGTGACGCCGCGGCTGAACTGGGCATCGGCGATGTGCTGGAACTGGTGCCGCAGGCCGCTGATCCGAAGAATCTGTTCGGTCTGCTGGCCAGGCAGCCGGTCAGCCGCGCGGGCAGCAGTCTGACGGTGCCGGTCTGAGTGTTTTCTCTGTTTCAGCCGAAAAAACCGTGCAATATATCGAAGGCTTGGCCAGACACTGAGCGCTTGTGCCGGTTGATCCGGCGGTTGCCTGGATCAATGACATGAGCACCTCTTCGCTGCCTACCTGGCCCGTTACCCCGACGACGGGCCTCACGCCCCCGCTGTCTTCTTCGGCGTTGCGCACGGCCATCAGCGCCGCGACGCGGCTGCCTGAACCGCAGTTGCTGCCGGGGCTGCTGGCGCAGGCGCAACTCACACCCGAGCAATCACAGGCGGACCAAGCACTCGCGCTGCGCATCGCCGGTGGTGTGCGTGATCGCAACCGTGCCGGCGGCCGCGCCGGCCTGGTGCAAGGCCTGCTGCAGGAATTTGCGCTCAGCTCGCAAGAGGGCGTGGCGCTGATGTGCCTGGCCGAGGCCTTGCTGCGCATCCCCGACGCTGCCACCCGCGACGCGCTGATCCGCGACAAGATCGGCAGCAGCAACTGGCAGTCGCACCTGGGCCGCAGCCCCTCGCTGTTTGTCAATGCCGCCACCTGGGGCCTGTTGTTCACCGGCAAGCTGGTGGCCACGCACAGCGATACCGGCCTCAGCACGGCCCTGCGCAAGGTGGTGGCGTGCGGCGGTGAGCCGCTGATCCGCAAAGGCGTGGACATGGCGATGCGGCTGATGGGCGAGCAGTTCGTCACCGGCGAAACCATCGCGCAGGCGCTGGTCAACGCCCGCCGCCGCGAAGCCGAGGGCTTTCGCTACTCCTACGACATGCTGGGCGAGGCGGCGATGACGGCGCGCGACGCCCAGGCCTACCTGGCGGCCTACGAGCAGGCGATACGCGCCATCGGCCAGGCGGCCGCTGGGCAGGGGGTCTACCGCGGCCCCGGTATCTCGATCAAGCTGTCGGCGCTGCATCCGCGTTACAGCCGGGCCCAGGTCGGGCGGGTGATGAGCGAGTTGTACCCGCGGCTGTTCCAGCTGGCGCAGCTGGCGCGGCAGTTCGACATCGGCCTGAACATCGACGCCGAAGAGTCCGACCGCTTGGAGTTGTCGCTGGATCTGCTGGCGCGGCTGTGCTTCGAGCCCGCGCTGGCCGGCTGGCAAGGCATCGGCTTTGTCATCCAGGCCTACCAGAAGCGCTGCCCGGCGGTGGTGGATTTCCTGATCGATCTGGCGCGGCGCAGCGGCCACCGGCTGATGGTGCGCCTGGTCAAGGGTGCCTACTGGGACAGCGAGATCAAGCGCGCCCAGCTCGACGGTCTGGCCGACTACCCGGTCTACACCCGCAAGGCCTACACCGATGTGGCCTACATCGCCTGTGCCCGCCGCCTGCTGGCGGCGACCGATGGGGTCTATCCGCAGTTCGCCACCCACAACGCCCAGACCCTGTCGGCGGTGTTTCAACTGGCCCAGGCCCAAGGGGCCAGCGGCGACGAGGCCTATGAGTTCCAGTGCCTGCACGGCATGGGCGAGCCGCTGTACGAGCAGGTGGTGGGTACGGTGGCCGAGGGTGGTCTGGGCCGTGCCTGCCGCATCTATGCGCCGGTGGGTACGCACGAAACGCTGCTGGCCTACCTGGTGCGGCGGCTGCTGGAGAACGGCGCCAACACCTCGTTTGTCAACCGCATCGCTGATACGGCGCTGCCGCTGACCGAACTGGTGGAAGACCCGGTGCAGACGGTGCAGGCGCTGGCGCAGCGCGAAGGTCTGGTGGGCCTGCCGCATCCGGCGATCCCGCTGCCACGCGCACTGTATGGCGCCGAGCGTGCCAATGCACGCGGCCTGGACCTGGCCAGCGAGAGCACGCTGGAGGCGCTGGCGCAGCAGATGGCCGCCGCGGCCAGCCGGCGCTGGGTGGCCGAGCCGATGTTGGGTGGTGATGCGCCGGCGGGTGGCATGGCGGCAGCGTTGCCGGTCAACAATCCGGCCGACCGGGATGATCAAGTGGGCACGGTGCGCGAGACCACACCCCAGGAGGTGGACGCCGCGCTGGCCTGGGCCGAGCAAGGGGCCGCGGCATGGGCTGCCACACCGGCGGCGGTGCGCGCCGACTGCCTGGCAGCCGCCGCCGATCGGCTGGAAGCCGACACCGAGGCGCTGATCGGGCTGCTGGTGCGTGAAGCCGGCAAGACCTGCGCCAACGCCGTGGCCGAGGTACGCGAGGCCGTGGACTTTCTGCGCTTCGACGCGGCGCAGATCCGGCGCGGCCTCGACCCCGCCAGCCACCTGCCGCTGGGTGTGGTGGTCTGCATCAGCCCCTGGAACTTTCCGCTGGCGATCTTCACCGGCCAGGTGGCGGCGGCGCTGGCCGCCGGCAATGCGGTGTTGGCCAAGCCGGCCGAGCAGACGCCGCTGGTTGCCGCCGCGGCGGTGCAAGCGCTGTGGGACGCTGGCGTGCCGCGTGGTGCGTTGCAACTGCTGCCCGGCCCCGGCGAGACGGTGGGCGCGCGGCTGGTGGCCGATGCCCGGGTGCAGGGCGTGTTGTTCACCGGCTCCACCGAGGTTGCGAGGCTGCTGCAACGCGCCTTGGCTGGCCGGCTGGGCGCGTTGGGCCAGCCGGTGCCGCTGATCGCCGAGACCGGCGGCCAGAACGCGATGATCGTCGACTCGTCGGCACTGGCCGAGCAGGTGGTGGCCGATGGGGTGGCGTCGGCCTTCGACAGCGCAGGCCAGCGCTGCTCAGCGCTGCGGGTGCTGTGTGTGCAGGACGACGGCGCCGATCGATTGATCAAGATGCTGGAAGGCGCGGTGCGTGAACTGCGTGTGGGTGATCCACGCCAGCTGGCGGTGGATGTCGGCCCGGTGATCGATGCCGATGCCCAGGGCATCGTCGAGCGCCACATCGCGGCGAAACGCGCCCAGGGTTGCCGCGTCACCCGGCCCGCCGCGGTAGACGACCTGTCGCTGGACCGTGGCACTTTTGTGCCGCCAACGCTGATCGAGATCCAGCACATCGCCGAACTGAAGCGCGAGGTCTTCGGCCCGGTGCTGCATGTGCTGCGCTACCCGCGTGAGGGCCTGGCCGACCTGCTGGCGCAGATCAACCAGACCGGTTACGGCCTGACCATGGGCGTGCACACCCGCATCGACGAGACCTTGTTGCAGGTGGTGCAGACAGCCCATGCTGGCAACCTCTATGCCAACCGCAACATCGTCGGTGCGGTGGTGGGTGTGCAGCCGTTTGGCGGCGAGGGTCTGTCGGGCACCGGCCCCAAGGCGGGCGGGCCGCTGTACCTGCTGCGCCTGTTGGCGCAGCGACCGGCCGACGCTGCGCAGCGCGCCGTGCAGGCCAGCGGTCCGCCAGGCGCACTGCCGCTGCGCGGCGGGGCGGCAACCCAAGCGGCGGCCGAGCCCGCGTTGGCACAGCAGGCGCTGCAGCAGTGGGCTCAGGCGCAGCAGCTGCCGGCTCTGGCCGCGGCCAGCGCGCGGCTGGCGGGCCTGTCGCCCACCGGCCCCTGGCGGCAGCTGGTCGGGCCCACCGGCGAGGCCAATCTGTACGCGGTGCTGCCGCGCCAGGCCGTGTTGTGCCTGGCCGATGCCGACGGCGACCGGCTGCTGCAGCTGGCCGCGGTACTGGCGGTGGGCAGCAGTGCCGTCTGGCCGGCCGTCAACCGGCCGCTGTGGCAGCGCCTGCCCGAGGCGGTGCGTGAACGCATCACCCTGGCCCGCGATTGGCAAGCCGACGCGGTGCAATTTGACGCGGTGCTGCACCACGGGCCGGCACACCAGCGGCTGGCCGTGTTGCGACATCTGGCCGAACAGCCGGGGCCGATCATCGGCCTGACCGCGCTGGCGCCGGGCGACGAACAGGTGCCGTTGGAGCGGCTGGTGATCGAGCGCTCGCTGAGCATCAACACCGCGGCCGCGGGCGGCAATGCCAGCCTGATGAGCATCGGCTGAACCGTGGCGCCACTGGCTGCTCAGCCGCTCAGCCGCTCAGCCGCTCAGCGGTGTGACGGCCAGCGCCATCAGCCAGAGGCCGCTGTCAAGCGTACGGCCGACGCTGCGACCATGGCCGCTGGCCAGTGGCGACGCCGGATCCAGACCTTCGCCCAGTGGCCGCCAGCCGGCCTCCGCCCCTTGCCAAACCCGGCCGTTGCGGCCGATAACCAGCAGCTTGCCGCGCTCGTCCACATGCACCTGGGCCAGCGGCTCGGGTGCGTCCAGCGGCACGACAGGCAGCGCCTGCGCCACGGCGCTGTGCCAGGGCCAGGCGGTGTGGCTGCTGACATCCAGGCCGGTCCGGCACCCAGCCACCAGCGGCGTGACCCCGGTGTCACGTGGCGGCGGCAGTGGTGGTCGTGGTGTTGGCGGCTGCGGCTGCGGCCAGCCGCCGTACCGGCTCGCGCATCAGCACAAACTCTTCCGCCGCGGTGGGGTGCACGGCGATGGTGCGGTCGAAGTCGCGCTTCGTCGCGCTGCAAGTCAGCGCTACCGCCAGGCTTTGCACGATCTCGGGCGCGTCGGTGCCGATCATGTGCACACCCAGTACCCGCTCGCTCAGGCCGTCGACCACCAGCTTCATGAAGCTGCGGCTGCTGCCGCCAGCAAAGGCGGTCTTCATCGGACGGAAGTCGGCTTCATAGATGTCGACCGGGCCCTGGGACAGGGCCTCGGCCTCGCTGAGCCCCACGCTGGCGATGGGCGGGTCGCAGAACACCGCGCTGGCCACCAGCCGGTGGTCGACCCGGCTCGGTCGCCCGCCAAACTGGCAGTCGGCAAAAGCGCGACCTTCGGCGATGGCCACCGGTGTAAGGTTGACGCGGTTGCAGACATCGCCAATCGCCCAGACGCCGGGCACGTTGCTGCGGCTGTCGGCATCAACGTGGATCGCGCCGGCGTCGTCGAGTTGCACACCCAGCGCCTGCAGACCCAGCCCGGCGGTGTTGGGCCGGCGGCCGGTGGCATTGAGCACCGCATCGGCGACGAGGGTCGAGCCATCTTCGCGGTGCAGCACAAAGCGGTCATTATCGCGTTCCAGCCTGGACAGCCCCACCCCCATGGCCAGCGTGATACCGCGCCCGGTCAGCGCCAACGCCAGACGGCTTCGCAAATCCTGGTCGAAACCGCGCAGCGGCAGCAGGCCGCGGTAGGCCAGCGTGACCGAGACGCCGAGGCCGGCCAGGATGCTGGCGAACTCGACCGCGATGTAACCACCGCCCACCACCAGCAGGCTGGCCGGCAAGGCGCGCAAGTCCAGCACCTCGTTGGAGCTCATGGCCGCCTCCAGCCCGGGCAAGTTGTCACGCACCGGCGCGCCGCCAGTGGCGATCAGGATGTGCTCGGTGCGCAGCTGGCGGTCACCCAGCGCCACCGTGCCCGGCGCCACCAGGGTGGCGCGTTCGTTCACCAGCGTCACGCCCGAGTCGGCCAGTAGCTGGCGGTAGATGCCTTCCAGCCGCGTCGTCTCGGTGGCCTTGGCATCGGCCCAGCGTGACATCTCGAAACGTCCGCTGACGCCGGTCCAGCCAAAGCCTTCAGCCTCCTTGAAGGTCTGTGAAAAGCCGGCGGCGTACATCATCAGCTTCTTGGGCACGCAGCCGCGGATCACGCAGGTGCCGCCGACGCGGTCGGCCTCGGCGATCAGCACCCGCGCGCCATGGGCCGCCGCGCGGCGTGCCGCTGCAACGCCGCCGCTACCGGCGCCGATGACGATGAGGTCGAAATCTGTGCTCATGGGGTTTCCTTGATCTTGGCCTGCCGGAGACCGGGTGGTCTCACCGGCGGCATGTTGGCAGTGTTCAGGGTAGGTGATGGGCCGCGCTGCTGTCGGTCTGGTGCCAGCGGTCCAGGTCGGCCGGCAGGTCCAGGTCCCAGAGCGGCGGCAGTTCACGCCACCGCAGGCCCAGCGCACGGGCACGGCGGCGGGTGTCTGCCATCACCTGGTCGGTGCTCCAGGTCATCTGCTCAAACAACGCCGGCTGTGGCTGACGCAGGCCCACCAGGACATAACCGCCGTCCTCGGCCGGGATGAAGACCGCATCGTCGCCTTGCAGCAGCGCCGCCGCGGCTGCACGCAGGTGCGCGGGCCGCAGCGGCGGGCAGTCGGTGCCGATCAGCAACAGCGGGCCGGCCGGCGCAGTTGCGCAGAACGCCGCCTGCATGCGCTGGCCCAGGTCGCCGGCCGGCTGGTCGCGGCAGGTCAGACCGCAACGCTGCTGCAGGGCGCGGAAGAAGCGGTGCTGCGCATCGGGCGCGCACCACAGCGTCAGCGGCCCGAGGCCGGCGGAATGCACTGTGGTCAGCGTGTTGCAGGTGAGTTGGCGCTGCAAGCGCGCCGCGCCGGCGGCACCCAGCGCCGGCATCAGCCGGGTCTTGGCCAGGCCGGCCACGGGCGCCTTGGCCAGCACGGCCACGCCTACCTGGCCGAGGGCGGCTTGGCTCGGCTTGGCGGACTCAGTGTTCACGGGGTCGGTAGCCATAGTCGATGGCCAACTGCGTCGGATCGGCACCCAAGAAGTAGGCGGCGCGCAGCCGCCACATCAACACGATGGTGCGCCAGACGCCTCGGCGCTCCCAGCGCCGTGCCGAGGTGATCACCGGCGGCCGCAGGCAGGCCGGCGGGCCGTGCCGCTTGAGCGTCGACGACAGCGTGATGTCCTCCATCAGCGGCAGGTCGGGAAAGCCACCGACCTGGTTGAACAGCGAGCGGCGCACAAACATCGCCTGGTCGCCGGTGGCGATGCCGGTCCAGCGCGAACGAAGATTCATCGCGCCGGCCACCAGCCGCAGCACGCGTCGCGGGCTGTCAAAACGCACATCGAAGCGGCCCCAGTGGTGGCCGCTGTCGGGCGCCAGCGCGGCCTCGATCAGCGCATCGGCATCGTCGGGCAGGTGGGTGTCGGCATGCAGAAACAACAGCAACTCGCCCTCGCAGGCAGCGGCGCCGGCATTCATCTGCGCGGCGCGGCCACGCGGCACTTGCAGCACCAGATCGGCCAGATCGTGGGCAATGTCCAGGCTGCCGTCCTGGCTGCCACCGTCGGCCACGATGACCAACGCACCGCGCTGGCGCAGCGGTTGCAGTGCCTGCAGCAGCTCACGCAGACGCTCGGCCTCGTCCAGCACCGGCATCACGATGCACAACTTTGCACTCATGCAGCGGCCATCCAGGGCGCGTCCTGCCTGCGAGATTCGCTGCGGCCACTGAGGTAGTGGCTCAGCCCGCAGCCGATCCAGCGTTTCGGGCTGGAAAGCGGGTAGCGCAGGCTGGGTGGCATGGCCTCTCAGTCTCTCAGCCGCGCCGCCAGGCGTGGAAGCGGCCGACCCAGGCCAGCAACTGCTGGGGTGCATGGTTGCGCTTCCAGTTGCCGGCCACGAACTTGTTGGCCTCGGCCAGCGTGGGGTAGGTGTGGATGGTGCCCAGGATCTTGTTCAGGCCGATACCGTGTTTCATGGCCAGCACATACTCGGCCAGCAGGTCGCCGGCATGCTCTCCGACGATGGTCACGCCCAGGATCTTGTCTTTGCCCGGCACGGTGAGCACCTTGACGAAGCCATGGGCTTCGCTGTCGGCGATGGCGCGGTCGAGGTCGTCGATGCCATAGGTGGTGACCTCGACCGCAATGTCACTCTCCTTGGCCTCCAGTTCGTTGAGGCCGACCCGTGCCACCTCGGGCTCCACAAACGTGGCCCAGGGAATCACGCGGTAATCGGCGCTGAACTTCTTGAACGGGTCGAACAGCGCATTGACCGCCGCATACCAGGCCTGGTGGGCAGCGGTGTGGGTGAACTGGTAGGGCCCGGCCACGTCGCCGGCGGCATAGATGTTGGGGAAGTTGGTTTGCAGGTAGCCATTGATCTCGACGGTGCGGCCGGTGCGCACGCCCAGCTCTTGCAGGCCATAGCCTTGCAGGTTGGCGCTGCGGCCTACTGCGACCAGGATCTGGTCGAAGGCGATCGATTGTTCCGCGCCGTGGTGTTCGACGATCAGGCGCTTGTCACCGTCCACCCCCTCGACACGCACTGCCTTGTGGTTCAGGCGCACATCGACGCCTTCGGCCTGAAAGCGTTGCAGCACCAGGGCCGAGACGTCCTCGTCCTCGCGCATCAGCAAGCGCGGTGCCATCTCGACCTGGGTCACCTGGCTGCCCAGGCGGGCAAAGGCCTGGGTCAGCTCGCTGCCGATCGGCCCGCCGCCCAGCACCACCAGGCGCTTTGGCAGCTCACGCAACTGCCAGACGTTGTCGGAGGTCAGCGGGCCCACCTCGGCCAGGCCGGGGATCGGCGGCACAAACGGCTTGGCGCCGGCGGCAATGACGATCGCCCGGGTGGTCAGACGCTTCAGCGTGCCATCAGCTAGCGTGATCTCGACCTCCCAGGGTGAGACGATGCGTGCGCGGCCTTGCGCTACGTCCACACCCAGGCCGGTGTAGCGCTCGACCGAATCATGCGGCTCGATGGCCCGGATCACCGACTGCACCCGTTCCATCACCTCGGCGAAGTTGAACTCGGCGCTGGCCGTGTGGATGCCGAACTCCTTGGCGCGCTGCACATGCGACAGGAACTTGGCCGAACGGATCAGCGCCTTGCTGGGCACGCAGCCGGTGTGCAGGCAGTCGCCGCCCAGCGCATGCTGCTCGACCAGCGTGACCTCGGCCTTGATCGCGGCGGCGATGTAGGCGGTGACCAGGCCGGCCGAGCCGCCGCCAATCACCACCAGGTTGCGGTCGAAGTGCGCCGGCTTGGGCCATTGGGCATACACCTTGCGCGCCTTCAGCCAATCGGCCAGTTTCTTGGCGATCAACGGAAAGATGCCCAGCATTGCAAGCGAGCCCAGCAGCGCCGGCGAGACGATGCCCGACAGTGAATCGATGCGCGCCAGCTGGGTGCCGGCATTCACGTAGACGATGGTGCCGGCGAACATGCCAACCTGGCTGACGGCGTAAAAGGTCAGGGGGCGGATCTTGGTCAGCCCCATCGCCAGGTTGACCAGGAAGAAGGGGAACACCGGCACCAGGCGCAGCGTGAACAAATAGAAGCCGCCTTCGCGCTCGATGCCGGCGTTCAGTGTCTTCAGCCTGCCGGCAAAGCGCTTTTGCACCCAGTCGCCCAGCAGCCAGCGCGCCACCAGAAAGGCCAGCGTGGCGCCAATGCTCGAGGCAAACGAGACGATCAGCAGGCCCCAGCCGAGACCGAAGATCGCCCCGGCTGCCAGCGTCATCACCGTGGCACCGGGCAGCGACAAGGCGGTCACCGCCACATAGGCGGCAAAGAACAGCAGGGCGGCCACCAGTGGCTGCTCGGCACGCCAGACTTCAAGCGCGGCTTGCTGCTGCTTGATCGTCGCCAGATTCAGGTACTGGCCAAGATCGAGCGCGAAATACAGGCCCACCAGGCCCAGCAGGACCAGCAGCAACCACCATCGTTTGTCCAGGCGCATCCAGGGCTTTCGTTCTTCCGTCGCAGGCCGGTTGGCCGTGTCTGGCTCATTAGACGACTTCGTGCCACATCCGTTACACCGAGATTGCACGACGGTGCTGACCGTTGCCGTCATACATGGCCAGCCAGCGCCTGTAACCTGCCGGACGGTGTCAGCGACTTGGCTTGCTGAAGGCCTGGATCAGCCTGGTCTTCAACCCCGTCGCCGTGCCGATACTGGCCCGGCAGCACACCCCCCCACCGAAACCGTTCGGAGACTCCCATGACTCAAGCTCATCTGCAACTGCCCGCTGTCGCCCTCGCCCTCGCCCTGGGC
>JBBQZM010000045.1:0-21085 GCA_038207685.1 Burkholderiales bacterium
CGAGCTGGTCGGCCACCAGCGCCGCGGTGCGCGACTCCTGGAAGCCGAGTTCAGGGTGGGCATGGATGTCTTGCCGCCAGGCGCGCATGTCGGCGTGCAAGGGTGTCAGGGCTTCGGTGGTGGTCAGCATGGTCAGTCCTCCGGGTGTCAGTTTGGTCAGTACCGTCAATACGGTCAGTAGGACTTGGGCAGCCCCAGCACCTTCTCGGCGATGAAGCACAGGATCAGTTGCGGGCTGACCGGTGCCAGCCGCGGGATCCAGGCCTCGCGCAGGTAGCGTTCCACATGGTATTCACGGGCATAGCCCATGCCACCATGGGTGAACATCGCGCTTTCGCAGGCCCGGAAACAGGCCTCGGCGCCCAGGTACTTGGCAGCATTGGCCTCGGCCGCGCAAGGCTGGTGCTGGTCGTACAGCGAGGCGGCCTTGTGCACCATCAGGTGGGCGGCTTCCAGTTCCATCCAGTTGCGCGCCAGCGGATGCGCGATGGCCTGGTTCTGGCCGATCGGGCGATTGAACACCACCCGGTCCTTGGCATAGGCGGCGGCACGCGCCAGTGCCGCGCGGCCCAGGCCGATGGCTTCGGCGCCGATCAGGATGCGCTCGGGGTTCAGGCCGTGCAGGATGTACTGGAAGCCCTGGCCTTCTTCGCCGATGCGGTCTTCGACCGGGATGCGCAGGTCGTCGAAAAACAGCTGGTTGCTGTCCACCGCCTTGCGGCCCATCTTGGCGATCTCGTGCACCGTGATCGCGCTGCGGTCGAAGGCGGTGTAGAACAGACTCAGGCCCTCCGTGCCGCGGCACTCTTCGGCGGGCTTGGTGCGGGCCAGCAGCAGGATGCGGTTGGCCACTTGCGCGGTGCTGATCCACAGCTTCTGGCCCGATACCCGGTAATGGTCGCCCGATTCGTCGCAAACACGGACGGCGCGCGTCTTCAGCCCCAGCGTATTGAGGCCGCTGTCAGGCTCGGTGACGCCGAAGCAGGCCTTGTCCTGGCCAGCGATCAGCGGTGGCAACCAGCGTGCCTTCTGCTCGGGTGTGCCAAACACCACCGCCGGGTGCAGGCCGAAGATGTTCATGTGCACCGCTGAGGCGCCCGACAGCCCGGCGCCGGTGGCGGCGATGGTGTGCATCATCAGTGCCGCCTCGGTGATGCCCAGACCGGCGCCGCCGTACTCGGTTGGCATGGCGATGCCGAGCCAGCCGGCCTGCGCCAAGGCCTGGTGGAAGTCGTGCGGGAAGCCGCCTTCGGTGTCCTTGGTCAGCCAGTAATCGGCGTCGAAAGGCGCGCACAGCCGCTCAATGGCGGCGACGATCTGCTGCTGCTCTTCGCTGAGTTGGAAGTCCATGGTTTCAGGGTAAGACCCAGGTGGCCGACAGCCTGACGCCCAAGCGACGGATTGCCCCCCGAGTTTTCACGCATCATCGGCGCCAACATCAGGAGACCCTCGCCATGCAAGCCACGATGATGAATGTGCCCTTGTCCATCAATCACTTTCTGGATCGCGCCGGCACGATCTTCAAGCGCAACCAGATCGTCTCGCGCTTGCCCGACAAAAGCCTGCGCAGCCACAGCTACGGCCAGTGGCACCAGCGCACGCTGCAACTGGCATCGGCATTGCAGCGCGCTGGCCTGCAGAAGGGCGACCGCGTGGCCACGCTGTGCTGGAACCACCATGCCCACCTGGAGGCCTACTTCGGCATCCCGGCCGCCGGTGGCGTGATGCACACGCTGAACCTGCGGCTGTCGGCCGAGGAGATCGGCTGGATCGCCGCCGACTGCAAGGACCGATTCTTGATCGTCGACGACGTGCTGCTGCCGCTGTACCGCCAGGTGGCGGCGCTGCATACCTTCGAGAAGGTGCTGGTGTTCCCGTTTTCGGGCGCCGAGGTGCCCGCCGACTTGATCGACTACGAGGTCTTCATCGCCGGCGGCGACGCCGCCGCTTTCGTGCCGGCGCCGCATGCCGAGGACGACCCGGTGGCCATTTGCTACACCAGCGGCACTACCGGCCGGCCCAAGGGCGTGGCCTATTCACATCGCTCCACCGTGCTGCACACGCTGGTGGGCTGCCTGGGCGACCACTGGGGCCTGCGCGGCAACGACGTGGTGCTGCCGGTGACGCCTATGTTCCATGCCAACAGTTGGGGCATGCCGTACGGCGCGGTGATGGTTGGGGCCAAGCTGGTGTTCCCGGGCCCGCACCTGCACCCCGACGACTTGCTCGACCTGATGCAGTTGGAGCCGCCTACGCTGTCGCTGGGTGTGCCCACCATCTGGATGAGCCTGATCCAGACCTTCGATCGCGCCCAGGCCGAGACGCCGGGCCGCTGGAAGCTGCCGGCCGGCATGCGCTCGCTGGTGGGCGGCGCGGCCGTGCCCGAGGCGCTGATCCGCGCTTTCGACAAGCATGGCATCTGGATCATGCAAGGGTGGGGCATGACCGAGACCTCGCCGATCGCCACCATCAGCTATCCACGCGCTGAACTGGCCGACGCCAACGCCGACGAGCGTTACCGCCGCGCGGCGATGGCCGGCACCGTGGCGCCGCTGGTCGATCTGCGGCTGAAAACCGACGAAGGCACGATCGCGCCCTGGGACGGCCAGACCATGGGCGAAGTGCAGGTGCGTGGGCCTTTCATCACCGGCAGTTACCACGAGCTGCCGGTCAGTGAGGACAAGTTCACTGTCGATGAAGCCGGCCATACCTGGCTGCGCACCGGCGACGTGGCTACGCTGGATGAGCTGGGCACGCTGCGCATCACCGACCGCACCAAGGACTTGATCAAGAGCGGGGGTGAATGGATCAGCAGCGTGGACGTGGAAAACGTGCTGATGAGCCACCCGGCGGTGGCCGAGGCCGCGGTGATCGCCATCCCCGACGCCAAGTGGAGCGAGCGGCCGCTGGCCTGCATCGTGCTGAAACTCGGCCAATCGGTGGATGGCGCGACGCTGAATGCGCTGATGCTGCAGCGCGGCTTTGCCAAGTGGCAGCTGCCCGAGCGCTACGAAGTGATCGAGGCCATACCACGCACCTCGACCGGCAAGTTCTGGAAGCTGAAGTTGCGGGAGCTGTTTCCGGCATAAGGCCTTCGCCGCAGCGGCTGCTTGCTGGGTACCGCGGTCCGCTAGGAGGCTGTCGGGCTTAGGGTTGGGCCCGCGCCGGGGTGAGTTGCGGCAACGACGAATTGCTCCGCAAATCACCCCAGCCCTTCGGGTTGGGCCTGGAAACGGGCTGATCCGTCGTTGCAAATGCTCGCGATACCTTCGGGTATCGCTGTGCTTCGCGCCTAGGCTGAGCCCACTTCCAGGCCCAACGCGGGCTCAACCCCAAGCCCGACAGCCTCCTAGGCCAGGCGGGACGGATGAGCAACCGGACGGCGCCATAGGCTGATCGACAATGCTGGTTTGGCCGCCGATCCTGGTGGCCGTGGTAGCAGGGCCGATCGGGTCGATCGGACCCGCCGCCGCTGACCGTTGATGGCTTGCTTCTATGACCCAGACCCCGCTCGATTTCGCCCCGCCGCCCCCTCCGCCCCCGCCGGACAACGCCGACGCCATCACGCTGGCGCATTACGCAGAGCGGGCCTACCTGGAGTACGCGCTCAGCGTGGTCAAGGGCCGGGCGCTGCCCGATGTCTGCGACGGCGCCAAGCCGGTGCAGCGGCGCATCCTGTACGCCATGCAGCGCATGGGCCTGGGCCACAGCGGGCCGGGTGCGGCCGGCATTCCCAAGCCGGTTAAGAGTGCGCGCGTGGTGGGCGACGTGCTGGGCCGCTTTCACCCGCACAGCGACCAGGCGGCCTACGACGCGCTGGTGCGCATGGCGCAGGATTTTTCGCTGCGCTATCCGCTGATCGACGGCCAGGGCAACTTCGGCAGCCGTGACGGCGACGGCGCCGCGGCGATGCGCTACACCGAGGCGCGGCTGTCGCCGATCGCCCGCCTGCTGCTCGACGAGATCGACGAGGGCACGGTCCACTTCATCCCCAACTACGACGGCTCCACCGAAGAGCCCAGCCTGCTGCCGGCGCGGCTGCCGTTTGCGCTGCTCAACGGCGCCTCGGGCATCGCCGTGGGCTTGGCCACCGAGATCCCCAGCCACAACTTGCGCGAGGTGGCGGCCGCGGCGGTGGCGCTGATCCGCAACGAGGTGCTGAGCGACGACGAGTTGTACGCCCTGATCCCCGGCCCCGACTACCCAGGCGGCGGCCAGATCATCAGCCCGGTGGCCGATATCCGCGAGGCTTATGCCAGCGGCCGCGGCTCTTTGAAAGTGCGCGCGCGCTGGAAGATCGAGGATCTGGCGCGTGGCCAATGGCAGCTGGTGGTCACCGAGCTGCCGCCGGGTGTCAGCAGCCAGCGGGTGCTCGAAGAGATCGAGGAGCTGACCAACCCCAAGATCAAGACCGGCAAAAAAACCTTGAGTGCCGACCAGGTGCAGCTCAAGGCCAGTGTGCTGGCGGTGCTTGACACGGTGCGCGACGAGTCGGGCAAACAAGACGCAGTGCGGCTGGTGTTCGAGCCCAAGAGCCGCACCGTGGCCCAGGCCGAGCTGATCACCCAGCTGCTGGCCCACACCAGCCTGGAGACCAGCGCACCGATCAACCTGACGATGGTCGGCCGTGACCGCCGGCCGACACAGAAGAGCCTGCGCCAGATGCTGGTGGAGTGGATCGACTTCCGCCAGGTCACGGTGGCCCGGCGATCGCGCCACCGGCTGGACAAGGTGCTGGCGCGCATCCACATCCTCGAGGGCCGGCAGCTGGTGCTGCTGAACATCGACGAGGTGATCCGCATCATCCGCGAGTCAGACGAGCCCAAAGCGGCGCTGATGACGCGTTTTGCGCTCAGTGACCGCCAGGCCGAGGACATCCTGGACATCCGGCTGCGCCAGCTGGCGCGGCTGGAAGCGATCAAGATTGAGCAGGAGCTCAAGACCCTGCGCGAGGAGCAGGGCCGGCTCGAGGAGATCCTGGGCAGCCCGACAGCGCTGCGCCGGCTGGTGATCAAGGAGATCGAGGCCGACACCAAGGCCCATGGCGATGAGCGCCGCACACTGATCCAGGCCGAGAAGCGCGCGGTGGCCGAAATCAAGGTGGTCGACGAACCGGTGACGGTGGTGGTCTCCGCCAAGGGCTGGGTGCGGGCGCTCAAGGGCCATGAGGTCGATGCGGCAGCGCTGCAGTTCAAGGCCGGTGATGCGCTGCACGAATTTGGTCTCTTCCCATGCCGCAGCGTGGATACCTTGCTGGTCTTCGGCAGTGCGGCCAAGGGCAGCGGCCGGGTCTATTCGGTGGCTGTGGCCAGCCTGCCCGGCGGGCGTGGCGACGGCGTGCCGGTCACCAGCCTGATCGACCTGGAGCCCGGCACCCAGCCGGCGTATTACTTTGCTGGCGCCGCGGATACCACGCTGCTGCTGGCCAATTCCGGCGGCTTCGGTTTGATGGCCCAGGCCGGCGACATGCAGGGCCGGCAGCGCGCCGGCAAGGCCTTCCTGACCATCGACGAGGGTTGCCGCTTGCTGCAGCCGCGCCGCGTGCTGGCGGGTCAGCATCAAGTGGGTTGCCTGGCCGCAGACGGCCGCTTGCTGGTGTTTGCGCTGGCCGATCTCAAGCTGCAGCCCGGTGGCGGCAAGGGCCTGACGCTGATGGAGGTGGATACCAGCGCGCCGTTGCTGTCGGTGGCGCCGTTTGGCGAGCAGCTCACGGTGCAGGGCAGCGGCCGCGGCGGCAAGCCCAAGGACGAGGTGGTGAAGGGCGTCACGCTGGCGTCACACCAGGGCAAGCGTGCGCGCAAGGGCCGCAAGGTGGACGGGTTGTTGAAGGTACTGCGGCTGGCCTGACGTCATGGTCGCGGCCCGGCCAGACGCTCTGAATACGCTGCCGCTCTGGCGGCAGCGTGAGTACATGCTGCTGTGGAGCGGCCAGGTTGTCTCCACGCTCGGCGCCCATGCCTCGGGCATCGTTGTGCCGCTGCTGATCCTGGCGATGACCGGCTCGGCCAGCGCCGCCGGTCTGGCCAGCGCATTGGGCGTGGTGCCTTACATCCTGCTCAGTCTGCCGGTGGGTGTGTGGGTGGATCGGTGGGACCGCCAGCGGGTGATGGTGGTCTGCGATGTCGGCCGTGCCGTGGTATCCGCCAGCGTGGTGCTGGCGGTGCTGTTGGACGCCTTGACGCTGACGCACTTGTATGCGGTGGCGCTGCTGCAGGGCACGCTGCTGGTGTTCTTCAACCTGGCCGAGGTGGCGGCGCTGCCGCGGGTGGTGGCCACCCGGCAGCTGCCCGAGGCCATCGCGCAAAACCAGGCCGGCCACGCCGGTGCGGCGATTGCCGGCCCGGCGCTGGGCACTTGGCTGCTGCAGCATGGCGGCCAAGCCTGGCCGTTTGCCGCCAATGTGCTGGGCTTTTTGCTCTCTGCGACGGCGGTGCGCCAGCTGCGCACACCCTTGGCCGCCGCGCCCAGCCCGGCGCCACGCAATCTGCGGGCCGAGATGATGGTGGGCCTGCGCTGGTTGTGGCAGCAGGCCCTGGTGCGGCACATGGCGGTGATCACCTGCCTGAGCAACTTCGTCGTCGCGGCCTTGCAGTTGTTGGTAATCGTGCTGGCCAAGCAGCAGGGCGCGGGCGAGGCGCAGATCGGCCTGATCTTCAGCGCGGCCGGCATCGGTGGCCTGCTGGGCGCGGTGGCCGGCGGCTGGATCTCGCGGCGGCTCAGCTTCGGCCAGGCGATCGCTGGCACGCTGGCGGTACAGGCTTTGATGCTGCCGCTGGTGCTGCTGTGGCCCAGCCCCACGATGCTGACCGTGGTGTTCGCGGTCTTCATGTTCTGCGCGCCGGTCTACAACGTGGTGCAGCTCAGCCGCCGGCTGGCGATGATCCCCGAAGGCCTGCAAGGCCGGGTCAACAGCGCCTTCAGGCTGGCCGCCAACCTGCTGGTGCCGGCGGGTGCCGGGCTGTGCGGCGTGCTGGTCGACCACTGGAGCGCCGCCGGCACGCTGGCGGTGTTTGCTGCAGTGCTGGCGCTGCTGGCGCTGGCCGCCGCGCTGGACCCGGTGGTGCAGCGCGAGGGGCTGGACGCTCAGGCGAGTGCCTGAGCTGCGCAGCGTTCAGCTGGCCAGTGCGTACGGGCCGCCGCGTTCCAGAGCGCGCTGGTAGGCCGGGCGGGCCTGGCAGCGGCGCACCCAGGCGTCCATCGCCGGGTAGCTGGCGCGCAGCGTGCGCGAAGCCTCGCCGACAAAGCTCATCTGGATGTCGGCGCCAGTCAGGCTGTCGCCCACCAGCCAGTCGCGGCCTTGCAGCGAGCGATCGACATAACCCAGGTGGTTGGCCAGCTCGCTGTCGATGCGCGGCACCAGCGGCGCGGCGGCATCACCCAGGCGCGAGGTGTAGAGACGCAGCATCAGCGGCAGCATCGCCGAGCCCTCGGCATAGTGCAGCCACTGGTTGTAGACCTCGAACTCAGGGGTGCCCGCGGCCGGCTGCAAACGCCCGCCGCCATGGTGGCGAATCAGGTAGTCGACGATCGCGCCCGACTCGATCACCATCAGACCGTTTTCCTCGATCACCGGCGACTTGCCCAGCGGGTGCACTGCCGTCAACTCGGGCGGCGCAAGACGGGTGGTGGCATCGCGCTGGTAGGCGCGGATCTCATAGGGCAGACCAAGCTCTTCCAGCAGCCACAGCACACGTTGTGAGCGTGAGTCATTGAGGTGGTGTACGACGATCATCGGCATCCTTGTTGGCGGAGAAGAGCGACGATTGTGGCGGCGCTTTAGACTGGCTGCAGAGGCGCGGCCAAGAGCGCCAAAAAACGTCACACAGGAGACAAGCATGCCCATGAAAGTAACTGTCCAGGACGCCCCTTGCGGCGCCCTGGTCCATCGCCTGAATCTGGCCCAGCCGCTGGATGCCGCCACCGTCGCGGCGGTGCGCGCACTCTGGCTCAAGCACCAGGTGTTGGCCTTCGTCGACCAGCAGCTGACGCTGGATGAACTTGAGCGTTTTGCGCTCGCCATCGGGCCGTTTGGGGTTGATCCGTACTTCGAGGCGGTGCCCGGCCATCCGCATGTGGCCCAGGTCAAGCGCGAGGCTGACGAAACCAGTTCGATCTTTGCCGACAACTTCCATTCCGATTGGAGCTTCCTGGTCCAGCCGCCGGCGGCCACGCTGCTCTACGGTGACGTCATCCCGCCGGTGGGCGGCGACACCCTGTTCGCCAACCAATATGACGCCTGGGAGGCCTTGCCGGCGGCGATGAAGACGCTGCTGCAGCCCTTGCAAGGCGTGCACAGCGCGCGCGGCGGTTATGCCAAGAGCGGCCGCTACGGCGAGCAAGACCAGGGCCGTTCGATGGCCATTCGCTTTGACGACTCGGCCCTGGCCACCCAGTTGCAGCCGATCGCGCGAGTGCATCCGGAGACCGGTCGTACCGCGCTTTACGTCAGCCCGGGCTACACCATCGGCATCAACGGTCTGCCCGACGACGAAGCCCAGCCGCTGTTGCGTGACTTGTACAAGCACCAGGCGCGGCCCGAGTTCGTCTACCGCCACGTCTGGCAGCAGGGCACGCTGCTGTTGTGGGACAACCGCTGCCTGGTGCATGCGGCCACCGGCGGCTACCAGGGCCACCGCCGGCTGCTGCACCGCATCACCGTGGGCGATCGGCCAGCGGTTTGAGCCTGAGGCCGGCCAGGTTCAGCGCGGCCTGGCGAGCACCAACACGGCCGCCAGCGCCAGCGCCGTGAACAGCGACAGGCTGTAGAACTCATAGGGCACACCCAGCAACGTGGCCTTGGCGTCGGCGCAGGAGGCCCAGGCAGTGAAAACGTCGGGAAAACGACGGTCCAGGCCGGTGAAGGCCATCACCCGGTCGGCCAGCGACTGGTCACACGAGGTCGATACGCTGGCCACGAAATGCTGCCACAGTGCCGCGGCAATGCCTGAACCAGCGGCCAGCAGTGCCAGCAGACCGGCCAGCCGGCGTATCAACAGCCCGGGCAGCAGCAGGCCCAGCACGGCGATGCCGGCAATCACCAGAAAGATCAGCCGCTGCAGCACACACCAGGCGCAGGGCATCATGTCCAGCCGGTGCTGGGTGTAGAGCGCCGTGGCCACCGCTGCCAGCGGCAGCAGCACCATGCCGGCCAGCAGCGTGCGGGCGCGCAAGATCAGGCCACCTCGGCGATGAGTTCGATCTCGACGCAGGCGCCCATCGGGATCTGGGCCACGCCGAAGGCGCTGCGGGCATGGGCGCCGGCAGCGCCGAAGACCTGGCCAAACAACTCGGACGCGCCATTGGTCACCAGGTGCTGCTCGGTAAAGGTCGGCGTGCTGTTGACCAGGCTCATCAGCTTGACGATGCGTGTGACCTTGTTGAGGTCACCCACGGCGGCATGCAGCGTGCCCATCAGATCGATGGCGATGGCGCGGGCGGCAGCCTTGCCTTCGTCAGTGACCAGGCTGCCGCCGAGCTGGCCGACCCAGGGCTTGCCGTCGCGGCGGGCGATGTGGCCCGAAATGAAGACCAGGTTGCCGGTGCGCACAAAGGGCACATAGGCGGCGGCCGGCGTGGCCACCGGGGGCAATTGAATGCCCAGTTCTGTGAGCTTGTCGTAGACGGACATGGCGGTTTATGGGGAGGTTGAAAGAGGCCGTCGATCCTACACTGCGGCCATGTCGACGGGCACCCTGGCTGCGCCGCCCGGCGCACCAGGTTGGGCTCCGGCCACCTGGCGCGCCGGGCGCGGCCATGCCGGCTGGCGGCTGGCCAGTGCCGCGCTGGCCTGGCTGCTGGGCCTGGCGCTGCAGTTGCAGCAGCCGGCGCTGTGGCCGCTTGCGTTTTATGTCAGCGGCTCGCTGGTGGCGGCCGGGCTGTTGCTCGCGGCGCTAGGGTTGCCGCCGCTGCGCCACGGCGCGCTGCTGGCCCTGGTGGTGGCCGCGCTGGCCTTCTGCAGCACCGGCTGGCGCGCCGATGTGCGCCTGGCGCAGCGGCTGGACGCTGCGCTGGAAGGGCAGAACCTGCTGGTCACCGGCGTGGTGGCCAGCTTGCCGCAGCGCGGTGCCGCCGGCACGCGCTTCGATTTCGAGGTCGAGCAGGCCAGTCTGCGCGGCCAACCGGTGCGGCTGCCGCCCCGGCTGGCGCTCGGCTGGTACCGCCAATTTGGCGATGAGGCTGAGTTGGACGATCCGCGGTCGGACCTGCGCGCCGGCCAGCGCTGGCGGCTGCCATTGCGGCTGAAGCAGCCCCATGGCACGCTCAACCCGCAGGGCTTTGATGTCGAGCTGATGTGGTTCGAGCAGGACCTGGGCGCCACCGGTTATGTGCGTGTAACCCGTGGTGGTCAGGATGGTGGACCGCAGGCCCTGCTGCTGGCCGAAGCCGTGGCGCATCCGGTGGACCGATTGCGCCAGCGGCTGCGCGATGACTTGCTGCGCGAGGTGGCCGACCCTCGCAGCGCTGGCGTGCTGGCAGCGCTGGTGGTAGGCGACCAGGCGGCGATCGAGCGTGATGACTGGGAGCTGTTCCGCAGCACCGGCATCGCCCACCTGGTGTCGATCAGCGGCGTGCATGTGACGATGTTTGCCTGGCTGGCGGCGGTGTTGGCGGGCTGGGCCTGGCGGCGCAGCAGCCGGCTGATGTTGTGGCTGCCCGCACCCACCGCCGCGCGCTGGCTGGGCCTGGCACTGGCGGCGGCCTATGCGCTGCTGGCTGGCTGGGGCGTGCCGGCGCAGCGCACGGTGCTGATGCTGGCGGTGGCGGTGCTGCTGCGCAGCGCCGGCTGGCGCTGGCCCTGGCCGCTGGTGCTGCTGGCCGCCGCGGTGGTGGTGACCGCCGGCGACCCCTGGGCGCTGCTGCAGCCGGGTTTGTGGCTGTCGTTCACCGCGGTCGGGCTGCTGATGATGGCGGAGCCGGCTGCTGGCGCTGCACCGACGGCCGGCGGTGCGCGCGGGGTGCTGCGCTCGCACCTGCGGGCCCAGGTGGTGGCCACGCTGGGCCTGGCGCCGCTGTCGCTCGTCTTCTTTCAGCAACTCAGCCTGGTCGGCTTTGCTGCCAATCTGGTGGCCATTCCCTTGGTCACGCTGCTGATCACGCCTCTGGCGCTGGTCGGCACGCTGTTGCCCGGCGCCTGGGCCGTGGCGGCTATGCTGGTTCAGGCCATGGTCTGGGGGCTGGCGCAATTGGCGTTGTGGCCCTGGGCGGTGTGGAACGCTGCCGCCGCGCCGGCCTGGATGGCGGGCTGCGCGCTGCTGGGGGCGCTGCTGGCGGTGTTGCCGGCGCCTGGCGCCTTGCGCTGGCTGGCGCTGCCACTGGTGCTGCCCTTGTTGTGGCCGCCGCTGGCGCGGCCGGGCCCAGGCGAGTTTGAACTGTTGGCGGCCGATGTCGGCCAGGGCACGGCGGTGCTGGTGCGCACACGCAGCCACTTGCTGGTCTACGACGCCGGGCCGCTGTATTCGCGTGAGAACGATGCTGGCCAGCGGGTGTTGTTGCCACTGCTGCGGGCCCGGGCCGAGCCAGCCATCGACCTGCTGATGCTGAGCCACCGCGACAGCGACCACGTGGGTGGCGCCGCCAGCCTGCTGGCGCGGCACCCGGTGCGGGCGCTGAGCAGTTCACTGGAAGCCGACCATGCGCTGCTGGCTGGCGGCTTGCCGCACACGCCCTGCCGCGCCGGCCAGGGCTGGCAGTGGGACGGTGTGCGCTTCGACCTGCTGCATCCGACGCCGGAGGATGTGGCAGCGGCGCGCAAGCCCAATGCCTTGTCCTGCGTGCTGCGGGTCGAGGATGCGCAGGGCCGTAGCGCGCTGCTGACCGGTGACATCGAGGCGCCGCAAGAGGCGGCGCTGCTGCAGCGCAACCGCGCAGCGCTGGCCGGCACGCTGCTGCTGGTGCCGCACCATGGCAGTCGTACCTCGTCCAGCGCAGCCTTCCTGGATGCGGTGCAGCCGCGCACCGCGATCGTGCAGGCCGGTTACCGCAGCCGCTTCGGCCATCCCGCTGCCGATGTGGTTCAGCGCTACAGTGATCGTGGCATCAACTTGGTGCGCAGTGACCGATGTGGTGCATGGCTATGGCACAGTGGGCAGGCCGTTTGCACCCGGGATGTGCGGCGCCGCTATTGGCACTGGCAGCCGCCCGAGGCTGGTGCGGATTTTGCTAATCAAGGCAGGCCAGGAGCCCGGAATCCATGAAACCATCGTTCGACGAGATGCAGGCCAGCACGGACACGGTGCGCGCGCACTACGGTGTCTTCCAGCGCTGGCTCCAGCATCAACCCCCAGCGCTGATGAGCGCCCGCCGCGAAGAGGCGGAGATGATCTTCCGCCGCGTCGGCATCACCTTTGCCGTCTACGGCGCCAAGGACGAGGACGGTTCGGGCACCGAGCGTCTGATTCCCTTCGACCTGATCCCGCGCATCATCCCCAACGACGAGTGGCTGCGCATGAAGCAGGGGCTGGCGCAGCGGGTGACAGCGCTCAACCACTTTCTGCATGACGTCTACCATGACCAGGAGATCCTGAAGGCCGGTGTGGTGCCCGCCGAGCAGGTGCTGAAGAACGCGCAGTTCCGGCCCGAGATGATGGGCGTGACGCTGCCGAGCAAGGTTTACTCGCACATCGCCGGTGTCGACATCGTTCGCGCAGCCCAACCCGATGGCAGCGGCACCTACTACGTGCTCGAGGACAACCTGCGCGTGCCCAGCGGTGTGAGCTACATGCTCGAGAACCGCAAGATGATGATGCGGCTGTTCCCCGAGTTGTTCGCCCAGCATCGGGTGGCGCCGGTCGACCATTACCCCGATTTGCTGCTGGAGACGCTGCGCGACGTGGCACCCAACTCGGCTGACGACCCCACCGTGGTGGTGTTGACGCCGGGCATGTACAACAGCGCCTACTTCGAGCATGCCTTTCTGGCGCAACAGATGGGCGTGGAACTGGTCGAGGGCCAGGACTTGTTCGTCAAGGACGACTTTGTCTACATGCGCACGACCCAGGGCCCGCGCCGGGTGGACGTGGTCTACCGCCGTGTCGATGACGATTTTCTCGACCCCACCGCCTTCCGCCCCGACAGCACGCTGGGCTGCGCCGGGCTGCTGGGCGCCTACCGCAAGGGCAATATCAGCCTGTGCAATGCGATCGGCACCGGCGTGGCCGACGACAAGTCGATCTATCCCTATGTGCCCCAGATGGTGGAGTTCTACCTCGGCGAGAAGCCGATCCTGGAGAACGTACCCACCTTCATGTGCCGCAAGCCGGATGACCTGAAATACGTGTTGGCCCACCTGGGCGAGTTGGTGGTCAAGGAGGTCCACGGCGCTGGCGGCTACGGCATGCTGGTCGGCCCGGCCAGCACCCAGGCCGAGATCGAGGCGTTCCGGGCGCAGCTGCTGGCGCGGCCCGACAACTACATCGCCCAGCCCACGCTGGCGCTGTCGACCACGCCCACCTTCGTTGACAGCGGCATTGCGCCGCGCCACATCGACCTGCGGCCCTTTGTGCTGTCGGGCAAGGAGGTGCAGATGTGTCCGGGCGGCCTGACGCGGGTGGCGCTGAAGGATGGCTCGCTGGTGGTCAATTCATCACAAGGCGGCGGCACCAAAGACACCTGGGTGCTGGAGGACTGAACATGCTCTCAAGAACCGCAGACCATCGCTTCTGGATGTCACGCACCATGGAGCGGGCCGTTCAAGCGCACGGCGCTTGCGGCGAAGTCAAAACACAGCCGAGCGCGCCAGCGCGTGCGGTGTTCTCGGCCTGAAGGACTCGAAGCATGCTCTCAAGAACCGCAGACCATCTTTTCTGGATGTCACGTTACATGGAGCGGGCCGAGAACACCGCCCGGATGCTCGACGTCAACTACCAGACCTCGCTGTTGCCGCAGTCGGCCGATCGGGCCAGGCAGGGCTGGGCCGGCCTGCTGGGCATTTCGGAACTGACGCTGGCTTACCACAAGAAGCACCCCGAGGTGAATGCCGGCGATGTGGTGAACTTCATGGTGCGCGATGCCGACAACCCGTCGTCGATCGCCTCCTGCCTGCACGCCGCGCGCGAGAATGCAAGGGCAGTGCGCGGCACCTTGACCACCGAACTGTTCGAGACCACCAACCAGACCTGGCTGGAGTTCAACCGCATGCTGCGCACCGATGCGCTGGAGCGTGACCCGGGCGCGCTGTTCGAGTGGGTCAAGTTCCGTTCGCACCTGAGCCGCGGCGTGGCGGTGGGCACCATGCTGCAGGATGAATCGCTGAACTTCATCCGCATCGGCACCTTCCTGGAGCGCGCCGACAACACCGCGCGGCTGCTCGATGTGAAGTTCCACGCCTTGTCCGGCGACTACTTCGGCACCTGGGCCGATGATCTGGCGCCCGAGGTGGATTTCTACCACTGGAGCTCGATCCTGCGCTCGGTCAGCGCCTTCGTGATCTACCGCCGCGTCTACCGCAACGTGATCCGGCCAGACAAGGTGGCCGAGTTGCTGATCCTGCGGCCCGACATGCCACGTTCGCTGGCGGCCTGCATGAACGAGGTAGTGGCCAACCTCGACCTGGTGGCCAATACGCAGAGTGCCGAAACGCGCCGTCGCGCCGGCCGCCTGCGCAGTGACCTGCAGTTTGGCCGCATCGACGAGATCCTGGCCACCGGCCTGCACGCGTTCTTGACCCAGTTTCTCGACCGCGTCAACGACATCGGCGCCGGCATCAGCCGCGACTTCCTGGTGCCGGCCTGAGGCCGTGCCATGCTTGGCCATCCAGCGGCCGCCGCCTGGCTGATCCGCTGTTTTGCCGTTTTCACTGATCTGATTCGCCTACCGGGGCCCGCACCGTGTCCATTCATGTCGCACTGAACCACGTTACCCATTACACCTACGACCGCCTCGTGGCGATGTCGCCGCACATCGTGCGGCTGCGCCCGGCGCCGCACTGCCGCAGCAACATCCTGAGCTATTCACTCAAGGTAGAGCCCGAAGGCCACTTCGTCAACTGGCAGCAGGACGCCTTCGCCAACTACCTGGCGCGGCTGGTCTTTCCGGAGCCCACCACCGAGTTCAAGGTGACGGTGGATCTGGTGACCGAGATGTCGGTCTACAACCCCTTCGACTTCTTCCTCGAGCCCGACGCCGAGCAATATCCCTTCGTCTATGACGATGCGCTGAAGCTCGAACTGCAGCCCTACCTGGTGACGGAAGCCGCGACGCCGGCCTTTGCCCGCTTCCTGGCCGGCATCGACCGCAGCAAGCGCCGCACCATCGACTTCCTGGTCGACATCAACCAGAAACTGCAGTCCGACATCAAGTACCTGATCCGCATGGAGCCGGGCGTGCAGACGCCTGAAGAGACGCTGACCAGCGGCAGCGGCTCTTGCCGCGACTCGGGCTGGCTGATGGTGCAGACGCTGCGCCACATGGGACTGGCGGCGCGCTTTGTGTCGGGCTACCTGATCCAGCTCAAGAGCGATGTCAAGGCGCTGGACGGCCCCAGTGGCACCGAGGTCGACTTCACCGACCTGCATGCTTGGTGTGAAGTGTTTCTGCCGGGCGCCGGCTGGATCGGCCTCGATCCCACCTCGGGCCTGCTGGCCGGCGAGGGCCATATCCCGGTGGCCTGCACGCCCACCCCTGGCAGCGCGGCGCCGATCAGCGGCGCGATCGACGATTGCGAGGTCGAGTTCTCGCACCACATGCAGATCAGCCGCATCTGGGAATCGCCGCGCGTCACCAAGCCTTACACCGAAGGCCAGTGGCAACAGGTGCTGGCACTGGGCGAGCAGGTCGATGCCGTGCTCGACGCCGGCGACGTGCGGCTGACGATGGGCGGCGAGCCCACCTTCGTCAGCGTCGATGACCGCGACGGCGCCGAATGGAACATCGATGCGCTGGGCCCGACCAAGCGCTTGTTTGCCACCGATCTGGTGCACCGGCTGCGCGACCACTATGGCGCCGGCGGCTTCCTGCACTTCGGCCAGGGCAAGTGGTACCCGGGCGAACAGTTGCCGCGCTGGGCCTTGTCGATCTGCTGGCGCGCCGACGACGAGCCCTGCTGGCACGACCCATCGTTGTTTGCCGATGAACGCCGGCCCACCCATTACAGCTCGGCCGACGCGAGCGCCTTCATCGGCGCCCTGACGCGCCGGCTCGGCGTCAGCGATGGCCATGTGCAAACCGGCTACGAGGACACCTGGTACCACCTCTGGCGTGAGCGCCGCTTGCCGGTCAACGTCGACCCCTTCGAATCCCGGCTGGAGGACGAGGTCGAGCGCCTGCGGCTGCGCCGCATCTTCAGCCAGGGGCTGGCGCATGAGGTGGGTTTTGCGCTGCCGCTGCAGCGCATTGACGAGGACAGCGCGACGGGCCTGCCGGCACTGTCCGGCAGCCGCTGGCAGACCGGGCCCTGGTACTTCCGCGACGATCGCATGTACTTGCACCCCGGTGATTCACCGATGGGCTGGCGCTTGCCGCTGGACAGCCTGCCCTGGGTGAAGAGCACCGACTACCCGTACCACATCGAGAGCGACCCGTTCGCGCCGCGCGACGCCCTGCCAGCGGCAGTGTCCATCCGTAGCCAGTACGCCGCCCATGTCATCGGCGGCGGCTTTGCCGAGGGTGGCGTGGTGGCGGTGCAGGCCCAGCCCGGCGCAGTGGCAGGCGGTGAAGGGGCCGCTGCCGACGCTGTTGGCGGCAGCGCTGCCGTGCCGGGCGCAGGCGGCCAGGTGGCGCAAGGCCAGGGCGCGCCCGCGCGCGGCGAGTCGGCCAGTGGCGTCACCCGCACGGCGCTGGTGGTGGAAGTGCGCGATCCGCGCCGCTCCAACGGGCCCAAGGCCGAGACGGTGGGCGAGTCCAGCGGTGTGATGTATGTCTTCATGCCGCCGCTCAAACGCCTGGAGGACTACCTCGAACTGTTGGCCGCGATCGAAGCCACCGCCGCCGAGCAGGGTGTGCAGATCGTGCTGGAAGGCTACTCGCCGCCACGCGACCCGCGCCTGAAACTGCTGCAGGTCACACCCGACCCCGGCGTCATCGAGGTCAACATCCACCCAGCCGCCAACTGGACCGAACTGGTCGAGCACACCGAATTCCTCTATGACGCGGCCTGGCTGTCACGGCTGTCGAGCGAGAAGTTCATGCTCGACGGCCGCCACACCGGCACCGGCGGTGGCAACCACTTCGTGATGGGCGGCGCCCGGCCCGAGGACAGCCCCTTCCTGCGCCGGCCCGACGTGCTGGCCAGCCTGCTGGCCTACTGGCACAACCACCCATCGCTGAGCTATCTGTTCTCGGGCCTGTTCATCGGCCCGACCAGCCAGGCGCCGCGGGTGGATGAGGCCCGCAATGACCAGCTCTACGAGCTGGAGATCGCGCTGGGCGAGATCTGGCGTGCGCAAGAAGACCTGGGCGACGGCCATGCCATGCCGCCCTGGGTGGTCGACCGCACGCTGCGCAACATCCTGGTAGATGTCACCGGCAATACCCACCGCAGCGAGTTCTGCATCGACAAGCTCTATTCGCCCGACTCGGCCACCGGCCGGCTGGGCCTGCTGGAGTTGCGCGCCTTCGAGATGCCGCCGCATGCCCGCATGAGCATCGTGCAGCAACTGCTGCTGCGCGCCCTGGTGGCGCGCTTCTGGCACCGGCCCTACCGCGAGACGCTGGTGCGCTGGGGCACCGAGCTGCATGACCGTTACCTGCTGCCGCACTTTGTCTGGCAAGACTTCGGGCATGTGATCACCGAGATGGGCGAAGCGGCCAACGGTGGCTTCGGCTTCGACGCCGCCTGGTTTGCGCCGCACTACGAGTTCCGCTTCCCCAAGGTGGGCGAGCTCGATGCCGAGGGCGTGCACCTGCAACTGCGCAGCGCGCTCGAGCCCTGGCATGTGATGGGCGAGGAGGGCGCATCCGCCGGCACGGTGCGCTATGTCGACTCGTCGGTCGAGCGTATCGAGGTCAAGGTCAGCGGGCTGATCAACCCGCGCCATGTGCTTACCTGCAACGGTGTGCCGGTGCCGCTGCAACCCACCGGCCGGGTCGGCGAGTTTGTGGTCAGCGTGCGCTACCGTGCCTGGCTGCCGCCGAGCGCGCTGCATCCCAGCATCGGCATCGACGCGCCGCTGACCTTCGACCTGGTCGACCGCTGGATGAATCGCTCGCTGGGTGGCTGCCAATACCATGTGACGCACCCCGGCGGCCTCAGCTACGAGACCTTCCCGGTCAATGCCTTCGAGGCCGAGAGCCGTCGCCTGACACGCTTCTTCAAGATCGGCCACACCCCGGGCACGATGGTGGTGGGCGAGCCGGTGCGCAGCCAGGAGTTTCCGTTCACGCTCGACCTGCGCACCGCGTGATCTGCTGAACGCCAATGGCGGCCATGGAGAAAGCCCCGGCGCCCGGGCTGACGCCGGCAAGGCATGATGCCGGCATGCAAAGCAGCTTGCTCACCGAAGATGACCTGCCCGATGCCGTCAGCCTGGCGGCGGCGGCCATGGGCCGGGCGACACCCGGCCATTTCGACGAGTGGCGCGCGACAGCCGCTGGCGGCGCGATGGGCTTGCCGGCGCCGCATTGGCACCGCTTCTTCAGCCTGCTGGGCACGGCGGGTTGGGCCGATCTGGCGGCGCGGTCGCGCCAGGTGCAGCACCGTGTACGCGACGACGGTGCCACCTACAACGTCTACGCCGAAGGCAGCGACACCCCGCGGGTCTGGCCGCTGGAGTTGCTGCCGCATATCGTGCAGCCTGAAGAATGGGCGGTGATCGAACAAGGCGTGCTGCAGCGGGCGCGCTTGATGTCGACCACGCTGGCCGACTTGTACGGTCCGCAGACCCTGCTGCGTGACGCGCTGCTGCCAGCCTCCTTGATCTTTGCCCACCCCCAGTACCTGCGGCCGGCGCATGGCCTGTGGCAGGGCCAACAATCGCACCTGCACATCGCCGCTTTTGACCTGGCGCGCACGCCGCAGGGCGGCTTCAGCGTGCTGGCCCAGCGCCTGCAGGCGCCGTCAGGCCTGGGGTATCTGCTGGAGAACCGGCTGATCATCGGCCCGCAGTTTGATGACCAGTTCGACGATCTGCGGGTGCAGCGCCTGGCCGCTACCTTCCGCACCCTGCTTGATGGTCTGACCCGCATCAGTTCCGCCGGTGAGCGCAGCCGCATCGTGCTGCTGACCCCTGGCCCGCTCAACGAAACCTACTTCGAGCATGTCTTCCTGGCCCGCTACATGGGCGTCACCCTGGTCGAAGGCAGCGACCTGACGGTGCGCGGCCAGAAGCTCTACCTCAAGACGCTGCGGGGCCTGGAACAGGTGCATGTGCTGTTGCGGCGCGTCGACGACGAGTTCCTCGACCCGCTCGAACTGCGTGCCGATTCCCAGCTGGGCGTGCCCGGCCTGCTGCAGGTGCTGCGTGCCGGCCAGGTGGTGATGGCCAATGCGCCGGGTGCAGGTGTGCTGGAAAGCCCGGGCCTCACCGCCTTCTGGCCCGGCGTGGCTGAACGCCTGCTGGGTGAGCCGCTGAAGCTGCCGGCGTCCACCAGCTGGTGGTGCGGCGAGGCCACGGTTTGGGCATCGCAACGTGAGCATCTGGCTGGCTTCGTGGTGGCGCCTACCTTTCCGAACAGCAGTTTCAGCCCCAAGGTAGCGGCGCTGATGAGCGAAGCCGAACGTGCCGCGCTGGCGCGCCGCATCGATGCCCAGCCGGCGGCTTTCACGCTGCAGGCCCGCGTGCGGCCCAGCGAGACGCCGGTTTGGATGGCTGGCAAGTTGCAGCCCCGCGCCGCCGTGATGCGGGTGTTTGCGCTGGCCGACGGCCAGGGCAGCTGGCGGGTGCTGCCTGGCGCCCTGACCCGGGTGGCTGGCGGCGCCCATGCGCCGACCGGCGGCCAGGCGGGTTCACGCGACCCCTGGCTGAGCATGCAGCATGGCAGTGCCAGCGTCGACACCTGGGTGATCACCACCGGCGCGGTCGATTCAACCACCTTGCTGCCCAAGCCGCTCACCGCCGAGGAACTGGGCGGCTGGCACCGCTCGGTGAGCAGCCGCGCGGCCGAGAATCTGTTCTGGCTGGGGCGCTACACCGAGCGCGCCGACAACGCGGTACGCCTGGCCCGCTTGATGCTGGAAACCCTGCGCGACGGCAGCGAGCCGGTGTTGCGGTTGCTCGATGCGCTGGCGCGCTGGCATGGCCTGGTGGCCGAAGCCGTGCCCAGCGCCTGGAAGGCGCCGCGGGTGTTCGAACGCGCGCTGATACACAGCCTGTGTCCGCCGGCCAAGCCCTTGCCAGGCGGCCAGGCCAGTGCGATCACCAGTGTGGCGCATGGCCTGCGCAGCCTGCGGCTGTGCGCGCAGAACCTGCGCGAGCGGCTGTCGCCGGAGCACTGGAAGCTGATCGTCGAAGTGGACGAGCATTTCAAGCAGCACCTGGGCGAGGTGATGGCGATGGGCGAGGGCCACGCGCCGCTGCCCGACGTGCTGGGCGTGCTGGGCCGCGCCGCCACCCACCTGGCGGCCATCACCGGTGCGCAGACCGACCGCATGACACGCGACGACGGTTGGCGGCTGCTGAGCGTGGCCCGCCAGCTCGAGCGGCTCGACACCTTGTCGCATGCGTTGGCGCTGGGTTTCGAGCTGGGTGTGCACGAGGCCGACGACGGCTTCAACCTGTTGCTGGGCCTGTTCGACAGCCTGATCACTTACCGCGCGCAGTTTCAGGGCCGACGCGAGGTGCTGCCCTTGTTGCAGCTGCTGGTGATGGACACCGACAACCCGCGCAGCCTGGCCTGGGTGGCACGCACCATGCGCGATCGGCTGCGCAAGCTGGCGCGCCATGACCCGGTGTGGGTGGACCAGGTCACCCAGGGTCTGGTGCTGCCCGAAGACTGGCGGCTGGCCAAACTGGGCACGGCCAACAGCGAAGGTCGGCACCAGGCGCTGATGGATGCCTTGCACGGGTGCAGCGACATGGCCAATACCCTGTCCGATCAGATCGGCCGGCGGCTGTTTGCCCATGTCGAGAGCCGCGACCGCACGGTGTGGCAATGAGCAGCAGCGCCGCCAGCCAACGACCACCGGCGGACAGCGCCGCCACGCCGCCGGCAG
>JBBQZM010000046.1:0-21007 GCA_038207685.1 Burkholderiales bacterium
ACAGACTCGCCGCTTGCCGCCCTGGCGGTCCAACAGCCCCGCCCGGCCCGATCATGTCGCGCGCGGCAGCTGGGCGTGCGGCCAAAGGCGCAAGCTGTCGCGGCGCCGCAATCCGGTGCGCACACACCGGCCTGCTGAAAGGCAAACCCGGCCATGAAAAAGGGCTCCGAAGAGCCCTGATGGTCAGCGCAGCAACCGGTGCCGATCAGGCCCTTGCGGCACGCAGATTCTGCGAGAACTGCGCCAGCGCCTGGATGCCACTGGCTTCGGCGTTCTTGCACCAAGCCTGTAGTTCCACCACCAGTTGCTCAGCCGAGACATTGGTGCGCGTCCAGAGTTGGCGCAACTCTTCACGCATGCTCACCAGCTTGGCCAACTGCGGGCTGTGTTGCACGGCCTTGGCCAGTTGCGGCAACACCTCGCTGGGGATCTTCTCGGTATCGCGGTGCAGCCAGCGCTGGGCCAGTTGCAGGTCGGCCAGCTTGGCATGGGCGCCCTGCTGCTTCACCCGCTCCAGTTCGTGGGCGCAGGCGGCGCGCAATTCGAGAGCGTACTTGGCCATCACCTCATAGCGGTTGGCGATGATCGCCTCCAGCGTCTTGGCATCAGCCTGCGCCTTGATCGGGCCCAGTTTGAGCTGCGGCACGGTCTTGCGTGCCTTGGCCAGACCGATCATCTCCATGCCGCGGATGTAGACCCAACCGATGTCGAACTCGTAGGGCTTGACCGAGAACTTGGCCGAGGTCGGGTAGGTGTGGTGGTTGTTGTGCAGTTCTTCGCCACCGATGAGGATGCCCCAAGGCGAGACATTGGTCGAAGCGTCGGCAGCCTCGAAGTTGCGGTAACCCCACCAGTGGCCGATGCCGTTGATGATGCCGGTGGCCATCACCGGGATCCACAGCATCTGCACCGCCCAGACAGTCAGGCCGATGGCGCCGAAGACCAGCAGGTCAAGGATCAGCATCACGCCCACGCCCTGCCAGCTGAAGCGGGTGTAGAGGTTGCGCTCGATCCAGTCGTCGGGCGTGCCCTTGCCGTACTTGGTGATCGTCTCGGCCACCTTGGACTCGGCACGGTACAGTTCCACGCCGGTCAACAGCAAGGCCTTGATGCCGCGCGTCTGCGGGCTGTGCGGATCTTCTTCGGTCTCGCACTTGGCGTGGTGCTTGCGGTGCACCGCCACGAACTCCTTGGTCACCATGCCCGTGGTCAGCCACAGCCAGAAACGGAAGAAGTGCGACGGGATGGCGTGCAGATCCAGCGCCCGGTGCGCTTGCGCCCGGTGCAGGAAGATGGTGACCGCACTGATGGTGATGTGCGTCATCAGCAGCGTCACCAGCAGCACCTGCCACCAGGTGGCCGAGGCCCACAGGCCGTTGGCCAGCCAGTCGACCAGCGCCGTCGAAACAGAAGAAAAAACAGTCATGTAGCTACCTTACCCGCCCATCACCGGCCGGACCTTCAATTGTAGGGGAGTGCTGCCGCCGATTCGGCGTGGTTTTTGCGTAGTAACGCCCCAGTGATTCACCATATGGGGGCCTTTCTCCGGTTGGCAACTCGGAATTCGGGCCGTAGCGCCGATCAAGCCCGTGCGCGCCGGTTCAGCGCCGCTGCCACACCGCCGCAAAGAAGCCGTCGGTGGCGTGGCGGTTGGGCCACAGCCGCAGGTAGCCGTTCTCCACCAGCTCGCTGGCCCGTTCAACATGGGCCGCCGCCAGGGCCTGATCAGCCGGCATGGCGATGAAATCCGGGTGCTCGGCGCCAAAGGCCTCGGCTACCACCTCGTTCTCATCACGCAGCAGGCTGCAGGTGGCATAGACCAGCCGACCACCCGACTTCACCAGCCGTGAGGCGCTGCCCAGGATGGCCATCTGCTTGGCCTGCAGTTCGGCCACCGCCTGCGGTGACTGGCGCCACTTCAGGTCGGGGTTGCGGCGCAGCGTGCCCAGGCCTGTGCAGGGCGCGTCGACCAGCACACGGTCGATCTTGCCAGCCAGTCGCTTGACCCGCTCGTCGCGCTCATGGGCGATCACCGCAGGGTGCACATTGGACAGGCCGCTGCGCGCCATGCGCGGCTTCAGCGCGTCGAGCCGGTGGCTGGAGACGTCAAAAGCGTAGAGACGACCGGTCGAACGCATCGCCGCACCCAGCGCCAGCGTCTTGCCACCGGCGCCGGCGCAAAAGTCGACCACCCTCTCGCCGCGCTTGGCGTCGACCAGCAGCGCCAGCAGCTGGCTGCCCTCGTCCTGCACCTCGACGACGCCGCGCACAAAGGCCTCGAACTGCTGCAGCGCCGGCTTGCCCGGCACGCGGATACCCATCGGTGAAAACGGCGTTGGCGCGCAGCGCAGGCCAGCCAGGGTCAGCGACTGCAGCACCTCGTCGCGCTTGGCCTTGAGCACGTTGACGCGCAGGTCCAGCGGCGCCTGCTCGTTGAGGGCGGCCACCAGCGGCCAGAAGTTGTCCTCGCCCAGTTGCGCGCGCAGCGCCGAGGCCAGCCAGTCAGGCATGTTGTGACGCAGCTTGTCGGAGAAGTTGGCCGGATCCAGCGACTTGACCTGGGTGCGCCATTGCGCCTCGTTCGGCCCCAGCGCGCCCTTGAGCAGGTTGCTGTCGCCCGACCAGCCCAGGATCGCCAGCCGGCGCTCCAGCGCCCCGGTGCCGCTTTGTGCCTGGTGCTGCAGCAGCGGGCGGCGGCGCAGCACGGTGTAGGCGGTTTCGGCCAGTGCATGGCGCTCACGCGGGCCCAGTGCGCGGTGCTTGCGGAAGAAGCCCGACACAATGGTGTCCGCGGGCGCGTCGAGCTTGAGGATCGCGCGCACCAGTTCGGTGGCCAGGTCTAGCAGGGCAGTAGGATGCATCTCCGGATTATCCCTGCCCTCGCCCGCCCGGCGAAATGCCGCCCCCATGAGCGATCTACCGCCAATGCCCGACGTGCCCGTTGGCCGTTACCGCCACTACAAAGGCAATCACTATGCGTTAGTGGGCGCCGTGCGCCACAGCGAAACACTGGAGGCGCTGGCCCTGTACCGGCCGCTGTACGGCGAGGGCGCGCTATGAGTACGGCCTTACGCGATGTTCTTCGAAACGGTGTTGATCGACGGCGTGACGCAGCCACGCTTTGCCCGCGTCGCCGACACCGATCAGCCCAGCAGCAGCTGAGACTCGCCGCTGGTCTGGCTGACTCGGCCGTCCTGCAACTGCAACTGGCCCAGCACAAACCAGCGCACCGCCAGCGGGTAGATCACATGCTCGACCGCCAGCACGCGGTCAGCCAGCGTCTGTGGGGTGTCGTCGGGTAGCACCGGCACCGTCGCCTGGGCAATGATCGGGCCATGGTCCAGCGTGGAGGTCACAAAGTGCACCGTGGCCCCGGCCAGCTTGCAGCCGGCAGCTATCGCCCGCTGGTGCGTGTGCAGTCCGGTGAAGGCCGGCAGCAGCGAAGGGTGCACATTCATCAAGCGGCCGGCGTAGCGGATCACGAAGGCATCGCCCAGGATGCGCATGAAGCCGGCCAGCAGCACCAGATCGGGCGCATGGCTGTCGATCATGCGGGCCAGTTCGGCGTCGAAGTCGTCCCGGCTGGTGTGCTGCCGGTGGTCGACCACGGCGGTGGCGATGCCGTGTGCCGCGGCAAAGGCCAGCGCCTGGGCGCCGGGCCGGTTGGCGATCACCGCCACCACCTGCGCCGGCCAGCCTTCGGCGGCGCAACGGGAAACGATGGCTTCGGCATTGCTGCCGCGGCCGGAGACGAGGATGACGATGCGTTTCATGTCGGGCCGGCAGTGTAAATGGCACGCGGCGCTGGCCCAGAGCCCGGCTGCCATCGACTGAGAGACTGAGAGGCCATCGGATGCACCCGCGTCCGCTGGCCTCTCAGTCTCTGACGCCGTCGAGCGACAGCGCCGGCGGCACAGCCGACCGGCCCTGAGGGAGAATCCACCGTTCGACTGAAGGACTGACCCATGCGATCCCGCGTTCTCTCCGGCATGCGCCCCACCGGCGCGCTGCACCTCGGCCACTACCACGGCGCCCTCAAGAACTGGGTGCGGCTGCAGCACGAGCACGACTGCTTCTACTTCGTGGCCGACTGGCATGCGCTGACCACGCACTATGAAGACCGCGACATCATCGAGAAGACGGTCTACGACATGGTGATCGACTGGCTGGCCGCCGGCATCGACCCGGAGAAGGCCACCCTTTTCATCCAGAGCCGGCTGCCCGAGCATGCCGAGTTGTTCACGCTGCTGGCGATGGGTACGCCGCTGGGCTGGCTGGAGCGCATGCCGACCTACAAGGACCAGATCGAGAAGCTCAAGGACAAGGACCTGGCGACCTACGGCTTTCTGGGCTACCCGCTGCTGCAGGCCGCCGACATCCTGATCTACAAGGCCAACTATGTGCCGGTGGGTGAGGACCAGGCGCCGCATGTCGAAATCACCCGCGAGGTGGCGCGCCGGTTCAATCACCTCTACGGCCGCGCTGCCAACCATGCCGAGCAGGTGGCCGCGGCGCTGGCGGCGCTGGGCAAGGACGATGCGCGTTATGTCGAGAAACAGCGCAAGTCCTATGGCCAGGAGGGCTCGGCCGAGGCGCTGGCCAAGGGCGAGGGCCTGGTGAAGAAGGCGCAGGCCGCCGGCACGCTGGACGCCGATCAGACCGAACTGCTGCTCGGCCACCTCAAGGGCAGCGGCAAGACCATACTCACCGAGCCCGGCGTGCTGCTGACCGAAACCGCCAAGCTGCCCGGCCTGGACGGCGACAAGATGAGCAAGAGCCGCAACAACATGGTGGCGATGCGCGACGAACCCGCAGTAGTGACGCAGAAAATCCGCGGCATGAAGACCGACCCGGCCCGCGCCCGCCGCACCGACCCCGGCGACCCCGAGAAGTGCCCGGTGTGGGAGTTCCACAAGCTGTATTCCGACGCTGACACCAAGGACTGGGTGGTCAAAGGCTGCACCACCGCCGGCATCGGCTGCCTGGACTGCAAGCAGCCGGTGATCGACGCCATCCTGCGCGAGCAGCAGCCTTGGCGTGACCGCGCCGAGACCTACCTGGCCAATCCCAAGCAGGTGCACTGGATCGTCGAGATGGGTACCGAGCGCGCCCGCACCGTGGCGCGGCAGACGATGAAGGACGTGCGCGAGGCGATGGGGCTCAATTACTGACCCAACCCGCAGCGCCTGCGGCAGCCCACGCCCTCACGCAGTTTGGGCGGTTCGCAAGGCGCGCGGGTATGCGCGAGCAGACCCGCAGGTCGACGCTCAACCCCCAAAAAGAGTTACCGCCAGCGGCTCGGCGAAGCAAGTTCCGCGGCGGTCGTTGGGTTCAGACTCAGGTGCCGGCAGAGTTTCACTGCCTTCACCGAGCGGCGGCTTCGAAACTCAGCTCAACGGTAACGCTGCAGAAGCACCTGCGCCGCCGCCGTAGACCTCGACCCGGTTGCGGCCACCACGCTTGGCCTCATAAAGCGACTGGTCGGCTTGACTGTAGAGCCGGTCGCCCGGCAGGCTGCTGCCGGGTGGGGCCACGGCCACGCCGGCCGACACCGTGATCTTCACCGCCTGCGCCTGACCGACGGGCACGTCCAGCGCCTCCACCTCCTGGCGGATGGCCTCGACCAGCCCCCTTGCGCCGGCGGCGTCGGTGCCGGGCAGCACCAGGCCGAACTCCTCGCCGCCGATGCGGCCGAAGACATCCGAGCCGCGCAGGCGGCGGCGTACCGCGTCGGCAAAGGCCTTCAGCACCGCATCACCGGCGGCGTGCCCGTGCTGGTCATTGACCTGCTTGAAGTGATCGAGATCCATCAGCACCAAGGCCAGCGGCAGCCGGCTGCGCCGGGCACGCTCCAGTTCATGTGCCAGCAGCGCGTCCGTGGTGCTGCGGTTGCTGCAGCCGGTCAGGCCGTCCTGGGTGGCCATCACCTGCAGTTGCAGCGCCACCCGCTCGAATACCGCCAGCACGAAACCAAAGCCTGCGCCCAGCAGGAAGACAAAGGACACCAGGAAACTCAGGGTCTGGCCCAGGCTGGGCTGCAACAGCTCGAGGTAGTCGCCCGGCGTGGTCCATGCATGGCCGGCGCGCAACAGCATGGCGACCAGCGCGACGCAAAACGCCAGGCCGACGATGCGCAGCGAGCGCTCGGCCTGCCAGCCATGGCGCAGGATCAGCCATGCACTGGGTGCCAGCAGCGCCGCGTAGATCAGCGACGCCACGGCGGATCGCTGGTGCGGCGGCCAGCCCAGCAGCACCAGCAGCAGCAGCCAGATCAGCGGCTGCACCTGCAGCCACCAACGGGCTGGGGCACGGCCCAGCAACATCGCTATCGCTTGCGCGTACAGCGCAAAAGCGAGGCAGATCAGCCCATTGCCCAGCAACACCGATAGGGCCAGCGGCAAGTCCTGGCGCCCCGCCATTGCCACCAGGCCGCCCAGCATGACCCAGCAGCCCAATGTCCAGCGGCTGATCTCCGGGCGGTCATGCAGGCTGCGCTGGGAGGCGCGCAAGCCCAGCCCCAGCAACAGGAAGCCCAGCATCAAGGCCAGCATCAAGGTAGGGATGTGAAGCAAGGCGGCAGCCCAGGACACCATCGGTGCTGCAAGTATGCCTGCGCGGGATGCTCAGGCCGCTCAGACTGGTGAGTTCGAGCGCGCGCTGCGGCAGCAACGACCGGCTCGACGTCAGCGCTCATCGCCAGGCGCCGCGCGTACCCGAGCACGGGCGGCGCGGGCACGCACTTTCATCATCGCCAGCTGCGCACCACGCTCCTGCGGCGACAACTGGTCGTGCCGCGCCTCGCGCAGCAACTTGCGGTAGTTGTTCAAGCGGGCAGCGTCCACCGCCTCACGCACTGCGCAGCCGGGCTCCTGCAGGTGACGGCAGTTGCGAAAGCGGCAAAGCGGTGCCAGACGGGCCACATCGCTGAAGGCCTTGTCCAGCACTTCGGCATCGTCCAGATCCAGCCGCAATGCACGCAGTCCGGGGGTGTCGATCAGGCAGGCCGCGCCGGGCAGCGGCAGCAACTGGCGCACCGTGGTGGTGTGGCGACCGCGGCTGTCGTCCAGGCGCACCGCGCCGGTGTGCTGCGCCGACGCGCCGCTGTGCGCCGCCAGCAGGCTGTTGGCCAGCGTGCTCTTGCCGGCGCCGCTGCTGCCCAGCAGCACCAAGGTGCGCCCCGGCTGCAACCAGGGCGCCAGCGCCCGCGCCACGCTGGGCTGGCGCAAGTCCAGCGCCAGCGCAGGCGCAGGCGAGGGCAGCAGCGCGGCGGCCGCGGCCAGTCGCCTGGCCAGCAACTCGGGCGGCACCAGGTCGGCCTTGCTCAGCACCAGCACCGCCTCGACACCCGCCAGTTGCACCAGGGCCAGGTAGCGCTCAAGACGACGAAGCTGGAAGTCATGGTCCAGGCCCATCACCAGCAGCGCGGTGTCGACATTGCTCACCAGCACCTGCCGCTGGCTGCTGGCGCGGTTGTCTTGGGCGCGACCGCCAGCACTGGTGCGCCGCCGGATGCGGCTGCTGGGCAACAGCCGGCAGTGGATGCTGCAGCCGCCCGGTGCCAGCGGCCGGGCCAACACCCAGTCACCCACCGCCAAGGCCTCGCCCTGGGCTTGCAATTCGCGCTGCAAAGCGCCGCTGACCTGGGCACGATGCGGCTGGTGGACATCGTGCAGCAGCAAGTGATCCCGCTGCACGGCCATCAGTCGCATCGGCCGGTCTTGCGGGTTGGCCACACCACAGGCCAGTTGCGCCTGCATCGCCGGGCTCAAGCCGATGGCAATCAAGGCAGCGAAGTCGATAGCTTCGTTCATGGATCAGGTTTCCTCGACACCGGTGCTGCCCGTCGCGCAGCGTCGGGCAGCCTGTCCGGGCAGTCTCCAGGGCCACGGCGCCGGGCAGGCGCACAAGGCCGACAGCAGCAACGCAAAGCGCATGCCGCAACAGGGGCTCAGATGTCGGAATCGCCGCTTGGCCCGGTGCCGGTGCTTGACCGGACGGGCCTCGACCTCAGTGGCCGAAGCAGGTGGGCGGGCGCTGCAAGTCGCCCGCCGGGCGCTTGCTCAGTGCAGGCGAACCGACAAGGAGGCAATGGCGGTCTGGGTCATGGCACGCTCCTCTCAGTCGGCGGGGTGGAGCGTTCAGTGTGCGGCGACCGCCCTCGGCGGTCAAGCCGGCGGATGGGCTGCAAGCCGCCGACAGCGAATGCGTGCACAACAGACAACAGTGCGTGATGAATGTCAAGTTTCAAAAGAACCAGCTCAGCACATGAATCTAGGGAAAACCCTATACTGCACTGCAACATCAGCCCATTCAGGGTTGCGCAACGCCAAGGAGTATTCCCGTGAAAAGTGCTTCAATGACCTTCGGCCGGCCGGCTCGCCTGACGATTCCCCGCGGCTCGCAGTGGTTCGGCGCCATGGCCGCCTGGCTGATCAACCTGTTGCGTCGCCTCGACCGCTGGCAGCTCAGCCTGCCCCAGGAAGAGCCGCGCACCGCAGAGGAAGTGATGGCCTGGGCCAACCGCATCCAGCACAGCGATCCCGGCTTTTCCGCCGATCTGCGGGCTGCCGCGATGCGCTCGCTCGACCGTTCCTACCACTGAGTTTCAGCATCGCTTGCCGGGGCGCGACCCCGGGCAAGCAGGGAGTGTCTTGACACGACGCTTCGATTAGCATTTTTGCCACCACCACCGCCACCTGGTGCCCACTGGCATGACATGTGTTGATCACTCCCCGGCCGCCGCGCCAGTCGCTACCAGCCGCCGCGCCTGGCTGGCCAGGCTCGGTCTGGTCGGCGTGGCTGGCCTCAGCGGCTGCGCCAGCCTGCGGCCCGAGAACGACGCGCCCTTGGCCGTCGCGGCCAGCCACCCACCGGCCCAGCAGGTGCTGCCCTTCTCCAGCGCCGCACCGGGCAGCGCACCCGCCGGCTGGCAGCCCTATGCGCTGCGGCGCGACGTGCGACGTACCCGCTATGCGGTGGCGCGAGATGGCCAGCGCCAGGTCTTGCATGCGCTGGCCTCCTCGTCGGCCACCGGCTTGCGTTGCGCGGTACACATCGACCCGTCGGCCTTTGGCGACTTGCGGTTCAGCTGGCGCGTACGCGAGGCACCGGAACAGGCCAACGTGGCCCAGGCCGCCCTCGACGACTGCCCGGCGCGGCTGATCCTGGCCTTCGACGGCGACGACCGCCGGCTGTCGCTGCGCGATCGGCTGTTCTACGAGCAGGTCGAGTTGTTCACTGGCCAGCGCCTGCCTTATGCCACGCTGATGTATGTCTGGGACGGCGGCCAGCATGCGCAGGAGTCGGTGCATGCCAACCACCGCAGCAGCCGCATCCAGTACCTGACGGTGGAGTCCGGCGCGCAGCGTGCCGGGCGCTGGCTGAACTACCAGCGCGATGTGGTGGCCGACTACCGGCGTGTGTTTGGCGAAACGCCGGGTGCGATCATCGGCGTGGGCGTGCTCACCGACGCCGATGCGCTGAAGACGCAGTTAGAGGCCTGGTACGGCGACATCACGCTGGCCGCACGGCCGCCAGCGCCGGCAAGCACAGGCTGACCTCCAGCCCCGGCGCGGCATCGCGCAGCACCAGCGTGCCACCGTGCGAGGCCGCCACCTGGCGGCACAGGTGCAGGCCCAGCCCGACGCCGCCGGTACTGCGCGTGCGGGCAGCATCCGGTCGGAAGAAGGGCTCGCCCAGGCGCTGCAGCGCCGCGGCGTCCACGCCCGGGCCGTGATCCCGCACGCTCAGCGTCCAGCCGCCCGCCTCGGCGTCCGCGGCAGCGGCCGTGCGCAGCAGCACCGGCGTGCCACCGCCGTGGCGCAGCGCGTTGTCCAGCAGGTTGCGCAGCAGCAACTGCAGGCGCGCGCGGTCCAGCCACAGCGGCGGCAGCGCGACGTCCAGCGCCAGCGTGATGTTGCGGCCGGCAAATTGCGTGGCCACCAGTTCGCGCACCAGCGCATTGAGGTCCAGCGCCTCGCGCTGCAGTGCCGCAGCACCGCCGGCCAGGCGCTCACCTTCGAGCAGGTCGCTGATCAGGTCGCGCATCTGGCCCAGGTCGCGCAGCAGCGCCGCGCGCTCGGCGCCCTCGTCCAGCAGTTCGGCATGCAGGCGGGCGCGGGTCAGCGGCGAGCGCAGCTCGTGGCTGATGGCCAGCAGCAAGCCACGCTGGCCGTCGAGCATGTGCCGCAGGCTGGCCGCCATGGCATCGACCTGCACCGCCAGTTCGCCCAGCTCGTCGCGCTGGCGCAGCGCGATGGGCTGCGAGAAATCGCCGGCGCCGTAGCGCCGGGTGCCGGCGCGGATCGCCTCCAGCGGCCGCAGCAGCCGCCGCACGTAGGCAAAGGCCAGCGCCGTCAGCGCCAGCAGCGTGGCCAGTGTGGCGCCGCCAAACCAGCGCGGGCGCTGCTCCCAACGCCAGTCGCCGACACCGAAGCGAATACGGTGGCCGTCGGCGCTGCGGCGCTCCAGCATCGCTTGCCACTGCGAGTCATGCGGGCCGTGGTCGTCGCGCTGCGGGTGGGAGTCCCAGCGCCGCTGCGGTCCGTCGATGCGGATGGCCAGCGGCAGGCGCTGCACCAGTGCACGGGCGCGCGCCAGGTCGGGCGGGTTGCCGATCTCCGCAGCCAGGCGATCGACATAGTCGGCCACCAGCGGCCGCGCGAGTTCGCGCCAGCCGGTGGCGAGCAGGGCGCGTGTGCCGGCCACAAAAACCAGTGTGGTGCCCAGCGCCAGCAGCAGGAACATCAGTACCAGTCTGGCCTTCAGCGAGTGGCCCAGCAAACGCCGCAGCGGCTGGCGCAGGCCGCGCCGCCAGGGCGTCTCCGCAGCGCTGGTGTCGCTGTCCGTCATGTTGCGCTGCGGCCCAAGGCCAGCGCATAACCGGCATTGCGCAGCGTCTTGATGGCGTCCAGCGGCGCCAGCTTGCGGCGCAAGCGGCTGACCAGCAGGTCGACCGCCCGGCTGTACAGCTCGGCATCGCGCCCGCGCAGGCGGTTGAGGATCTCGTCGCGATGGAACACGCGCTGCGGCTCGCGCGCCAGCAGCAGCAGCAATTCGAACTCGGTGCCGGTCAGCGACACCACCTCGCCCAGGCGCATCACCTCCCGGCGTTCGGTGTCGATGCGCAGGCCGTCGAAGGCCAGCAGCGTCGATGTTGTGGCAGCGGAGACGGCCTGGCCAGGCCGCGCCCGGCGCAAGATGGTCTGCAGCCGGGCGGCCAGCTCACGCGGCTCGAAGGGCTTGGGCAGGTAGTCGTCGGCGCCCAGTTCCAGCCCGACCACGCGGTCGCTGAGCTCACCACGCGCGGTGAGCATCAGCACCGGGATGTCGCTGACCGGGCTGGCCGAATGGCGGATGCGGCGGCAGACCTCGAAGCCGTCCATCTCGGGCAGCATGACGTCAAGGATCACCGCGTCGAAGCCGCCGTCGGCCAGCAGCGCCAGCCCGTCGCTGGGCCGCTGCGCCGCCTGCAGCTCGAAGTCGAAGCGCCGCAGGTAGGTCGCCAGCGGACCCGCCAGGTGCTCGTCATCGTCGATCAGCAGGATGCGGTGCATGGCGCGATGGTCGCATGGGCGGGCAACCGGCCAGAGGCCAGCACCCGCCTGAAGTGGCTCAGCGCCTGTGCAGCGCTCAGTCGCGGCCCCAGCGGTGGCCGCGCCCGCGCGACATCAGCTCGCGCAGCGCTTGCTGTTGCTCGGGCCGCAGGCCGTCATAGAAGTCGGCCATCGCCACCACCACGGCTGGCGCCTTGTCGCGCAACGCGGCGGTCTTGTCCTCTACCAGCAACTGGGCGCGCGCGCGGTCGAAGGTTGGCCCGGCCACCAGGGCCTTCAACTCGCTGCGCGGGTCGCCGCCACCGGCCAGCAGCGCGGCACGCTGGGCCTGCAGCGTGTCGGCCAGCACGGCCAGGCGAGTCTTCTGCGCAGCGTCCAGGTCCAGTTTGCCGGCCGCGCGATCGATGAATTTGGCCCGCAGCTCGCCGATGTCGGCCTCGCTCATCGGGCCGCTGTGGCGCTGGTGCGAGCAGGCGGCCAGGCCGCCCAGCAGCAAGACAGTGGCGGCCAAGCCGGCCAGGGTGCGGCGTTGCCAGGTGTTGAGCCAGTTTTTCATGGGATGCGCCTTTGAGAAGGGATTGAACAGGCCTCTATGCTGGCCGGCGCGGCCGACCGCGTCCTGTCGCTGCGGTATCACGATGTACCGTTTCGTATCAGCACCTGGCTATGCTGCGGGCGGTGGATCCCGTCGCCCTGCCCCCGCCGTTCCAACCGCTCCAACCGTTCCCCATGCAGCCACTGCAACTGGTGTACGAGGACAGCCGAATGCTGGTGGCCGACAAGCCCGCCGGACTGCTGTGTGTGCCCGGGCGCGGGCCCGGGCTTGCCGACTGCCTGGCCAGCCGCATGCTGGCCCGCTGGCCCGACGCGCTGGTGGTGCACCGGCTGGACATGGCCACCTCGGGTCTGGTGCTGTTCGGCCGCGGCCCGGTCATGCAGCGCCAGCTGTCGATGCTGTTCGAGCAGCGGCGCATGCACAAGCGCTACGAGGCCGTGGTGCACGGCCTGCTGCGCGAGGACAGCGGCGAGATCAACCTGCCGCTGGCCGCCGATTGGCCGAACCGGCCGCGCCAGCAGGTCAGCGCAACGCTGGGCAAGCCTTCGCTCACCCGCTGGCAGGTGCTGTCGCGCGATGCCGCCGCCGGCAGCAGCCGACTGGCGCTGGTACCCGTCACCGGCCGCACCCACCAGTTGCGCGTGCACCTGGCGGCCATCGGCCACCCGATCCTGGGTGATGCGCTGTATGCGCCGCCACCCTGGGCCATGGCCGCGCCCAGGCTGCTGCTGCATGCCTGCTCGCTGGCCTGGGATGACGCGTTGACCGGCGACCAGCGCTTCGACAGCGCGCCGCCGTTCTGAAGCGGCGCAGCCGCCTGCGTTCAGCCCGGCGCCGACGCGGCGGCCGCCGCCCGCAGCGGCCGGCCCAGCCGCTGCTCGAAGTTGCCCGGCGCCACGTACTCCAGCACGCCACGGCTGCCGGTGCCCACGGTAGCGGCCAGGCCAAGCGCGGGATACAGCAGCACCCGGGCACCGCCGGGCTGGCTGAAGGCCTCGGCCGGCGCGCCAAAGCGCTGCTGCAGGTCTTGCTCGCTCAAGCGCACCGTCGGTACAAAGCTCAGCCCGGCCAGCGGTACGCGCAGCGCCTCCGGCAGGTCGGCGGCCAGCAACTGGAAGCGCCGCACGCCGCCGTCCATCGGCTCGGAGCGCGGGGCCCGGGCGCGCCAGCCTTGCAGACTGGCAGCCGGCGCGTCGAAGGCCAGCACCAGCCGGCCTGAGACGAAGCCCGCCAGGAAGGGATCGGCCAGCGCTTCCAGCGCGCCCACTTCGCCCAGCCGGGCCACCAGCGCTACACGCAGGCCGTCGCCCAGCTTGATCTGGGCATCGGCCAAGGTGTCGCGGCCGAGCACCAGGCCAAAGACCTGCAGCGTGCCGTCGGGCCCGGCCTGCGCCTGCCACGGCAGGCCTTGGACCGGCGCAGCCGCATCGCCGCCGCCGCTGCCGCCGCGAACCAGATGCCACAGCGGCGCGGCAAAGGCCAGCAGCACGATCAGCAAGCCGGCCGACAGCGCCAGCAGAAAGGGGTGTTTCATCATGGCCGTGATTGTCGTGCGGCCGAGGCGCAGCGGCCTTGATCCGGCGCCGGGCAGTGCCGTCAAGCACCAAGACACCAGGCTCGGTATGCTCGCGGCCATGACATCCCACCTCAGCATCATCACCGGTTCTTCCCGCGGCCTGGGCGCCGCGCTCGTCGCACAACGGCTGCAGGCCGGCCACCAGGTGCTGGGCATCGCCCGCCAGCGCAACGCCGAACTGCAGGCCGAGGCCGAGCAGGCTGGCGCGCGGCTCGAGCAGTGGACGCTGGACCTGTGCGATGCACCCGCCGCTGCCCAGCGCCTGCAGGATTGGCTGGCCGCCCAGGACGGCAACACCTTGGCCAGCGTCACGCTGATCAACAACGCCGGCGTGGTGGGCACACCCGCGCCGCTGGGCCAGGTGCCGCTGGCCGAATTGAGCACGGCGATGCGTGCCGGCCTGGAAGCGGCGCTGTTGTTGACCAGCGCCTTCCTCGCCGCCACCGCCGACCCGGCCCGCTGGCCCGGCGCGCGCCGCATCATGAACATCAGCTCGGGCCTGGGCCGGCGGGCGATGGCCGGCAGCGCCGCCTACTGCGCCGCCAAGGCCGGCATGGACCACTTCAGCCGCGCGGTGGCACTGGAGCAAGCGGCGCTGCCCAAGGGCGCGCGCATCGTCGCTATCGCCCCGGGCGTGATCGATACCGACATGCAGGCCCAGCTGCGCGGCGCCGATGCAGCGCTGTTCCCCGAGCGTGAGCGCTTTGCCCAGTTGCATGCCGCCGGCCAGCTGCTGAGCCCTGCCGACTGCGCCAGGCAGTTGCTGGCCCGGCTGGACCGCCCCGACTTCGGCCAGGAACCGATCGCCGACATCCGCGACTGATCCGGCCGAGGCCGCGGCGTGCTGCCGAATGCGGCCGCCTGCGGCCGTACACTCCTGCGCCCGCGCCTGCGGCCCCAACCCCTGCCCCGGCGCCTGTCGCCCCATCCACGACCATGACCCTGGCCCGCCTGATCGGTGGCTTTGTGCTTCGCCATTGGCGCGCCTATGCGTCGTCGGGCGTGATGCTGGCCGCCATCGCGCTGCTGGGCATCTGGCTGCCGCGGCAGATTGGCCACATGGTCGATGGCCTGGTGGCCAGCCAACTCAGCGGTGCACAGCTGTGGCGGGAGATCGGCTGGCTGCTGGCCGCCGGCGCGGCGATCTACGGCCTGCGCGTGGCCTGGCGGCTGCAGTTGTTCGCCACCGCCTTCCGGCTTGGCGTGGATCTGCGCGTGCAGCTTTACCAACGCCTGGCCCAGCAGGGGCCGCGCTTTTACCAGACCCGGCGCACCGGCGACCTGATGGCGCTGGCCACCAACGATGTCGATGCGGTGGAGATGGCCGCCGGCGAGGCCATGCTGGCCGGCTTCGACGGCACGCTGACGCTGCTGCTGGTGGTGGCGGCGATGACGCTGGGCGTCGACTGGCGGCTGGCGCTGGTGGTGCTGTTGCCGTTCCCGGCGATGGCGCTGTCGTTCTGGTGGATCTCGCGCCACCTGCATCTGGCCTCGCGCCGGGCGCTGGATGCGTTTGGCGCGCTCAATGACCAGGTGCAGGAGTCGGTGTCGGGCCTGCGCACCTTGCGTGCGCTGGGGCTCACCGGGCAAAGCACAGCGCAGTTCGGCCGGCTGGCCGGCGAGGCCTCGGCGCGCAGCTACGAGGCGCAGCGCTGGGAGGCCGCCTACGAGCCTGCGGTGGGCCTGACGCTGAGCGCGGCCATGGCCTTGTCGCTGGGTTTTGGCGGCTGGCTGGTCTGGCGCGACGAGATGACGGTGGGCCAGCTCACCAGCTTCGGCCTCTACCTGGGCCAGCTGATCTGGCCGATGTTTGCCGCCGGCTGGGTGCTGTCGCTGCTTGAGCGCGGCCGCGCCGCCTGGGCCCGGCTGGGGCCGGTGCTGGACGAGGCGCTGACGGTGGACGACCACGGCACACTGGCCGATGTGCCGACCGGCGCCCTGCGCGCCCGCGACCTGCGTTTCAGCTACCCCGGCAGCACGCAGCCGGCGCTGGCCGGCATCGATCTCGACCTGCCGGCCGGCCAGACGCTGGGCCTGGTCGGGCCCACCGGCGCCGGCAAGAGCACGCTGGTCAAGCTGCTGCTGCGCCAATGGACGGCCGAGCAGGGCGACATCAACTGGGCCGGCCAGCCGCTGGCCGACTACCAACTGGCCGCGCTGCGTCGTGGCATCGCCTGGGTGCCGCAGGAAGCCTTTTTGTTCTCGGCCACGGTGGCTGAGAACATCGCGCTGGCGCGGCCCGATGCCACGCGGGCGCAGATCGAGGCCGCTGCCCGCCAGGCGGTGGTGCATGACGACATCCAGCGGCTGCCGCAGGGTTATGACACGCCGGTGGGCGAGCGCGGTATCACGCTGTCGGGCGGCCAGCGGCAACGGGTGGCGATCGCCCGCGCGCTGCTGGCCGACGCACCGCTGCTGCTGCTCGACGACGCGCTGTCCGCTGTTGACACCGGCACCGCCGCCCGCATCTTGGCCGGCCTGCGCCAGCAACGGCATGGCCGCACGGTGTTGATCGTCAGCCACCGGCTGGCCACGGTGATGGACGCCGACCAGGTGTTGGTGATGCGCCATGGCGAAGTCACCGAGCGCGGCCGCCATGGCGAACTGCTGGCGCTGGTGCGGCCCGATGGCCATGCGGGCTGGTATGCCACCCAGTGGCGGGTGCAGCAGTTGGAAGCCACGCTGGAGGCCACGCCATGAGCCGCTGCCCAGCGCGAACACCGCAGCGCCCTGCGCGCGGAGGTGTGCAGTGAACAACCCCGATCCGGGCGGCGCACAGCGCCCGCCGGGCGAGCGCCGCGCCGCGCTGGCCCTGCTGGTGCGCAGCGCCGCGCCCGATCTGGCCACGCTGCGCACCGCAGCCTTGTGGCTGGTGCTGGCGGCCGGGCTGGAGGCGCTGGGTCCGCTGCTGGGCAAGGTCTTCATCGACCGCTACCTGTTGCCGCGCAACGCCGAGCTGGGCGCGATTGCCGGCCTGCTGGGTGGCGCGCTGCTGGCCGGCTGGCTGGCCAATGCGCTGCGCTACGTCCAGCTGGTGCGGCTGGCCGGCGTGGCGATGCGCTCGGTGCAGCGGCTGCGCGAGCAGGTCTACGGCCATGTGCTGCGGCTGCCGATGGCCTTCTTCGACCGCGCCATCACCGGCGCGCTGGTCAGCCGCATCACCAACGACACCGAGGCGGTCAAGACGCTGTATGTGCAGCTGCTGTTCGTGATGCTCGACAGCCTGATCATGCTGGTCATCATGATGTTCAGCATGGCGCTGCTGAACTGGCGGCTGATGCTCATCGTCGCCATGCTGGTGCCCGCGGTGGTGGCCATCGTCTGGCTCTACCAGCGCTTGTCGGCACCGGCAGTGGCACGCACCCGGGCACTGCGCAGCGACATCAATGCCCAGGCCGCCGAATCGATCGCCGGCATGGCGGTGGTGCAGGCCAGCGGTGCCGCCGGCCGCTTCAGCCAGCGTTTTGCCGACACCAACGCCCAGCACTACAACTCGCGCCGGCAGGAACTGCGCGCCAATGCCTGGCTGCTGCGGCCGGCGCTGGACTTCCTCAACGTGGCCTTGTTGGCGGCGGTGATCGGCGCTTACGGCCTGCGCGCGGGCGATGGCAGTGGCGGCGGCCTGTCGGCGCTGGAAGTGGGTGTGCTCTATGCCTTTGTTGGCTACATCGCCCGCGTGGTCGAGCCGCTGATCCAGATCACCATGCAGTTCTCGCAATTGCAGCAGGCAATGGTGGCGGCAGCGCGGGTCAATACCTTGCTTGACGAGCCACTGCCGCCGCCGCCCAGTGGCGCCGGCAGCGTCACCGCCGGCAGCATCTCGGTGCGCGACCTGCACTTCGGCTACCAGCCCGGCCAGCCCATATTGCACGGCCTGGATCTGGAGATTGCCGCCGGCCAGTTCATCGGCATCGTCGGCCACACTGGCAGCGGCAAGACGACGCTACTGTCGCTGCTGCTGCGCTTTTACCCGGCGGCGCCCGGCACGCTGGCGATCGACGGCCAGCCGTTGCACAGCCTGGGCGACCAGGATTTCCGCCGCGCCGTCGGCCTGGTGCCGCAAGAGCCCTTTCTGCTGGCCGCCAGCGCGCGCGAGAACATCGCCATGGGCCGCGGGCTGGACGATGCGGCGATCGAAACCGCCGCCCACGCCGCCCATGCCCATGGCTTCATCAGCGCCCTGCCGCAGGGCTACGCCACGCCGCTGGGCGAAGGCGGCGCACGCTTGTCGGTGGGCGAGAAACAGCTGATCGCGATGGCGCGTGCACTGGCCGGCAGCCCGCGCATCCTGCTGCTGGACGAGGCCACCGCGCACATCGACAGCGAGACCGAGGGCCATGTGCAACAGGCGCTGACTGCGCTGCGCGGCCGCGTCACGGTGCTGGCCATCGCCCACCGACTGGCCACTGTGCGCGAGGCCGACCAGATCATCGTGATGAACCACGGCCGCATCGCCGAGCGCGGCCGCCATGCCGAGCTGATGGCCATACCCGATGGCATCTACCAGCGCCTGGTGCAGTTGCAGCAGCTCGAAGAAGACGACGATGTCGGCTGAACCGGCGCTGCTGAAGCTGCCCGACTTCCGCCGTTACTGGGCCTCGCGGCTGGCCAGCACCGCCGCCGGCCAGATGCTGATGGTGGCGCTGGGCTGGCAGATGTACGACCTGACCGGCAGCGCCTGGGACCTGGGCCTGGTCGGGCTGGCGCAGTTTGTGCCGGCGCTGCTGCTGGCCTTGCCCGCCGGCCACAGCGTGGACCGCCACGACCGCCGCCGCCTGCTGGCCACTGTGCTGGCGCTGCAGGCGCTGATCGCGCTGGTGTTGGCCTTCGCATCGGGCGCCGGCTGGATGAGCCGCGGCGCACTGCTGGCGGTGTCGGTGGCGCTGGGTGCGCTGCGGTCGTTTCAGATGCCGGCCTCGCAGGCGCTGTTGCCACAGCTGGTCGGGCTGGACCGGCTGGCGCAGGCCCTGGCGCTGTCGGCCACCGCCTTGCAGGGCGCGGTCATCGCCGGGCCGGCGCTCGGCGGCGCGCTGTATGCCGCCGGCCCGGCGCTGGCCGGCGGCTGGCTGGTGCCCGGCTCGGCGCCGGCCGGCGCCGCCGGTGCGGCGCTGGTCTACGGCATCTGCGCTGCCGGCTTTGCCACCGCCTGCTGGGCCGTGCTGCGCTTGCGGCCCCGGCCGGTGGCGCTGCTGCGCGAGCCGATGTCAGCGGCCTCGCTGCTGGCCGGCCTGGGCTTCATCTGGCAGCGGCCGGTGGTGCTGGGCGCGGTGTCGCTGGACTTGTTTGCGGTGCTGCTGGGCGGCGCCACCGCACTGCTGCCAATCTTCGCCCGCGACATCCTGCACACCGGACCCTGGGGCCTGGGCCTGCTGCGGGCGGCACCGGCGGCCGGCGCGCTGCTGATGTCGCTGGCCCTGTCGCGCTGGCCGGTACAGCGCCGCAGCGGCGCCTGGCTGCTGGGCGCGGTGGCGGCGTTTGGCGCCACCATGGTGGTATTCGGCTTGTCGCGCAGCCTGTGGCTGTCGATGCTGGCGTTGGCGGCCTCGGGGGCGGCCGACATGGTCAGCGTGGTCATCCGCCAGACCCTGGTGCAACTGGCCACGCCGGATGCGATGCGCGGGCGGGTCAGTGCCGTCAACGGTGTCTTCATCGGTGCCAGCAACCAATTGGGCGAATTTGAATCCGGCGCCACGGCGGCCCTGCTGGGGCCTGTAGCATCGGTGGTCTGGGGAGGCGTGGGCACCGCCGTCGTGGTGCTGCTGTGGTGGCGGTGGTTTCCGGCGCTGGCGCGACAGACCGACTGACACGACCGTAGACCACCACACAAGGGGCTGTTCTTGAGCGAGGGATTGAGCGAAGCCGATCTGCAAACGCTGGCCAGCTTGCTGGACGGCTTCGGTGTGTCGCTCGGTTTGGCCACGGGCAGCGGCCAGGTGCGGCCCTTGGCGCTGGAGGCTGGCAGCGAACCCGAACGCAACGCCGCGGGCGTGTTGCCGCCCTCCTCGCAGATGGCCTCGATGCGGCTGGCCGACGGCCGCTTACTGGTGTTCCAGCGCCGCGACCGCCGCGCGCCTTTGGCGCATGCCGCGCCGCGCCAGCCCGATATGCCCGAACGTCGCGCCGGGGCCGAGCGCCGCAGCAGCGCCGCGGTGGCCGATTTGCGTTTCAAGCTGCTCGCCGAGCACTCGATCGACCTCATCGTCGCGGTCGATGCCGACCTGGCGGTCCGCTATGCCTCACCGGCCACCAGCACGCTACTGGCCTGCCAGCCGGCCGACCTCTACGGCCACACCCTGGCCGAGCTGTTTGCACCCGAGGACCGCGCCGCTTTCATCGCCCGTCACTTCACCCGCACCGCGCAACGCGGCAGCAGCGTGCCCGACCTGTTCCGCGTGCTGCGCCATGACGGCCGCACGGTGTGGGTGGAAGCCCGTGTGGCCTCACTGCCGCCCGGCAACGGCCTGGGCGACTACCTGGTGACGCTGCGCGACGCCGACCAGCGCAAGCTGGCCGAGGACTCGCTGGGCAAGGTCAATGCCGAGCTGTCGGCTTTGGCCTCCACCGATGCCCTCACCGGCCTGCCCAACCGCCGCCAGTTCGACGCCACACTGCACAAGGAGTGGTACCGCGCGCTGCGCGACGCCACACCGCTGTCGCTGCTGATGATCGACGTCGACCACTTCAAGCCGCTGAACGATCGCTTCGGCCACCAGGTCGGCGACGCTTTCCTGGCGCTGATCGGCCGCACCATACGCGACAACGTGCGCCGCGCCGGCGACATGGCGGCGCGTTATGGCGGCGAGGAGTTTGCGGTGGTGCTGCCCGGCACGGCCGCTGCAGGCGCACTGGAGATCGCCGAGGTGATCCGCCGCGCGATTCAGAACACCGACACCAACGGCATCGTCGAGGGCGGCCACCCACTGAGCGTGAGCATCGGCGTCGGCGCCACCGTGGCGCTGGCCGGCGGCGGCTCGGCCTCGCTGGTACACAGCGCCGACGCCGCGCTCTACCAGGCCAAGCGCAACGGCCGCAACCGGGTCGAACTCCTGCGCTGATGCGGCGCCCGGTGCGGCGCCCGCTGCGGCCGCTACCGGTTGTTGCCGGTCGTGGCAGCATGGGTCTTTGCACAACGCGTCCACGACCATGATCCTAGAAACCGCAGTTGACCGCTTGTCTCCGCTGGCTACACCGCATGAATTCTAGCTTTCGCACCCACGACCACCTTCACCTCTTGGGTGACAGCGCTACGCACCCGATTGAGCCGCACTGGCGCACGCTGGCGGCGTTGCTCCTCCTCGCGGGCATGAGCCCGCAGCGTCG